>JAKPAM010000122.1 GCA_029779435.1 Pseudomonadota bacterium | reverse complement strand
GTAGGTGATCCCCTCGGCCCGGCATTGCTCTTCGGTCTTGCCGGCCCAGGCGATTTCCGGGTCGGTGTAGGCGACCGACGGGATCTGCAGGGCGTCGAAGCAGCGCTTGCCGCCGTGCGCGGCTTCGGCGGCGACGTGCGCTTCGTGCACCCCTTTGTGCGCGAGCATCGGTTGCCCGACGATGTCGCCGATCGCAAAAATGTGCGGAACGTTGGTGCGCAACTGCGTATCGACCGGAATGAAGCCGCGCTGATTGACCGCGACGCCGGCCTTCTCGGCAGCGAGCTTGCGACCGTTGGGCGAGCGACCGACGGCCACCAGCACGAGATCGAAGCGCTCTTTTTCGTCGCTGCTGTAGGTGACTTCGATGCCATCGGCACTGGCCGCAGCGGCGACGACGCCGGTGTTGAGCAGGAGGCGGTCGAAACGATGGGCGTTCTTCTTTTCCCAGACCTTCACGAGATCGCGGTCGGCCCCGGGCATCAGTACCGCCCCGAGTTCGACGACGGTGATGCGCGAACCGAGCGCCGAATAGACGCTGGCCATTTCGAGGCCGATGATACCGCCACCGACGACCAGCATGCGCGGCGGGATCTGCCGCAGTTCGAGGGCGCCGGTCGAGTCGACGACGCGCGGGTCGTCGGGCATGAACGGCAGCGCGATCGGTTGCGAACCGGCGGCGATGATCGCCTTCGCGAACCTGATGACTTTCCTGCCACCGTCCGCCAGCGCGACTTCGAGATGGTTCGGGTCCAGAAACTGGCCGACGCCCTGCACGACCTGGACCTTGCGCCCCTTGGCCATGCCGGCAAGACCGCCGGTCAGTTTGCCGACGACCTTGTCCTTGTGGGCACGCAGCTTGTCGAGATCGATGCTCGGGGCAGCGAAGCTGACGCCGCAATCGCCCATGTGCTGCGCTTCTTCCATTACGCCGGCGATGTGCAGCAGCGCTTTCGAGGGGATGCAGCCGACGTTCTGGCAGACGCCACCGAGCGTCGCGTAACGCTCGACGAGCACCGTCTGCATCCCCAGGTCGGCACTGCGGAAAGCCGCCGAGTAGCCCCCCGGTCCGGCGCCGAGCACCAGCATCTCGCATTCGAGGTCGGCACTGCCGGTGATCGGCGCCGCGGCCCGCGGCGCCGGGGCGGCGCGTGCCGGCGGGGCACTGGCAGCTACTGGCGAGGCGGTCGCCTCGGCAGTCCCACCGCTCTCGATCAGGGCAACCACCGCGCCCTCGGAGAGTTTGTCGCCGAGTTTGACCTTCACCTCCTTGACCACGCCGGCAACGCTGCTCGGGACGTCCATCGTCGCCTTGTCGGATTCGAGGGTGATCAGGGCGTCATCGATCCTGACCGTGTCGCCGGCCTGGACACACCCGTCGATGACCGGGACATCGTGATAGTCGCCGATGTCGGGCACTATTGCTTCAATGATCTGGCTCATGATTTACTTCTCCCGATCAAAGCAGCACGCGCCGCATGTCGGCGAGGAGGTGCGCGACAAAGACGTTGAAGCGGGTTGCCAGTGCGCCGTCGATGACGCGGTGGTCGGCGGAGAGCGACATCGGCAGGATCAGGCGCGGCGCGAAGGCTGCGCCGTTCCAGACCGGCTTCATGACCGACTTGCTGACCCCGAGGATGGCCACCTCGGGCGCATTGACGATCGGCGAGAAGTGCGTGCCGCCGATGCCGCCGACGCTGGAAATGGTGAAGCAGGCCCCGGACATCTCGGCCGGCGAAAGCT
>JAKPAM010000077.1 GCA_029779435.1 Pseudomonadota bacterium | reverse complement strand
GCCTCCAGTTCGCTCGCGAGGCGCTCGCGTTCGATCTGGTCGCTTTCGCCGGTGTACAGCAGCGTCTTGGTGAACTCCCGGTAGGTCGTCGTGCCGGCCTGCAATTCGGCGAGGGCCTGCTCGATGTTCTCGTTGCTGGTCTGCCGATACATCGGCGGCGGTCCGGCCTTCTCGGCGATCCGGGCGTTGCAGCTCGCGAAGGCTTTCGCGAGCGCCTGGATCGCCGATCGCTCCTGTTCGGTCGGGTGGGTGCGTCGCGCCAGCATGTCCACGGGCTGCAACTGGCCGATCCGGATCGGCACGAGGATCTTGTCGCGCACCGGATCGATGGCCGGATCGGCGTAGAAGCGCTGGCATTGCGCCATTCCCGGCTCGGTCGTCGCGGGGCGCTTCGCCGGGGTGCCGCTGCATGCGGCAAGGCCCACGGCCGCGATCGCCCAGACCGCAAGTACCTTCTTGTGCATCACGACTGCTCCTGTGCTGTGGCGCCGACCTGTCGCCGGCGCGCGTGTGTTCACGGGACCTGCCGGCGATGTCCTGCGGCCGGCCGACCCGAGGCATACCAATGTTGTCACAGAGTTGTCGTGTCGGCGGTGCCGTTCCATCGATCGTGCGTGGCCGCCGGGCGGCCCGGCATCGTCGCGGCAGGCATCACAGGTTGATGTCGCCGAGCCGCGCTTCGCGCACGTAGCGGCGGCGCACGAGGCTGAAGACGAGCGGCACGATCACGAGCGTCGCGAAAGTCGCGAACAGCAGGCCGCCGATCACGGCGCGACCGAGCGGCGCGTTCTGCTCGCCGCCTTCGCCGAGGCCGCTCGCCATAGGCAGCATCCCCACGATCATCGCGAACGCCGTCATCAGCACCGGCCGCAGCCGCGCGCTCCCGGCTTCCAGTGCCGCGGACACCGGCGGCATGCCGTCGGCGAGGCGCTCGTTCGCGAACGAGATCATCAGCACGCTGTTCGCCGTCGCGACGCCGATCACCATGATCGACCCCATGAGCGACGGGACATTGAGCGTCGTGCCGGTCGCGAACAGCATCCAGACGATCCCGCAGAGCGCCGCCGGCAGCGCGCTGATGATGATCAGCGGGTCGGTCCACGACTGGAAGTTCACGACGAGGATCAGGTAGACGAGCAGCACCGAGAAGACGAGCCCCGCGCCCATCCGCGAGAACGCGTCACGCATGCTCTCGGCCTGACCCGAC
>JAKPAM010000051.1 GCA_029779435.1 Pseudomonadota bacterium | reverse complement strand
AGCTTCGCCGCGATCGAGAAGCGAGACAGCGTCTCGCCCGAGACGCCGGTCGCTTGCGCCAGGTCGTCGAGCCGGCCGGCCGCGTCCAGCGCTTTCCCGGTCAGGTCCGTCAGCCACCGCGCACCGGCCACCGCCGCCGCAGCCACACCGGCCGCGGCCACGAATGCACCGACCTTTCCCGACAGACCGTCGAAGCCGCCGCTGATCTTGGCCAGCGCGCCGGACGCCTCGTCCTTCGCGCTGATGACGATGTTGGTCGCGGTGTCAGCCACGCGCGCGCTCCCGCATCAGGGTGAGCGCCTCGGCCTCGATCACGCGGAAGTCGTCCAGCATCTGGCGACGCTCCGCCGCGGGCACCTGGTGCGCATCCATCACGGCCAGCAGCGCCGGGTACGAGTACCCAACCACTGCGCCGGTCGGCGCCACGTTGACCTGCGTGCCCATCGCCACGAACACCTGCTGCACCTCCCAGTGGTCCGGCCACACCTCGGTGTCCGGGTCCGACTGCACGCGCACATCCACGCCTGCCGCCGCTGCATTCCTGCGGATCGCCTCGACGTCTGCCGCGCTGCGACGTGGTCGCAGCAGCCGTCGGGCGATCTCCCTCAGTTTTTTCGCTTGGCCTTCCCGATCGCGGCCGTGTAGGCCTCCCAGATGGCACGCGACGCCGATGGGTACTGCGACAGGAACTCCTCGAACTCCTCGGGCGAGAACGGCGCCTCGTGGCCACGCCAGCCACGCACGACGCCGCGCGCGAATCCGGGCAGCCCGCCCTCGGTCGTCAGGGCGTCAAGTTCCCGCGCTGGCCGGTACGCCACCGTCATGTAGAGCGGCGGCGGATCCTCGGCGTCTCCGGGCAGTGCGACCAGCACCTCGATCTCGAAGTCGGGCACCTGGGCGATGCGCTTGAACATGCAGACTCTCCTCGTTGTTGTGGTGTGGCGCGGCGTTACAGGACGACGATGCGCGCGTCGTCGTTGCCGGCCGAGGGCGGCGCCTCGAACTGGAAGTCGCTCGTGATGATTCCGTCGACATCCTGGTAGGCGTGCCCGAGCAGGCGCGCCTGCGGGAAGAACTCCATGACCTTGTAGCCGGCAGCCGTGCCGTGCAGCATTCCGACCGACGTCGGCGTCGCCGCCGGAATCAGCGCGAGAAGCGCGACTTCTTGCGATGCGGTCAGGTCGAGGGTCTTGAGCGTGCCAGTGATGTTGCGGTCGGTGATGACCGAGCGCTTCGCGCCGATCAGCTCGGTGCGCGAGATCTGGTTGCCGAGCGAGAACTCGATGCCGCCCGACACGTAGGTCGTGCCGCCCGAGATCGCACCGGCCGAGTACGTGCCGCCCAGCACTAGGTCCGACGTGTTCGTGTCGTTGGCGAGGACGGGGTCCTTCCAGGCCGTCAGCGTCGGCGTCGGGTTCGACGCGGCGGTGGGCGCCAGGTAGGGCGCGTAGAACGTCCAGTTGTAGACCGGCACGCCATTGATGACGGTCGAACCGGTGAGGTCCCCGCTGGCCCCGATCAGCTTGAACTGCAGGCCATCCGTGTAGGCGTAGATCGAGATCGTCTCGATGCCGGTGCTGACCGGCGTGTAGTCGACGCGCTGCCCTGCCGTGACCGCCTCGGCCCATGCACACGCACGCAGCAGCGCGCCCCAGGCGGGCGCGGTCCCGGCCGTGCCGCTGCCCGCCTTCTCGGTCGCGAACTCGATCTTCATCCAGGTCGAGCCGACGAACGAACCGCTCGAGCCGAAGTAGCCGCGGCGCACGTTGCGCGGCACACGGTCGGCCTCGATGGTGGTGACCTTCACTTCACCGACGGGCAGGATCGCGTTCGCGCCTCCGGTGGGCACCGAGTCGGTACCGGAGGTGGTTTCGATCTTCGCGAGCACGAAGACATTGCGGAAAATGCGGCCGAACGGCATGGCTTACTCCTGGATCTCGTCGCCGGTGTCGGCGGGCTGGTCGGTGGTGGGCTCGGCAGGCGCCGGCGTCAGCGCGCCCGTCTCCGGGTCGCGCACGTAGCTGCCGCCGCGCTGGGGGTCTTGGTCGGTGCTCATTCGATGCTCGTCTCGGTCGTGTAGTATTGGACCCTGTACGTCTTCGTGATCGCGCCGAGCTGCTCCTCGGCTTCGCCCCGCTCGCGCCTGGTCTGGCCCTCATCGATGCCAATCGCCAGACCTCCCAGCGTGCGATCGGCCAGCACGCGCGCGTGCGACTCGACCAGCGCCGCATCGGCGGCCGTGTACGGGCTGGCGCCCTTGGCGACGACCGTCACGCGCACGTCGACGACGCGCACCTTGTAGCCGTTGGCGCGATGGCTCGGCTCGGGCTCGTCGCCGGTCTCGATCGCAACGGCAGGCAGCAGGTCAGCCTGCAGGGCGCCGTGCAGGTCGCGGTACACGCGCGCGGCCGGCACCGACGTCATTGCCGGCACCGTGAGCGCCGCCGCGATCGCGGCCGTGACGAGCTCGGCCTTACTGGTCATGCTTGTTTTTGCAGAGACAGAACCAGAAGCCCTGTGCCATCCGGTTCGATGCCGATGACTTGGTAACGTTCGGTCGCGTCGTCGAGCACGTCGCCGCGCGCCACACTGCCAGCATCGGCAGCGGCAACGGTCAGTCGCACCGACGACGACTGAACCAGGCCGAACTCACCAACGGCCGCCCGCTCGAAGATCCCGCGGACTTGGACGGCGCCGTTCAGGACAAGCGTGCGATTCGACAGCGACGCCACAACGGCGCTGTTGACGCCCGCCTCGAGGTCCTCGAACGGCACGCGGTCACGCGTTGATTTTGATTTGCACGGTCGTGTCGGTGCCGCTCGCGGCTGCCCATGCGTACCCGGCGAGCTTGTGCGTCGACGCGGTCGTCGTGAGGCGCGAGTTGCCGGCGTCCCAGTACAGCAGAGCGCCCTGCGTCACCACGTCGGAGAAGAGCTTCGCAATCTCCCACACGCCCGTGACCTGCGCCGCCCCGACTTCGCCGCTGGCGAGATCCGTCAGCAGCACGCCGATCCGATTCCCGATCAGCACGACAGCGCCGGACGACAGCGCCGAGCCTGCGGTGTAGTCGATCACCTCGCCCGGCTGGATGAACTTCTTGGCCATGTTGTTGCTCCTGTGTCAGTTCGTCAGCTGGGGTCAGACCGGGTTCTTGGCCATCGTGCGGAAGTCGAGCGCCTTCACGCCGGCGTCCATGCGCACCTTGAACTCGACGCCGTCGACGTCCCAGCCCGACTGCTGCTCGAGGGTCGGCGTCTCGACGCCGTCGAGGTACGCCACCTCGATCGTGTCGTGCATGGACGGACTCGCTGCGCCGTACCAGTTGCTCGCCGACGCCGTGTCCAGGCGCGCATCCGAGATGACCTCAAACGTTCCGCGCACGCTGTTCGGGACAGTGAGGTTCTTCGACCCGGTGACCTCGAACTCGGAGTCGCGCACGACACGCGCGGTCCCCTCCAGGGCCACCGGCACGATCAGATACGCAAGGCGGATTCCGAGCACCGCGGTGCCGTCTTTCTGCTTCGCCATCGCCACGCGCATCGTGTCGACCGAGCTCGTAGCGATCGCCGCGCCGGTCAGCAGATTGCCGTGATCGGCATGGAACAGCGCGATCGCGTCCGCCATCGCGGGGTTGCTGGTCAGCACGGCGTACACCAGGTCACCGACCGTGCGGATGGCGGCGCGCCCCATCCGCTGCGGGATCTTCGAGAATGCATCGAGGTCATCGTTGATGATGGCCTGGCGCGTGATCGAGAACTTGCGACCGTACGTGGCCAGCTGGATCGTCTCGCCGCGCTCGCCGATGGTCGCCGACTTGTACTCAGCGCCCTCGGTCACCTTCGCCAGCGACGGGAACGTCGACAGATCGACGCGCCGCGCGGCCTTGAAGTCCGGCAGCGCGCCCTTCGTCGTCCAGGCCTGGAACGTCTCCTGCGCTTCGTCGTAGCCCTTCATCATCGCCTTCTGAGCGACGTTGGCGAGCAGCAGCGGAAAGTCGCTGGTCGAATGCGTGAACGCAGCGGCGACCAGGTCCATCTTCGACAGACCATCGGTGCGGCGGCCGGCGCGCTCGAGCGAAGCACGCGCGAGTTCCTGCAGAGAGCGCCCGCGGAAGTTGTTTGCCGGGTCGTCCTTCGCCATGCCGGCGCGCGCCATCAGTGCCGCGCTGACGCCGGATCGGAACTTGTCCCGCTCGTCTTCGACGGTCGCAACGTAGGTGCCCGCGAGCGGCTCGGTATGCTTGGCCAGGTGGGCGAGCAGCTTCTCGCCCGCGGCCTCGATCGTGCACGCGGCATCGTCCTGACAGGCGGCCTGCAGCGCGGACACGCCATCGCGGCTGCCGAATGCTGCGAAACGCGCGGCGATGCCATCACGGCGGGCCTTGTCGGCGGCGAGCGCGCGCGCGGCGATCTCGGCCTCGTTGACGACGGGTTGCGGCTGCGTGCCGCCCGTCGCCGCGGTGCGGTCGGTCATGGGTTCTGTCCTTGCAGATTGCGCGGCAGCTGCCGCAGGGAGTGCGCGGTAGCGCGAAAGGTCCAGCGCCGCGGCGACCGGAACGGCCGCCACCACGCTGTCGATGAACTGTTCAGCCTTGGCTTCTGCGGCTGTGTACCAGTGGTCCTGGCCGTCGGTCAGCAGGCCCAACATCTCGGTGACATCACGGCCGGTCTTGGCCGCGTAGCTGGTGGCCATCGCCTGCGACCAGGTGTCGAGGAGGTCGGCGAACTCGCGCATGTCGACCGCGTTCCCAGCCGAGTACCCCCAGGGCGCGTGGACCATCAGCAGCGCGTTCTCGGCCATCTCCACCGTGTCGCCGGCCATCGCGATCAGCGACGCGATCGACGCAGCGACGCCTTCGATCGAGGTCGTGACGCGCGCCTTGTGGCGCCGCAGTGCGTTGTAGATCGCGATGCCGTCGGAGACGCTGCCACCGTAACTGTTGATGCGCACGGTTATGTCATCGACGTCCAGCTGCGCCAGTTCACGCACGAACGACGCAGCCGTGATCGACTCGCC
>JAKPAM010000035.1 GCA_029779435.1 Pseudomonadota bacterium | reverse complement strand
GTCGGTCAAGCGGGTGACGGACATCATGGCCGAGATCACGGTGGCCTCGCAGGAGCAGAGTTCGGGGATCGAGCAGGTGAACCAGGCGGTGACGTCGATGGACGAGGTGACGCAGCAGAACGCGGCGCTGGTCGAGCAGGCGACGGCGGCGGCCGAGAGCCTGGAGGAGCAGAGCCACTCGCTGGTGCAGACGGTGGAGGTATTCAAGCTCGGGGGCGAATCGAGGGCGGTGTCGGGCGGCATGTCGGGCGGTATTGCGGCCGCGCCGGCGCGGCCGCAGGTCGAGCGCCGCGGTCCGGACCGGGCCAAGAACGTGACACGGATCGCTCCGGCCTCGGCGGCCACGTCCTCGCCCATGGCCACCGAGGCCATCGGTGGCGAGGCCGCGTCAGTGCCCAAGCCGTCCAAGCGCACGGCCAACGGCGCGGACGACAACGATTGGCTCGAGTTCTGACATGCGTGCCCGCGGCGTGCCCGGTCACGCAGGGGCCTGCCCCCCGATCCCCCGGGTCGCGCGGCTGCCATGGCGGCAGGCCGGCGGATATGTATGAGAAGCAAGCATGGCTGGAAGCGATAACGTCGTCACGCACGCCGATCGGGACTATGTGTTCCATGACGCGGATTTCGAATGGGTCCGCAAGCTGATCTACGATCATGCGGGCATTTCGCTGGCGAACAGCAAGCGGGACATGGTCTACAGCCGCCTGGCGCGGCGGCTGCGGGCGCTGCGCCTGGACAGCTTCGACGAGTACCTGCGGTTCCTGACGCAGGGCGACGGCAGCGAGTGGGAATCGTTCACCAATGCGCTGACCACCAACCTGACGTCGTTCTTCCGCGAAGCGCATCATTTTCCGATCCTGGCCGACCATCTACGGTCCCGCTATCAGGGTCGTCCTCTGCTCATCTGGTGCAACGCGGCGTCGACCGGAGAAGAACCGTACTCGCTGGCGATGACCGCGTGCGAGGCTTTCGGCACGCTCAAGCCGCCGGTCAGGATCCTGGCCAGCGACATCGACACGAACGTGCTGGCCATCGCCCAGGCCGGTGTCTATAACGCCGAACGCGTCGACTCGCTCGACCCCGAACGGGTCAGGAAGTTCTTCCTCAGGGGGCGCGGCGCCAATGCGTCGCGCGTTCGAATCAAGCCCGAGCTGACCGAACTGATCCGTTTCCGGCAACTGAATCTGCTGGCTCGCGAGTGGCCGATCCGCGGGCCGCTCGATGCGATCTTCTGCCGGAACGTGATGATCTACTTCGACAAGCGCACGCAGCTGGAGATCCTGGAGCGCTTTCATCCGCTGCTGCACGGGGATGGGTTGTTGTTCGCCGGCCACTCGGAGAGCTTTCCGAAATCGGCGCATCTGTTCGAGCTGATGGGCAAGACGGTCTATCGGCCTGTCGGCGCGAGCGCGTTCGCCGCGAAAGGACGCCCCGCGTGACCGCGCCAGCCAGGAAGCTGCTGATCGACCCCGAGGTCCTCGCCACGGCGCCCGCGCCGGAATGCCTGGCCAGGCACCTGTTCTTCGACGCCGCGCACAAGGCCGTGGCCATCAAGCTGATGCCGGGCGAGTACGGCATCTCGCTGAGCGGCCAGATGCTGTCGACGGTACTGGGGTCCTGCGTCTCCGCTTGCATCCGCGATGCCCGGCTGGGGATCGGCGGCATGAACCACTTCATGCTGCCCGACACCGATTCCAACGAGGTAGTGTCCGTCGCCGCGCGCTACGGCGTGTTCGCGATGGAGACCCTGATCAATCACCTGTTGAAGCTCGGCGCCCGCCGGCAGCACCTGGAGGCCAAGGTCTTTGGCGGAGGCGCGGTGCTGGAAGGCATGAACCACATCAATGTCGGCGATCGGAACGCCGCCTTCGCGCTGAGCTATCTGCGGACCGAGCGGATCCCGATCACCGGCAGCGACCTGGGCAACGTGCATCCGCGCAAGGTGCTGTACTTCCCGGATACCGGCCGGGTGCTGATGAAGTTCCTCAAGACGAATCCGCCGGAATCGCTGCGGGAGCAGGAACGCGCGTACAAGCGGCAACTGGTCCAGGCGCCGGTCAGCGGCGACATCGAATTGTTCTAGGTGGCACAGATGGCACTACATTCCTCCGCCGCTCCCGCTCGGCGTATCAAGGTCCTGGTGGTCGACGATTCGGCGCTCATCCGGCAGTTGATGACCGAGATCATCAATCGCCAGTCCGACATGGAATGCGTCGGCGCCGCGGCCGACCCGTTCGCCGCGCGCGAGATGATCCGCGCCAAGGATCCCGACGTCCTGACGCTCGACATCGAGATGCCCCGGATGGACGGATTGGAGTTTCTCGAAAAGATCATGCGCCTGCGTCCGATGCCGGTCGTCATGGTCTCGACCTTGACCGAGCGCGGCGCCGAGGTGACGATGCGCGCGCTCGAGCTGGGCGCCGTCGATTTCATCGCCAAGCCCAAGCTCGACGTGGCCAAGGGCCTGCGCGACGTGGCCGCCGATCTGGCCGACAAGATCCGCGCGGCATCGCATGCCCGGGTGCGCCGCATCGTCAGCACGCCGCCGTTGGCCGCAGCGACGGCCAAGCCGGCGGCGCCCGCGCGTCCGATGGCGCCGCTCGGCCGCGCCAGCACCGAGAAGCTGATCCTGATCGGCTCGTCCACCGGTGGCACCGAGGCGCTCAAGGAAGTGCTGATCGAGATGCCGCCCGATGCGCCGGCGGTCCTGATCGCCCAGCACATGCCGCCCGGCTTCACGACCAGCTTCTCGTTGCGGCTCGACGCGATATGCCGGATCCGCGTCAAGGAAGCGACGCATGGCGAGCGCGTACTGCCCGGGCATGCGTACATCGCGCCGGGCGGCAAGCACATGCGCCTGTCGCGCACCGGCGCCAACTACCTGATCGCGCTCGATGAAGAGGCACCGATCAATCGCCATCGCCCGTCGGTCGAGGCGCTGTTCCGCTCCGGTGCGCAGATCGCCGGCCAGAACGTGCTCGGCATCATGCTGACCGGCATGGGCGCCGACGGCGCGCTGGCGATGCGCGAGATGAAGGACGCCGGCGCGTTCAACATCGCGCAGGACGAAGCGACGTGCGTGGTGTTCGGCATGCCGCGCGAGGCGATCGCCGCCGGCGCGGTCGACGAGGTGCTTCCGCTGAAGCGGATCGCGCCGCGCCTGCTCGAGGTGCTGCGCTCGCGCGGCGGTATCGGGAATCGCGTCTGAGAGGACGGGACCGCCCTTTGGGGCGGAAGGCGAGACCGCTCGCGACGGGCGGACGAACGGACCGCCCGGGCGGGCGGGCCCCGTTCAGAATCCGAGCTGTTCGAGCAGGTCGTCGACTTGCTGCTGGCCCTGCACGACGTCGGTGCGGGTCGACGGATCGATCACCGGGCCGTTCATCTGCGTGTCGATCTGCGTGATCGCCTTGCGCTGGTAGCCCGATTGCAGCAGCAACTGGATCAGTTGCTCCTCGACGTCGTTGGCCAGGCTGATGACCTTCTTGATGACCTGGCCGGTCAGGTCATGGAAATCCTGCGCCATCATGATGTCGAGCAGGTGCGCGTTGGTCTGGCGTGTCTGCTCGGGAACGTCGCGCAGGTACGCGATCGTCTGGCCGACCAGCTCGCGCAGCGGCTCGGGGATGTCCCCGGCATCGACCATCGCCGACCAGCGGGACTGCAGCGCGCCGGCCGATTCGCCGAGCGCCTGCTGGATCGGCTGCGCCTGCTCGACGCAGGTCAGTGTGCGATCGGCGGCCTGCCCGGTCAGCGATGCGATGTACTGGAGCCGGTCGCGCGCGTCGGGCAGGGCATCGGCGGCCCGGTCGACCGCCTTGTCGTAGCCGAGCGCGCGCAGCGATTCGTGCAGGCTGCGCGTGAGCTTGCCGACCTGCTCGAACAGCGGCGGATCGGCGGCCGGTGACGGTAAGTCGGCCTCGGGAGAGGGCAATGCCGGTTCGGGGCTCATGTGGTCTGTTTGAGTTTCTCGATGATCTTGCCGAGCTTGTCCTCGAGCGTCGCGCGCGTGAACGGCTTGACGATATAGCCGCTGGCGCCGTTCTGGGCCGCCAGGATGATGTCTTCCTTCTTGGCCTCGGCCGTGACCATCAGCACCGGCAGCGATTTCAGCGCGTTGTCGGCGCGAATATTCTTCAGCAGATCGAAGCCGTTCATGTTCGGCATGTTGATGTCGCTGACGACGAAATCGAAGGCGCCCCCGCGCAGCTTGGCCAGCGCATCGATGCCGTCCTCTGCTTCTTCGACGTTCGTGTAGCCGATCTCCTTCAGGAGGTTGCGCACGATGCGCCGCATCGTCGAAAAGTCGTCGACGACCAGGAATCTGAGGTCGGATTGCGTCATGTATGTCTACTCGTTCAAGTTACGACTCGCGGGGGCTGGGCCGCGCAGCAGGGCGCTCGCAGGACCTGGCGATCAAGAAGCGCTACGTGTCCTGACCCACATTACGGCAGACGAGCGGTCGGCTCGACGGTGGGCAGATGATCGGCGCCTGGGGGCGTTCAGTGGGCGCCGCCAGCGGCCGTCCCGGGCCGAGCCGTCGGGCGGTATCCCCGGATGGACCCCTTAGGACACGCCCTCTCGGGGGCGTCGTCGGCGTTTTCCGGGCGGGCGCCTATTCGACGAGCCGGTTGCGGATCGCGTAGGCGGCGATGTCGGCGTTGGTGCTCAGTCCGAGCTTTTCGAGCACCCGTGCCCGATAGACGCTGACGGTCTTCGGCGAGAGCATCAACGCGGCGGCGATCTCGGACAGTTTTTCGCCGCGCGCGATGCGCAGCAGCGTCTGCATCTCGCGTTCGGACAGCCGCTCGTGCGGCAGGCCGTCGTGGCGCCCGGCCACGGTCTCGACGAGCGCCTGCGCGATCTCGGGCGTCACGAAGCGCCGGCCGCCGGCCGCCGTCCGCACCGCCAGCACGATCTGCGAGGGCTCGGCCGATTTGTTCAGGTAGGCCATCGCACCGTGCTTCATCGCGCGTACCCCGTATTGGTCCTCCGGGTATTGCGACAGCATGACCGCCTTGACGTCCGGATACGACTGCGCGAGCGCCCCGAGGATTTCGATCCCGTTGCGCCCGGGCAGGCTGACGTCGAGCAGCAGCACGTCGCAGGACTGCTGGCGCAGCAATTCGCGCAGCGCCGGGTAATCGGCGGCTTCGCCGACCACCTCGATGCCGCCGGCTTCGGTCAGCGTCTCGCGCAGGCCGCGCCGGATCATCGCGTGGTCGTCGACCAGGATCACGCGAATCACGATGCGCGCGCCTCGGTTGCGGACCGCGCGCCGTCGAGCGGGATCGTCAGCAGGATCGTCGTCCCTTCGGCGCTGGGCAGCACGTCCAGCCAGCCGTCGACGGCCCGCGCGCGTTCGCTGAGTCCGCGCAGGCCGAACGAGGCGGGCTTGTTCAGGTCGGTCTGCCCCAGGCCGCGGCCGTCGTCGGTGACTTCGATCGACAACTGTCCCTGGCGCAGGATCAGGTCGACCGATACCGATCGCGCGTTCGCGTGCTTGACGATGTTGGTCAGCGCCTCCTGGACGCAGCGGTAGACGGCGATCGCGCGCGCGTCGTCGAGCGTGACCCGGTCGACGTTCGATGAAAAGGCCGCGCGCAAGCCGGTGCGCTTGCGAAACTGGCTGACCTGCCATTCGACCGCGGCGACGACGCCGGCCTCGAGGACCGGAGGACGCAGGTTGCGGCTGATCCGCTGGCTGGCCAGCATCGCCTGGCCGACCGTGTCCAGCGCTTGCTGGGCGCGTTGTGCTACCTCGCCTTGCGAATGCCGCGACATCCAGTCCAGGTCGAAGCGCAGCGCGGTCAGCATGCCGCCGATGTCGTCGTGGATCTCGCGGGCGATCGCCTTGCGCTCGTTCTCGACCGCCGACTGCAGATACGCCGACAGCGCCCGCAGCCGCGCCTCGGAGGCTTCGAGCGCCTGCTGGTCACGGGCCCGCTCGCGACGCGCCCGCGCGTCGTCGATCGCGCGCCGGAGCGCCGGACCGAGGCGATCGAGCCGGTCGCGCGAGACGAAGTCGTCGGCGCCGGCATGCAGCGCATCGACGACGGCCGGTTCGTCGAAACGGTCGGCCACGATGACGAACGGAATCGTCCTGCCCCCGGCCTGCCAGGCGGCCAGCGCGTCGGCGCAGCGCAGGCCCCGCGCCGCGTGGTCGCAGATCACCGCGTCGAAGCGGCCGTCCGCGAGCCGTGCGACCATGTCCGGCGCGTTGCCGACACGCTCGCACGACGCGTCGATGCGCTGGCGCGCGAGCAGGGCCGGCAGCGGCGAAGGATCGGTGTCGTCGTCCTCGACGACGAGCAGGCGGATGGTTATCGTTCCCACGACGTGGGATTGTACGGAAAGCGTCCGGCGAATGGACGCGAGTGCCGCGTCCACGCCACGCTTAGCCCGAATCAGGCCGATTCGGGCCGCCCGGGCCCGTCGGTATCGACTTAGCCCAGCAACTGCATCAGGCGCTCGATCGACCGGGTCAGCGGCTGTTCGAGCAGCGGGAAGCCGGTGGCCAGCAGCGCCAGGCCCGAGCCGATCGTCAGCGGGAAACCCACCGCGAAGACGTTCAACTGCGGCGCCACGCGCGACACGACACCCAGCACCGCGTTCAGGAACAGCATCAGGATCACGAACGGCAGCGCGACGGACAGCCCGGTGGCGAACACTTCGGCGCCCATCGTCACCATGTCGAAGCGCTGCAGCCCCTGCAGGCCGAGGCCGATCGGAAACGTCTGGAAGCTCTGCGCGACCGCGACCATCAGGATCACCGGGCCGTTCAGCGACAGGAAGGTCAGCAGCGACAGGTTGCTCAGCACGCGGCCGACGGCATTGCTCTGCCCGGCGCCCGGATCGAAGAAGCCGGCGAACGACAGGCCCATCTGCAAGCCGATCAGCTCGCCCGCCAGCTCGAACGACGCGAACACCAGGCGCGCCGTGAAGCCGATCAGCAGGCCGATCGCGATCTCGCGGCCGATCATCGCCCAGCCCTCGGGCGCGGCGATGCTGGTGCCCGCGGGCAGTTCGACCCAGGCCGACAACGGCAGCGTGACCGCGGCCGCGACCGCCATCCGCATGCGGATCGTCACCGAGCGGTGCGACAGGATCGGCGCGGCCGACATCAGCCCCAGCACGCGGAACAGCGGCAGCAGGAAGCTGCCGAGCCAGCCCATCATCTGCGTGTCGGTGACCGTCAGCATCGCGCGTCGGAGCGGGGCGTCGAGCCTTAGTTCAGGAAGGTCAGGTTGGCGATCTCGCCGAGCACCTGTCGCAGGTAGTCGGTCAGCACCGCCAGGATCCATGGACCCGCGATCACCAGCGCCAGCGACAGCGACAGCAGCTTCGGCAGGAACGACAGTGTCGCTTCGTTGATCTGCGTGACCGCCTGCAGCACGCTGACCGCCAGGCCCACGAGCAGCGCGACGATCAGCAGCGGGGCGGCCACGGTCAGCAGGATTTCCAGGCCGTGGCGGCCGAAGGTGACGACGGATTCCGGACTCATCGCGGGGTTCGCTCCCTGTCGCTAATGGGGGGTCAGAGTGCGCCGAAGCTCGCGACCAGCGAGCCGGCCAGCAGGTTCCAGCCGTCGGCCAGCACGAAGAGCATCAGCTTGAACGGCAGTGACACCAGCACCGGCGACAGCATCATCATGCCCATCGACATCAGCACGCTGGCCACGATCAGGTCGATGATCAGGAACGGCACGAACACCATGAACCCGGCCTGGAACGCGGTCTTCAGCTCGCTGATCGCATAAGCCGGCACCAGCACGCGCATCGGCACCTCGCGCGCCGCGATCGACGGGTCCAGGCGCGCCATCCGAGCGAACTGCGTGACATCGCTCTCGCGCGTCTGGCGCAGCATGAACTCGCGCAGCGGCCCCGAGCCGCGCTCGATCGCCTGCTCGAAGCTGATCGATTGCGTCGAATAGGGCAGGTAGGCCTGATCGTAGATCTTCTCGATCGTCGGGCCCATGACGAACATCGTCATGAACAATGCCAGCCCGATCAGGACCTGGTTCGGCGGCGTCGTCTGCAGGCCCATCGCCTGGCGCACCAGCGACAGCACGATGATGATCCGCGTGAAGCTCGTCATCAGCAGCAGCATCGCCGGCAGGAACGACAGCGCCGTGAAGACCAGCAGCGTCTGGATCGGCACCGAGTAGGTCGTGCCGCCGCCGGCGGCCGGGCGCGCGTTCAGGTCCAGCGCCTGCGCGATCGCGCCGGCCGGATGCGCGCATAGCGCGGCCACCGCCAGCATCGCCAGCAGCGCCGGCGGTCCGGGCAGGCGACGGCGAGAGCGCGCCGCTTCTGCCGCGCAGACTCCTGGAGCGTGTTCGAAGGACGTCATTCGTCGGCTTGCTTCTTGATCCGCGCCAGTACGCGCGAGAAAGGGGAGTCGGCGGCCGGCGCTCCGGCGGCCGGCGATCCGGTGGCCGGCATACCGGTGGCCGGCATACCCACGGCCGTCATCGAGGCGAACGGGTCGTCCGCGGCGCCCGCGGCGTCATCGAGCCGGGTCAGCAAGCGGATCGACTGGGCCGTGATGCCCACGACCAGGCGCTGGCCGCCGGCCTCGACGATCGCGATCCGCTCGCGCGGGCCGACCGACAGGCCGTCGATCAGGCGCAGCGCGCCCTGCTGCCGCGGCCGCAGTCCCTGCGCGCGCTTGACCACCGCCAGCGCCAGCGGAATCAGGCCGATGACGACGATGAAGGCCAGGATCGACGGCCAGACGGACGGGGTCATTCGAATGCGGCCGGTGGGGTGGCGTCGGTCGGAGGCGAGGGGGTCAGACGCGGTTCAGCCGGCGCATGCGTTCGGACGGCGTCACGATGTCGGTCAGGCGGATGCCGAACTTCTCGTTGACGACGACGACCTCGCCCTGCGCGATCAGGCAGCCGTTGACCAGCACGTCCATCGGTTCGCCGGCCAGCGCGTCGAGCTCGATGACCGAACCCTGCGCCAGTTGCAGGATGTGCTTGATCGGGATGCGCGTGCGGCCCAGTTCGACGGTCAACTGGACCGGGATGTCCAGGATCATGTCGATGTCGTTCGGAGCCGACGACGTGTCGACGCCGGTGCCCGACAGGCGAGGGAACAGGTGCGACGCGTCGCTCGCCCGCTCGATCGTCGTGGTCTCGACCGCCGTCATCGGGGTCTCGTCCGTACCCGGGGATGCCTGCTCGGCGAGCGCCGCCGCCCACGGATCGTCGTTGTCGGTCATCGCTTCGTTGTCACTTGCCATGCTTTTCTCCGGATTGCGGCTCGTCCGGCACCGTCAGGAACGACTGGATGCGGATCGCGTAGTGATTGTTCGACGTGCCGTAGCGGCATTCGAAGACGGGTACGTTGTCGACTTTCGCGGTCAGGCTCTGCTTGAGATCCAGTTCGATGAAATCGCCGACCTTCAGCTTGAGCAGGTCGGACACGGTCGCCGACGCCCGGGCCAGGTCCGCGGTCAGCTCGACTTCGGCGGTCTGGATCTGCTGGGTCAGCATCGTGACCCAGCGGCGGTCCACGCCCTGCGAATCGCCCTGGATCGACGAGAACAGCGTGTCGCGGATCGGCTCGAGCGACGCGTACGGCATGCAGATGTGGATCTGCCCTCCCGTCGCGCCGATATCGACCGAAAACGCGGCCGATACGACGATCTCCGACGGCGTCGCGATCGACGCGAACTGCGGCTGCATCTCCGAGCGCTGGTATTCGAGCTCCAGCGGATACACGCCCGTCCACGCCTTGCCGTATTCGCTCGAGATCACATCGACCACGTGGCGGATGATCCGCATCTCGGTCAACGAGAACTCGCGGCCCTCGATCCGCGTGTGGAACCGTCCGCTGCCGCCGAACAGGCTGTCGATGATCGTGAACACGAGCTGCGGCTCGCAGATCACGAGCGCCGCGCCGCGCAGCGGCTTCATCGACATCAGGTTCAGGTTCGTCGGCAGGATCAGGTTGCGCAGGAACTCGCTGTACTTCTGCACTCTGACCGGTCCGACCGAGATCTCCGGACTGCGGCTCATGTAGTTGAACAGGCCGACGCGCAGATGCCGGGCGAAGCGTTCGTTGATGATCTCCATCGTCGGCATGCGGCCGCGCACGATGCGCTCCGACGTGCCGAGGTCATAGCTGCGGACTCCCGACGCGGGGGCCGCTTCGGCGGGCTCGTCGCCCGCCACGCCCTCGAGGAGGGCATCGACTTCGTCTTGGGACAGGAACTGGTCGGCCATGGGGGATGCTCTGCGGATGGCGCTGGATTACTGGACCAGGAACTGGGAGAAATTGACGCGCACGAACGGCTCGGCCGCGGCGACCGGCACGACGGCGGCATTGCCCGCGTCGGCCGCGCCCAGCTGGCGGACCGGCTCGGGCGTATGGCCCAGCAGGATCGCCGTGGCGTCGCCGATCTGCAGCGCGAGCTGCTGCTTGCCTTCGGCGCTCAGCAGATCGCGCGCCAGCTTGGCCGACAGGATCATCAGCACGCGGCTGCGTACCATCGGCATCACCGCCTTGATCTCGTCGGCCATCGCGTTGTCGCGCACCTCGAGCACGACGCCGACCTGCGCCAGCCGTCCCTCGTGTTCATCGGCCAGGTTCACGGTGAACGTTTCCAGCGGCACGAACACGCGGTTCTTCATGTCCTTCTTGCGCTGCGCCTCGGCCACGGCGGCCGGGTCGGGCTGATGTTTTTGCAGGAAGAACCACGCGCCCGCGCCCCCGGCGCCCAGCAGCAGCACGGCACCGACGATGATCAGCAGCATCTTCGGCTTCTTTTTCGGGGGAGCGGTTTCCTTGGGCGCCTCGGCCATATCGACTCCATTGATCGGTTCGCACGGGCGGAACGAAAGGCCGCCCGTCAGCGAACACGGTTATTGTCACGGCGGTGCGAGGGTGGCCGAGCCCGGATAAGGCTGGCTGTCACACCGCTTATCCCGGCCCTGTCGACCTGCGATCGAGCCCGCGCCGATCGTGGGTGGACGGGCCACGATTCAGGCGAACAGATCGAGCAGCCCGGCGTTGCGGCGCACGGCGGCCTGTTCGATCGCGGCGTTGGTCGCCGCGGTCAACGCGTCGCGATCGACCGGCGAACCGCCCCAGCGGCCGTTCTGGCCGCCGTCGCCCGCGGCGCCATTGCCCTGGCCGCCGGCCTGCGCGAATGCCTGCTGCGGGTCCCCGTGGCCGACGTCCATCTGGCCCAGGCCGACGCCGCGCTCGGCCAGCAGCGAGCGCAGCACGGCCGAGCTCTGCTCGATGGCCTGGCGCGTGTCCGGATGCGCGGCCGTGAACACGATGCGCGCGTCGTCGCCGCTGACCGTCAGTTCGATGCGGATCGGTCCCATCTCCGGAGGGGAGACGAGGATGTTCGCGCTCTTGACGTCGCTGGCCACGAACAGGCTGACCTGCTCGGCCAGCGCACGCGGGAACCGTGGATCCGGAACCGGTGTGCCGAGCGTCGTCTGGGCGGCGGGTGCCGACGAGCCCGGTGCCGCCGTGCCGGACGCGTGCGCCAGGCCGGCCAGGCCGCCGGGCAGGCCGGTGCCGCGAGCGGATCCCGCGGCAGTCGTGTCGGCCGTGCCACCGCCCTGGCGGGCGTCGCGGCCGTCCAGACCGCCGCGTCCGGCCGCGCCGCCCGGCGCGGAGCCGGCGCCGGTCGCGTCCGCCGTTTCGCGTGCGAAATCCGTCGTCTCGCGCGCGAAATTCGTTGTCTCGTGCGCGAGACGGCCGTGGCCGGCGTGGTCCGCCGAAGCCGGGCGCGACGAGCGTCCGTTCACCGTCGATCGGCCTTCGTCCGCGGCGCGATCGCCGTCCTCGCCGATGCTTTCCGCGGTATCCCGTCCGATCAGGCGGCTCGCTGCGTCGGCCGAAGCCGCGTTCGCGGCGAGGACGTCGGCCCCATGAGAGGGCATGCCGTTCGCCGGGGTCGCCGTGTTCGCGGCGCCGGCATCGATGGCGGGCGCAGCGGCGTCCGCGCCCCGCATCACGGCCGGATCGAGGGTAACCGACGTCGCGCCGTCCGTCTCGTCGGCCGGATCGGCCTTGGCGTTGACACCAGCCTGATCGATGTCCGGCGCCGCGTCGGGGGCGCCGGACATCTTTCCGCCCGACGCGGTTCGCCGCGCCGAGGCGGCGTCGGTCGCGCCTCGCGCGGCCTTGCCGGCATCCCTGGCGTGATCGGCACGGGCATCGCCATCGACCTCGCCGCGCTTGTCCGGGGGCGTGGAGCGCCCATCGGTCTGGTCGCCGGACGGCGCCTTGGCGGGAGAGTCCGCCGATGACGGCGATGGCGTCGCCGCCGGCGGCGCCTTCTCGGGCGGCTGCGGAGCGGAAGACGGCGGGGAGGGACGCTCGGGGTTGGCGGGCTCCGGTGGCTGCGGCGCCATCCGGCGCTGCGCGCGGTCCAGCGACTCGGCGAACGCATTGCCGTTGGCCGGGGACGCCGGCCGCGCCGTGTTCGCCGAATTCGTCGCCGACATCGCATGGCCGGCCAGGTTCAGCAGAGACAGTGCCGTCTGGGCTTCACCCATCATGATCGGGTTCTCCTTTGGTGGATTCGTGCCGCCTGTTCGTCGGTCAGGCGTTGTTCATGGCGTTCCTGGCGCTGCGCATAGGCCTGGTCGCGGCGCTGCTTCAGCGTCTCGAAGGCCTTGAGCCGCTTCTGCCGTTCGACCAGATCGGCCTCGCGCTGCGCTTGCACGCGGCGCATCAGCGCGTGCCGGCGCGCCTGGTCGTCGATCGCGACGTCCAGGCGCGCGACGAAGCGCTGGTGCCGCTCGATCTGCTGCGGCCCGGTCTGCTGGCCGGGACGCAGCGGCGAACGGGCGTCGTAGTCGGCGCGGTATTGCTGCAACTGCTGCTTCGTCGCGAGCACCTGTTCGGTGGCGCGCCGCGCGTCGGCCGCTTCGTTGGCGGCTTCGTCGCGGCGCCGTTCGCTCAGTTCGATCAGGGTGTCCAGCACGCGCCGGTCGACCATGCCGTTCCCCTCAGCTCATCGCGTGATCGAGCGTCGGGCCGATCAGGCGTTCGAGCGCGGCCAGGCTGTGCGACAGATCGGCGCGCTCGCCGACGTCCTGGCGCAGGAACGCCGCGATGTGCGGATACAGCGAGATCGCCAGGTCGGTCTCCGGATCCGAGCCGCTGACGTACGCGCCTACCGACAGCAGGTCACGGCTGCTCTGGTAGCGCGACCACAAGGACTTGAGGCGGCGCGCGAGCAGCCGATGGCGGTCGTTGGTGACGTTGATCATCACGCGCGAGATCGATTGCTCCATGTCGATCGCCGGGTAATGGCCGCTGTCGGCCAGCGCGCGGGTCAGCACGAAGTGGCCGTCGAGGATCGCGCGCGCCGCATCGGCGACCGGATCGGCCTGGTCGTCGCCCTCGGCCAGCACCGTATAGAACGCGGTGATCGAGCCCTGGTCGGCATGGCCGTTGCCGGCCCGCTCGACGAGCTGGGGCAGGCGCGCGAACACCGATGGTGGGTAACCCTTGGTGGCGGGCGGCTCGCCGATCGCCAGCGACACCTCGCGCGCGGCCATCGCATAGCGCGTCAACGAATCCATCAGCAGCAGCACGTGCTTGCCCTGGCTGCGGAACGACTCGGCGATCGCCGTCGCGTAATTGGCACCCTGCATCCGCACCAGCGGCGGCGAGTCGGCCGGCGCGGCGACGACCACCGCGCGCCGCAAGCCTTCCTCGCCGAGGATGTCCTCGATGAATTCCTTGACCTCGCGGCCCCGCTCGCCGATCAGGCCGACGACGGTCACGTCGGCCGACGTGTAGCGGCACATCATGCCCATCAGCACGCTCTTGCCGACGCCGGCACCGGCGAACAGGCCCAGCCGTTGTCCGCGCCCGACGGTCAGCATCGCGTTGATCGCCCGTACGCCGGTGTCGAGCGGTTTGCGGACCGGTTCACGCTCCATCGCGTTGATCGGGCGCTGGTGGATCGGGTCGAGCCGTACGCGCGTCAGCGGCCCGTGGCCGTCCAACGGCGCGCCGCGCGCATCGACGACGCGGCCCAGCAGCCCGTCGCCCAACGGCAGGTGACGCATCCGGTCGGCCGCGCGCCGCCACGGATGCGACGGATCGTGCAGCGTGGCCGTGCGCACGACCTGTTCGACCGGGGCGACTGCGGCGCCGGCCGACAGGCCCGACACGTCGCTGGTCGGCATCAGGTAGAGGCGGTCGTCGCCGAAACCCACGACCTCGGCCTCGACCTCGACCACCGTGGTTTCGTCGATGCGCTGGCTGACCACGCAGATCGCGCCGACCGGCAGCTTCAGGCCCGTCGCCTCCATGACCAGGCCGGTGACGCGGGCCAACCGTCCCATGGCGAGGATCGGCGTCGCCGTGCGGGCGAACTCGAGATGCCGTTCGACCAGCGCGTCGAGCCGGTTGTCTTCCGGCGGGAAGACGGGGTAAGCGGTGGGACGGGTAGTGGCGTCGGTATGTTGCACGAGTGCGTCGCTTGAACGGGGCCGGGCCTATGGAGCCCGCTCAGGCGGACAGCGGCTCGGCGTCGGGCGTGCGCCCCAGGGACGCCAGCGTGCGGCGCCAGCGGGTTTCGATCGTGGCATCGACCTCGGCCAGCGCGCTGGCCAGCCGGCAGCCACCGATCGCGATCGACGGGTCGGGGCGCAGCGCGACATGGCGGCGGGCGAGCAGGGCGGCCAGATGGGTCTCGACGAGCGGCACGTCGGCCGGGTTCAGCGACAGCGCGGCCGGCGTGCTCTCGTCGTGCAATTGGGCGAGCGATTCCTGGACGACCGCGACGATCATCTCGCGGTCGTACGCGATCGCATGGCGCACGGTCTGGCGCGCGATCTCGATCCCCAGGTCGAGCAGGCGGTCGGCGCCCGTGGCCTGGAACGCCTCGAGTTCGGCTTCGAGTGACGCCGCCAGCCTTTCGACGCGCTGGCGCAGCGTCGCGCCGAGCGCGCGCTGCTCCTGCTCGTGCTGCTGGATCGCGGCCGCGCGGCCGGCTTCCATGCCTTCGCGATAGCCGGCGTCGAAGCTCGCGCGCAGTTGCTGTTCGCGCTGCCGGGCCAGTTGCTCGCGCCGCAGCGCGGGATCGACCGGCGAAGAGGACTCTGACGTCTGGCCGCGCTGCAGGACCGCGCGCCGCTTGAGCGGCGTATCGGGTCCGTCGCCGAGCGCACCGAGCGAGAAGGGCTTGCACTCGCCCAGGTCCTCGGCCGAGATGATCCGATTAGTAGTAGGCATCGTCCGCTCCGCCGCCCAGCGTGACCTGGCCTTCGTCGGCCAGCCTGCGGATCGTCTTCGTGATCTCCTTCTGCTCGGCCTCGACCTCGGACACGCGCATCGGTCCCTTGGCCTCCAGATCCTCGCGCAGCGCCTCGGCCGCGCGGTTGCTCATGTTCTTGAAGATCTTCTCGCGCAGTTCCGGGTCCGCGCCCTTGAGCGCGATGACCAGCGAATCGGTCTGGATCTCGCGCAGCATGACCTGCACCGAGCGGTCGTCGAGTTTCATCACGTCGTCGAACGTGAACATCTGGTCGGTGATCTGCTGCGCCAGGTCGGCGTCGGCGTTGCGCAGCGAGTCGAGCACCGCCGTCTCGACCGAGCTGCCCAGGAAGTTCAGGATCTCGGCGGCCGTCTTGGTGCCGCCCATCGCCGCCTTCTTCATCCGGTCGCCGGTCGACAGCACCTTGGACAGCACGTCGTTCAGTTCGCGCAGCGCGCTGGGCTGGATGCCGTCGAGCGTCGCGATGCGCAGCGTCACGTCGGTGCGCAGCCGGTCTTCGAGCCGGCCGAGGACCGCCGCCGCCAGGTCGCGCTCCAGATGCACGAGGATCGACGCGACGATCTGCGGATGCTCGTTGCGGATCAGCTCGACGATCGAGTCGGGCGTCATCCACTTCAGGCTTTCGATGCCCGACACGTCGCCGCCCTGCAGGATGCGGTCGATCAGCATGTTGGCCTTGTCGTCGCCCAGCGCCTTGGTCAGCACGTCGCGCACGTAGCCGTCGGTGTCGTCGACAAGCGAGCTTTGCAGCCCGGCCTCGACCTTGAAGCGTTCGAGCACGTCGTCGATCCGCGTCTTGGGCAGCGACTTGATGCCGGCCATCGTCTCGCCGATCTTCTGCACCTCCTTGGGGGTCAGGTGCTTGAAGATCTCGGAGGCGGGCTCGGCGCCCATCAGCATCAGCAGGATGCTGGCATCCTGCAAACCGGTTTCATCCATTGTTGCTGCCAATCCAGGTACGAATCACGTGAGCGACCGCCGCCGGGTCATCGCGGGCGATCTTGAGCATCTGTTCGGTGTTCGCCGCCGTCGCGCGCGCGGCGGGGTCGGCCGAATCATGCGGCGAGGGCAGCGACAGATCGTCCTGCACGGTCTCGTTCAACTGCCCTTGCGCGCCGCCGGGGCCGGCCAGTTGGGGGACCGGTTTCAGGGCGGGGCGGATCACGCCGAAGATCGTGATCAGGCCCAGCACCACCAGGCCCAGGTACTTGGCGCCCTCCTTGGCCAGCGCGATGTTCTCCGGGTCCTTCCACGGCGCCACGGGCTCGCTCTTGGGCGGCTCGTCGCCGCTGAAGGCCGCGTTCATCACGTTGACCGAGTCGCCGCGGTCCTTGCTGACGCCGATCGCCTCGCGTACCAGCGCGGTGATGTTCTCGATTTCCTTTTCCGTCAGCGGCGTCGAGACGGTCTTGCCTTCGTCGTCGACGCTCTTGCGATGGTTCAGCACGACGGCGGCCGTCAGTCGGCGGATCTGGCCCGGCGCGTTGCGCGTCACGCGCACCGTCTTGTCGACCTCGTAGTTGGTCGTCGAGTCGCGCTGGGAGTTGCGCGGGGCGTTGGCGCCGTTCGCGCCATTGGGGCCGGCCGGCCCGCCGTTGTTGGCCGACGTCTGCAGCGCCTGCGTCTGGCCGTTGATCGGCGCGCTGGCGGGCGGCGGCGGCTGGTTGGTCAGCGCGCCGGGGACGCCCTGCGCCGGTTCGCGATGGCCGTCGGCGGACGACGATTCCGAGATCTGCTGGCTGCGCACGGCCGGTACCGCGTCCCTGCCCAGATTGGGCCGGAACTCCTCGGCCGTCGATTCGCTCTGCGTGAAGTCGACGTCGGCCGTGACCTGCGCGCGCACGTTGCCGGCGCCCAGGATCGGTTCGACGATGTCGATGATGCGCGCGATATAGCTTGCCTCGAGCTGCCGGACGTAGTTGATCTGCGTCGGGTTCATGCCGTCGGTCGCCTGCTCGACCGCCGACAGCAGCGTGCCGTTCTGGTCGACGACGCTGACCTGCTTGGGCGCCAGGTCGGCTACCGACGAGGCCACCAGGTGGATGATGCCGTCGACCTGCGCGCGGTCGACCGTGCGGCCCGGGTGCAGCGTCAGCAGCACCGAAGCCGACGGCTTCTGCTGTTCGCGAAGGAAGCCGTTCTGCGCCGGCAGCGCCAGGTGCACGCGGGCGTGCTGCACGGCGGCCAGCGACTGGATCGACCGTGACAGCTCGCCTTCGAGTCCGCGCTGGAAGTTCAGCCGTTCCTGGAACTGCGTGACGCCGAACTTCTGCGTCTCCATCAGCTCGAAGCCGACAGTGCCGCCCTTGGGCAGCCCCTGCGACGCGAGCTTCAGGCGCACGTCGTGGACCTTGTCCGATGGAATCAGGATCGCGCCGCCGCCTTCGGCGAACTTGTACGGCACGTTCATCTGCGCCAGCGACGCGATGACCGATCCGCCGTCGCGATCGGACAGGTTGGTGAACAGTACGCGGTAGTCGGGCTGGCGGCCCCACATCGCGGTGACCACCATGATGGCGGCCAGGCCGACGACGCCGGCGGCCAGCGTGAACTTGCGTTTGACGGGCAGCGCCGCGAACCGCGAGGCGAGCGGGGCGCTGGGCAGCGTCGGACTCCCATTAGGGGTCGGACTGGGCAGGGGCTGAATGGCGGCTTCCATATCGACAATTATCGAAACCCCTTTAGTGTCAGGAAGCCCGAATTAAACGTGGACAATGGCGCTTATTCCCGACTGCCGAGCGGGCGCCGCCGCTAAAGTCTCGTCAAGACGATCCGATAAGGAGTGACGAAAGTGGATGTCAAGACGAGTACACCGCTGCTGCAGGCGCTGGCGGGTGTGCAGGCGGGCGCACCGACGGCCGGCGGCATCGCGCAGAAGGCCGGCGGTGTGCGCTTCGCAGACGCGCTCGATAGCGCGCTGCAGTCGGTCAGCCAGACCCAGTTCAAGACCGCGGAACTGCAGCGGCAGTTCCAGCTCGACGTCGACGGCGTGTCGCTCGAGCAGACGATGGTTGCGATGCAGGAATCGCAGATCGCGTTCCAGGGCGCGCTGACGGTGCGCAACCGGCTGGTGTCGGCTTATACCGACATCATGAACATGACCGTCTGATCACTGTGCGCGCGCGTAGGCGGGCGCGCCTCGCATCGACGGTCAGCCGCGTGTCCGATCGTGCCGGTAGCGCCGTTCGAGGTCGATGACCACCATCTGCAGCGCGCGCGATGCCTCGCTGTCCATCCGGTTGAACTCGCAGCCGATGCGGTGCGCGCCATTCTCCGAGCGCAGGCCGGCGCTGACGTGGCGGATGATCAGCTCGCACGGGATCGGCGGCTGGCCCGGTGACTCGACGCGGCTGAACGGATGGGTCGAGCCCGCCTGCGGCAGCGGCTCGCCGGCCGGAATCGCGAAGGCCAGGCCGGTGGCCGAGAAATCGATGATCCGATACGCGGCCTCGCCGCCCTGCGGCTGGCGGATCGCGACCGAGAACGAATCGGACGTGCGCGGACGGACCCGGAACGCGTCGCGGCGCTGAATCCGATACACGCTGGCGGGCAGCGGGGCGCGGATCAGCGGTCCCGAGGCGCCCTGCGCCAACTGCGTGCCGTCCAGCGTGAACTGCACTTTCACCGTTTCGAGCAGGCCGATGACGATCACCCGCCCGGCGGCGCCGACCGATTGCTGGCGCGCCTGGTCCGTCACGAAATCCAGTTCGACGACCTGGTCGTCGTAGGCGACGATCTGGCTGATGACGAAGTCCTCGAGATCGTCACCCGAGTAGATGGCGATGAAGGCTCGCTTCGCGATCAGCTCCCTGAGCAGCGCCTTGATCGGAACCGCCCCTTCGATCCGATAGGGAGCCAGAAATCGTTCGTCCGTTTCCGGAATCAACTGGGAGGGCAAGGCGGCGTCCGTCAGCATGGTTGGCTATATCGCCCAGATGGTTGCGGTGGTGTCTCGATTTAGTCAAGCCGGCGTGGCGATTCGCGCATCACGCCGATCGGGCCTGGCGGATGAACATGCGTGCCAGCCAATCGTCGGTCGGTGACGACAGGCGCCGCACTTCGCCTTCCATCTGCACGATCCGCCGCATCAGTTGCAGCCGTTCGATCTGTTCGTCTTCGGTCAGCGACGTCGTCCGCGCCGCGCGCTTCAACTGCGCGATCATCGGGATGCAGGCCTGGCGGCAGGCATCGACGTCGGACCATCGCGCCGCGTGGGCGGACGCCAGCATCCGCTGGCATGCCTGCTCCAGCGAGCGGTAGTGGTCGATCAGCGGCGTGGTCATCGCCGTTCGTACCGCGGTGTCCATCGTCGCCGTCACTGTGCCGCGGCGGAGGCCGCGATGCCTTTCCAGCCGTCGCGCAACTGTCCGAGCAGCTCGGCGGCCTCGGCCAGCGGCGCATCGCTCGATTGCAGGTTGGCGGTCAGCAGGCGACGGGAAATGTACGCGTACAGGTCGCTCAGGTTCGTCGCCAGCTCGCCGCCGCGCGGGTCGAGCGCCGCCTTGAGCCCTTCGTCGACGATGCGCAGGGCCTTGGTGATCGCCGCGATGCGGGTCGGGACGTCGCCGCGTTCGAGCGCGCCCCGGGCGCGGACGATGGCCTCGATCGCGCCGTCGTACAGCATTTCGATCAGCTTGTGCGGCGATGCATCGGCCAGGCCGGTTTCGACCGACAGAGTCTGGTAGGAACTGACGCGGCTACGGGGAGGAGCGAACATGATGCGCCGTGAAGAGTGACGTTACCTGATGGATATCGACGCTCCGATGCGCATCTTTAGCGTTGCCGGCCGAGGGTACCGGCGAGCGGACGGAAACAGGGAACGCGGGGCGGGGAGGAGGGCGGCGGCGCCCGAATGAAACAGGCCGCCCGCGCGAACGCGGGCGGCCTGCCGGGCGAAAGGGGATGGCGACGGCCCTGGCCGGGCCGTGCGCGATCAGTTGCTCTTGGTGTTGGCGGACAGAGCCGCCAGCGACGACGTCAGCGACTCGCTGAGCGATTGCAGCGATGCCAGGTTCGAGTCCAGCGTGCTGTACAGGCGGGTCAGCCGCGTGCGCGTCATGTCGTTCTTGCGTTCGAGCGCGCTCTGCTGGTCGCTGTTGGCCCTCAGGCGCTTGTTCAGCGTCTCCAGCGCGGACGTCAGCAGGCCATCGGTGCCGAGCACGCGCGTGATCATCGAGTTGAAGCGCGCCGCGATGCCGCCGGAGCCGTCGCTCCCCACGGGCGTGGCGAACAGGGCCTTGAACTGCGCCGGGTCGGCCGCTGCGGCGTTGAACTTGGCATCGTCGACCTTCAGCGTGCCGTCGCGCTGCACGGCGATGCCGGCGGCCGACAAGGTGCCGATCGACGACGCCGAGACCGTGCCGGTGGCCATCTGGCGCAACTGCTGCAGCAGGCGGACGGCGGTCGAGTTGCCCTGCAACTGACCCGCCGTCTCGGTCTTGGCGTCGTACTTGGTCAACGCGGCCAGCTTGGACGCCAGCGCGTTGTACGCCGACACGAACGCATCCACGTTGGTTCGCAGCGCGGTCGTATCCGATTCCAGCGTGACGGCGACCGGCGTCGCCGACGTCTTCTTCAGCGTCAGCGTCACGCCCTCGACGGCGTCGGTGATCTTGTTGGTGGCCGAGGTCAGCGCCAGGCCATCCAGCGTGTACTGCGCGTCTTGCGCGGCTTGCGTCTGCGTCATCGAGGCGAGCGCGCCCAGGCC
This sequence comes from Pseudomonadota bacterium, assembly GCA_029779435.1. GTDB lineage: Bacteria > Pseudomonadota > Gammaproteobacteria > Burkholderiales > Burkholderiaceae_E > JAKPAM01. Next base: position 1,777 of record JAKPAM010000035.1, on the reverse strand, counting down.
CGAGCTGCCACCGTTCTGGGCGTTGCTGACGCTCAACGAGAATGCATTGGCGGCGCCCGTTTCGGCGCTGCGAACCATCAGCCGTACCTGGCCACCGTCGGAGACCAGGCTGGCGTTGATGCCCGCGCTCGCCCGGTTGATCGCATCGCGTACCTGCGCGATCGTCGAGCCCGCCGCGATCGTGATGTCGACCGATGCGCCCGAGCCGATCTGCACGCTGAGCGTGCCGCCGCCGACGACGGTATTGGCTGCCGCGAAGGTGTCGGTCGTCGCCGAGCGCGCCTGTGCGAGCTGCTGGACCGCGATCGCCAGGTTGCCCTTGATCGCGCCGCTGGTGCCGACGACGTCGACGGTGGTCGAATCACCGCTGGTGGCCTTCGACGCGTTCCATGTCGTCGCGTCGGTCAGTGCGCGCGATGCATCCTGGAACGTGCTCAGCAGGCTCTTGATCGAACCGAAGGCCGTGATGTCGGCATTGATCGCGGTCGCCTTGGTCTGCAGCGAAGTCAGCGGTTTCTGCTCGACCTGCATCAGGCTGTCGACGATGCTGGCGACATCGATCGTACTGCTGGAAGTGGAAGAAGAGACGGTGGCCATCGGAAGCTCCTGTCGGCGCGTGCGCCGGCGTATCGGCAACGGGAAAAGCGGCAACGGGAAAAGCGACAACGGGAAAAGCGACAACGGGAAAAGCGGCAACGGAGAATCGGGCGCCAGCCCGATGCGGGGAGTCCGCTTCCCTGGTGATCGGCCCGTGCCGGACGAACTTGAGCGGCGCGTGCGCGATGGCGGGAGCCGTTCGTCAGATCGAATCCGAGCTAGGACATGTCAGGCCAGCTCGGCGTTCGGATCCAGGCTCGAACCGTCAGCCTTTGAGCAGGCTCAGCACGTTCTGCGGCAGCTGGTTGGCCTGCGCGACCATCGCTGTGCCGGCCTGCTGCAGGATCTGCGCGCGGGACAGCGCCGCGGTCTCGGCGGCGAAGTCGGCATCCATGATCCGGCTGCGTGCGGCGGTCTGGTTTTCGGCGGATACCTGCAACGTGGCGATCACCGACGAGAAGCGGTTCTGCACGGCGCCGTAGATCGCGCGCTGCGAGTTGATCTCGTCGAGCATCCTGTCCAGCATGTTGATCGACTCATCGATCCCGCCGGCGTTGGCACCCGGCGTCAGGATGTTGGTGCTGATCACGTCCGTGATCGATGTCAGTGCCATCAGATCGGCCGATGTGATCGCGATCTTGTCGTTCTCGGTCGTACCGGCGCCGACCTGGAAGGTTTGCGTCCCCGCGCCGTTGGACAGAATCGCCAGGCCGTTGAACGTCGTGCCCTGGATCGTCCGCGTGATTTCCAGCGCGAGCTGCGTGTATTCCTGATTCAGGCTGGCGCGATCCTGCGTGTTGTTCGTCGCGTTGGCCGATTGCACCGCCAGTTCGCGCATCCGCTGCGCGATATCCGACAACTGGCCGAATGCGCCGTCCGCGACCTGCGCCAGCGAAATGCCGTCGTTGGCATTGCGGATCGCGACGTTCATGCCGCGGATCTGCGCCTGCATGCGGTCGGCGATCGCCAGGCCCGCCGCATCGTCTTTCGAACTGTTGACGCGCAGGCCGCTCGACAGACGCTGGACAGCGGTCGCCATGTCGCTCTGGCTCTTGCTGAGGTTGCGCTGAGCGTTGATGGACGACAGGTTGGTATTGATGATTTGTGCCATGTTCTTCACTGCCCCAGACGAGTAGGATCGTCAGCACTGTACGGACCGGTCTTTTGGCACGATCGAACG
>JAKPAM010000033.1 GCA_029779435.1 Pseudomonadota bacterium | reverse complement strand
GTCGGTCAAGCGGGTGACGGACATCATGGCCGAGATCACGGTGGCCTCGCAGGAGCAGAGTTCGGGGATCGAGCAGGTGAACCAGGCGGTGACGTCGATGGACGAGGTGACGCAGCAGAACGCGGCGCTGGTCGAGCAGGCGACGGCGGCGGCCGAGAGCCTGGAGGAGCAGAGCCACTCGCTGGTGCAGACGGTGGAGGTGTTCAAGCTCGGGGGCGAATCGAGGGCGGTGTCGGGCGGCATGTCGGGCGGTATTGCGGCCGCGCCGGCGTGGCCGCAGGTCGAGCGTCGCGGTCCGGACCGGGCCAAGAACGTGACACGGATCGCTCCGTCGCGGCCGGCGGCCAAGGCGCCGGTGCCGACCGTCGTGAAGGACGCTGCGCCGCCGGTGCGCCGCGCGGTCAACGGCGCCGACGACAACGACTGGCTGGAGTTCTGAGAATCAGGCGGCACGCCTGCGCAAACCGTGCCGCCCCCGGTGGGCGGACGGGGCCTAAGCGGTACGCACGGCCTTCACGTTCTGTTCGGCGGTCGCGCGCAGCATCAAGGCGTCCATCCCGTTCATCACGATGTCGAAGCCGCGCTTCTTCATGTCGATGGCCATCTGCGTACTGCCGCAGAAGATGCCGGCCATCTTGCCGGCGGCGTGCGCGGCATCGCGGATCCGATCGAGCGCTTCGGTCAGCGGCGATTCGGTCCAGCGCGGCGGCGGCTTGACGCCCAGCGCGAAGCTCAGGTCGGCCGGGCCGATGAACACGCCGTCCAGGCCCGGCGTCTCGCAGATCGCCTTCAGGTTGGCCATGCCCTGGGCCGTCTCGATCATGCCCAGCGCCAGGATCGTGTCGTTGGCGTGTTCCGCGTAGTCGGCGCCACCATACAGTATCCCGCGCGTGGGACCGAACGAGCGCGTGCCCTGCGGCGGGTAGCGGCAGGCGCTGACGAAGCGGGCCGCGTCCTCGGGCGTGTCGATCAACGGGCAGATGATCCCGTAGGCGCCGGCATCGAGCAGCTTGTTGATCTCGAAGAAGTTGTTGTCCGAGCAGCGTGCCATCGGCATGGCCGGCGTCGACGACAGCGCTTGCAGCAGCGGCACGGCGGCGTCCAGGTACAGGGGGCCGTGCTGCAGATCGACGACGACGGTATCGAAGCCGGCATGTCCCATCAACTCGGCGGAATACGTCGAGTTCAGCGCGATCCAGCCCATCGTGGCGCAGGTCTTGGCGGCGAACAGTTCACGAATGCGGTTTGGCCTCATGGCGGCGAATATCCTGTGATGAGCGAATGAAACGGGTCGTGTCAGTATGCCTGCGGCCGTGGCCGGCCACGCCGCCCGACGTTCCGCTTCGGCGAGGAAGCTCACGCTTCGGGCGGGAGTCGCTCACAATGCGTCGTTCAGGGAAACGCTGATCACTCTTCTCGGTCAAAGGACCTTCCGACATGACGCTGGCGGTTTCATTCCAGGACGTTCGCGACGCGGCCGCGCGGCTGGCCGGCCATGCGCACCGCACGCCGGTGCTGACTTCGCGGACCGCCGACGAGCAGCTCGGCGCGCGGCTGTTCTTCAAGTGCGAGAACCTGCAGCGGATCGGCGCGTTCAAGTTCCGCGGCGGATACAACGCGATCGCGCGGCTGGACGATGCGCAGCGGCGGCGTGGCGTGCTGGCGTTCTCGTCCGGCAACCATGCGCAGGCGATCGCGCTCGCGGCCCGGCTGCAAGGCGTCGCCGCGACGATCCTGATGCCGGCCGATGCGCCGGCCGCCAAGATGGCCGCCACGCGAGACTATGGCGCCGAGGTCGTCACTTATGACCGGATGACGCAGGACCGCGAGGCACTGGCCCGTGCGCTGGCCGACGAGCGAGGGTTGTCGCTGATCCCGCCGTACGACCATCCGGACGTGATCGCCGGCCAGGGGACGGCCGCGCTCGAGCTGTTCGAGGAGGTCCCTGCGCTGGACAAGCTGGTCGTCTGCGTGGGCGGCGGCGGCCTGGTCTCGGGCTGCGCGCTGGCGGCGGCCGGCATGGCGCCGGGCTGCGAAGTCCATGGCGTCGAGCCCGAGGCGGGCAACGACGTGCAGCAGTCGCTGCGCGCCGGCCGCATCGTGACGATCGACGTGCCGCGCACGATCGCCGACGGCGCGCAGACCACGCATGCCGGCGTGCTGACCTTTCCGATCATCCAGGCCCACGTGCGCGACGTGCTGACGGTCACCGACGCGCAATTGGTCGAGACGATGCGTTTCTTCGCCGAGCGCATGAAGCTGGTCGTCGAGCCGACCGGCTGCCTGGCCGCGGCGGCCGTCCTGCAGCGCGTGCTCGACGTGAAGGGCGCGCGCGTGGGCATCATCGTCAGTGGCGGCAACGTCGACCTGGCGCGTTTCTCGTCGCTGTTGGCGGGGGGCGCCTAGCTGGGAGCGCCTAGCTGGGAGCGCCTGGCCCGGGGTGTCTGGTCGTAGGGTGCCGGGCCGGCCCCGCTTGGCCGGCCGATTCCCGGCGTCGGGAAAGCCCGGCCCATGACGCACTGCGTCTTGACAACCCCTTTCGGCATTGAAATAGTACGACCGTTCTAAACGAACGATCGTTCGTATCGAGGAGTGTGATGCGGATGCGTAAAGGCGAGCAGACGCGGGCGACGATCCTGCAGGCGGCGCTCGAGCTGGCGTCGCAGTTCGGCCTGGAAGGGCTGACCATCGGGCGGCTGGCTGATCGCGTACAGATGTCCAAGAGCGGTGCGTTCGCGCATTTCGGATCGCGTGAGGAGTTGCAGATCGCCGTGCTGCGCGAGTACGAGCAGCGGTTCGCCCGCGAAGTGCTGGTGCCGGCGCTGCCGCTCGATCGCGGCTTGCAGCGGTTGCGCGGCATGGTCCGCAACTGGCTCGAACGCACGGCGCTCGAAGCCGATAGCGGCTGCCTGTACATCGCGTGCGCGACCGAGTACGACGACCGGCCGGGCGAAGTGCGCGACGTGCTGGTCGCGATGATCCGCGCGTGGCAGCGCGAGCTGACGCGCGCGATCAAGCAGGCCGTCGAGACCGGCGAACTGCTCGCGTCGACCGACGCGGAAGAACTCGTGTTCCAGTTGTACGGGATCGTGCTGGTGCTGCATCACGATGCCCGCTTGCTCAAGAGCGAAGGCGCGATCGATCGCGCCGAGCGCGCGTTCGAACGTTTGATCGCCTCTTACCGCGCGTCCGCCGCGCATCGATCCTGATCGCCACGCCGGTCCCGCCGAGCGGGACCAACGGCGCGCTCCGCCGCGCCACCGACTAGCCGATATTCCACCGGAGAAATGCCATGGCCCAGTACCAACCGCCGATCCGTGACATGCAGTTCGTGCTGCACGAATTGCTCGAAACCGAGTCCGCCCTGTCGGCGCTGCCGTCGCACGAACAGGTCAATCGCGAGCTGATCGACCAGGTCCTCGAAGAGGGCGGCAAGCTGTGCTCGGAGGTGCTGTTTCCGCTGAACCGCACCGGCGACGAAGAGGGCTGCCACTATGACGGCGATGGCGTGGTGCGCACGCCAGCCGGCTTCAAGGACGCGTGGGAGCAGTTCAAGGCCGGCGGCTGGCCGACGCTGACTTGCGATCCGGCCTACGGCGGCCAGGGGCTGCCGGGCATCGTCGGCATGGCGTTCAGCGAGATGCTGAACTCGGCCAACCAGGCGTGGGCGATGTATCCGGGCCTGACGCACGGCTCGGTCGAGTGCCTGGGCGCCCATGGCACGCCCGAGCAGAAGGCGCTGTACCTGCCCAAGCTGGTTTCCGGCGAATGGACCGGCACGATGTGTCTGACCGAGGCGCATTGCGGCACCGACCTGGGCCTGTTGCGCACGCGCGCCGAGCCGCAGCCCGACGGCAGCTACAAGATCACCGGCACGAAGATCTTCATCTCGTCGGGCGAGCACGACCTGGCCGACAACATCGTGCACCTGGTGCTGGCGCGGCTGCCCGATGCGCCGGCCGGCAGCCGCGGCATCTCGCTGTTCATCACGCCGAAGTTCCTGCCCGACGCCGACGGCAAGCCGGGCGTTCGCAACAACGTCAAGTGCGCGCGCATCGAAGAGAAGATGGGCATCCATGCGAACGCCACTTGCGTGATGGACTTCGATGGCGCGACCGGCTGGCTGGTCGGCCAGCCGAACAAGGGCCTGAACGCGATGTTCGTGATGATGAATGCCGCGCGGATCGGCGTCGGCCTGCAATCGCTGGGCTTGGCCGAGGTCGCTTACCAGAACGCGCTGGTCTACGCGAAGGAACGGTTGCAGGGCCGCTCGTTGACCGGGCCGAAAGACGCCGACAAGCCGGCCGATCCGATCATCGTGCATCCGGACGTGCGCCGGATGCTGCTGACGCAGAAGGCGTACACCGAGGGTGGCCGCGCGTTCGCGTACTGGATGGCGCTGAAGGCCGACGAGGCGCACCACCATCCGGACACGGCGGCGCGCCAGGATGCCGACGACCTGCTGGCGCTGCTGACGCCGGTGGTCAAGGCCTTCCTGACCGACAACGGCTTCGCGACGACCAATCTCGGGATGCAGGTGTACGGCGGGCACGGCTTCATCCGCGAGTGGGGGATGGAACAGTATGTGCGCGACGCGCGGATCAACATGATCTACGAGGGCACGAACACGATCCAGTCGCTGGACCTGCTGGGCCGCAAGGTGCTGATGGACAACGGCGCCAAGCTGCGCAAGTTCGGCAAGCTGGTCGCCGAGCTGGTCGAGTCCGAAGGCACGCGCGAGGACATGGCCGAGTTCATCAACCCGCTGGCCGATCTCGCGCAGAAAGTCGAGAAGCTGACGATGGAGATCGGCATGAAGGCCTTCCAGAGCCAGGACGAGGCGGGCGCCGCGGCCGTCGACTACCTGCGGATCGTCGGGCACCTGGTGTTCTCGTACTTCTGGGCGCGGATGGCCAAGCTGGCGCTGGCCAAGATCGACCAACAGGCCGACCAGCCGTTCTACCAGGCCAAGCTGGCGACCGCCCGCTTCTACTTCGCCAAGCTGCAGCCCGAGACGGCCGCGCTGATCCGCAGCGCGCGCGCCGGGGCCGCGCCGCTGATGGCGCTGGACGCCGAGCTGTTCTGAACGGACCGATCAAGGAGGCTCCGCCGTGACGCTTACCCCTTCAGCCGTATTGCCCGCCGGTTTCCCCCGCATCCGCAAGGTCGCCGTGCTCGGCGCCGGCGTGATGGGCGCGCAGATCGCCGCGCACCTGGTCAACGCTCGTGTCGACGTCATGTTGTACGACCTGCCGCCCAAGCCCGGCGCCGACGGCAAGGCCGGCCCGAACAACGCGATCGCGCTGAAGGCGATCGACGGCCTGAAGAAGCTGAACCCGGCGCCGCTGGGCACGCCGGAGCTGGCCGATTTCATCGTGCCGGCCAACTACGACGACGACCTGCCCGCGCTCGCCGGCTGCGACCTGGTCATCGAGGCGATCGCCGAGCGGCTGGACTGGAAGCACGACCTGTACCGCAAGGTGGCGCCGTTCGTCGCGGCCGACGCGATCTTCGCGACCAACACCTCGGGCCTGTCGATCAATGCGCTGGCCGACGCGTTGCCGCCCGAGCTGAAGGCGCGCTTCTGCGGCGTGCACTTCTTCAATCCGCCGCGCTACATGCCGCTGGTCGAGCTGATCGCCACCGCGCACACCGATCCGGCGATCATCGATCGGCTCGAGACCTTCCTGACGACGACGCTGGGCAAGGAATGCGTGCGCGCCAAGGACACGCCCAACTTCATCGCGAACCGGCTGGGCACGTTCCAGATGTTCTCGGTCTTTCGCCAGGCGCAGCGGTTCGGCCTCGCTTATGACGTCGTCGACGACCTGACCGGGTCGAAGCTCGGTCGCGCCAAATCCGGCACGTTCCGCACCGCCGACATCGTCGGGCTCGACACGCTGAGCCACGTGATGAAGACGATGCAGGACAACCTCGCATCCGACCCCTTCCATCCGCTGTACGAGACGCCGGCCGTGCTGCGCGCGCTGATCGATCAGGGGGCGCTGGGCCAGAAGACCGGCGCCGGCTTCTATCGCAAGCAGGGTAGCGCGATCCAGCGGATCGATCCGGTCAGCGGCGGCTACGTGGCCGCCGGCGGCAAGGCCGACGAGACGATCGCGCGGATCCTGAAGAAGAAAACCTGGGCCGAGCGCCTGGCGCTGCTGCGTGAATCGCCGAACCCGCAGGCGAAGTTCCTGTGGGCGGTGCTGCGCGATGGCTTCCACTACGCGGCCTGCAAGCTCGCCGAGATCGCCGACAACGCGCGCGACGTCGACCTGGCGATGCGCTTCGGCTTCGGCGCCGCCGCCGGCCCGTTCGAGATCTGGCAGCAGGCCGGTTGGGCGCAGGTGGCCGAGTGGATCCGCGCGGACATCGATGCGGGCGAAGCGATCGCCGCCGTGCCGTTGCCGGCCTGGGTATTCGACGGCCCGGTGGCCGAGCGCGGCGGCGTGCACCAGCCCGAGGGCTCGTGGTCTCCGGCGCGGGCGATGTTCGCGCCGCGCGCCGCGCTGCCGGTCTACGATCGCCAGGTGTTCCGCGCGTCGCTGTTCGGCGAGAACGCGCCGACGCCGGGCGAAGGCGGCGCGACGGTGTTCGAGGACGAATCGATCCGGCTGTGGACGTTGGCGGGACTAAGGACCGCATCGGGCCGGTCGCTGCCCGACGACGTGCTGGTCGCGTCGATCAAGACCAAGATGCACGCGATCGGCCCGGGCGTCATCGCCGGCCTGCTGCGCGGTGTCGAGCTGGCCGAGAGCGCTTATGCCGGGCTGGTCGTATGGTCGGGCGATGAACCGTTCTCGGTCGGCGCCGACCTGCAGGCGATGCTGCCGCTGTTCATGTCGGGCGGCGTCAAGGCGATCGAGCCCGAGGAGCGCAAATTGCAGCAGGCGATGCTGCGGTTGCGCTACGCGCAGGTGCCGACCGTCGCCGCGATCAGCGGCATGGCGCTGGGCGGCGGCTGCGAATTGGCGCTGTACTGCGCCAGGCGCGTGGCGTCGATCGAGAGTTATGTCGGCCTGGTCGAGGTCGGCGTCGGGTTGGTGCCGGGTGCCGGCGGCCTGACGTATGGCGCGCGCCGCGCCTCGGAAGAGCACGACCGCGCACCGGCCACTGCGCTGCTGACCTTCCTGCAGAAATACCTGATGGCTGCCGCCACCGCGCAGGTGTCGCGTTCGGCGATCGAGGCGCAGCAAGTCGGTTACCTGCTGCCGTCGGACACGATCGTCTTCAACCGCCATGAACTGCTGCATACGGCGGTGCTCGAAGCCCGGGCGATGAATGCGATCGGCTACCGGCCGCCGCGCCGCGCCCCGATCGAGGTGGCCGGACGCGACGGGCTGGCGACGGTCAGCGCGCAACTGGTCAACATGCGCGACGGCGGGATGATCACCGCGTACGACTTCACGCTGGGCCGCGCGATCGCCGAGGTCATGTGCGGCGGCGACGTCGACCCCGGCTCGCGCGTCGACGAGGCGTGGCTGATGACGCTGGAGCGGCGCGCGTTCATGTCGTTGCTGGCCGACCCTAAGACGCAGCAACGCATCATGGGGATGATGCAGACCGGCAAGCCGGTGCGCAATTAGCATGGACAGGAAGCATGGACAGGACTCCATGAACAAGACCATGGTGAACAGGACGGTAGAGAGCAGAATCCAAGCGAGGAACCCGTGATGAGTCGTCAAATCCAGGATGCCTACATCGTCGCCGCGCGCCGTACGCCGATCGGCAAGGCGCCGCGCGGCGCGTTTCGCCACACGCGGCCCGACGATCTGCTCGTGCATGCGATCCGCGCAGCGCTGGCCGAGGTGCCGGCGCTCGATCCGACCGTCATCGAGGATGCGATCGTCGGCTGCGCGATTCCCGAGGCGCAGCAGGGCTTGAACGTCGGACGGATCGGCGTGCTGCTGGCGGACCTGCCCGACACCGTCGGCGGCGTCACCGTCAATCGCTTCTGCGCGTCGGGCCTGACCGCGATCGCGATGGCGGCTGACCGGATCCGCGTCGGCGAGGCTGACGCGATGATCGCCGCGGGTGTCGAGTCGATGAGCCTCGTGCCGATGATGGGCAACACGCCGTCGATCAACCCGGCGGTGTTCGCGAACGACGCGCACATCGGCATCGCTTATGGCATGGGCCTGACCGCCGAGAAGGTCGCCCAGCAGTGGAAGATCCCGCGCGACGCGCAGGACGCGTTCGCCGTGGCTTCGCATGCCAAGGCGCTGGCCGCGCAGCAAGCCGGCGAGTTCGCCGACGAGATCGCTCCTTATGACGCGATCCTGCGCGAGCCGGACCTGGCTGGCGGCGAACCCCGTGTGAGCACGCGCACGATCGCGCTCGACGAAGGGCCGCGCCCGGGCACGACGATCGAGGCGCTGGCCAAGTTGCGCCCGGCGTTCGCGTCGCCGCGCGACCCGACCGGCCACCCGACCGGCATGGGCACCGTCACCGCCGGCAACAGCTCGCAGACGTCCGACGGCGCGGGCGCGCTGCTGATCGTGTCCGAGAAGATCGTCAAGCAGTTCGGCCTGACGCCGCTCGCGCGTTTCGTCTCGTTCTCGGTGCGCGGCGTACCGCCGGAGATCATGGGCATCGGCCCCAAGGAAGCGATTCCCGCCGCGCTGCGCACGGCCGGCCTGACCCAGCAGGATCTGGGCTGGATCGAGCTGAACGAAGCCTTCGCCGCGCAGGCGCTGGCGGTGATGCACGACCTGGCGCTGGATCCGGCCGTCGTCAATCCCTTGGGCGGCGCGATCGCGCTCGGCCACCCGCTGGGCGCCACCGGCGCGATCCGCGCGGCCACCGTCGTGCATGGATTGCGGCGGCGCCAGCAGCGCTACGGCATGGTGACGATGTGCGTGGGAACCGGCATGGGCGCCGCAGGGATTTTCGAACGCGTATGAGAGTCCGACGCCCCGAGCGGCGGCATGACATCGCCAGAACACTGGCGTGCACCTGACCGTTATCACTCGAACGTCGGCGTGCGCCGCACCGTCATCGCTCGAACGCTGGCGTGCACCTCACCGTTGAACCGCAACGGCTCCGAGGTGTCGACGGGTGTTGAAGGGGCGGCGACCGATTACGAGCGGTCTCGTTGGGCGCCGCCCCTTCAACACCCGGCGGCGCCGATCGTGACAAGCCCGCGCAAAGGTCCTCCGTCCCGCCCCGCCTCGCTCTGCGCCGCTCCGCCCCACGTCCGTCGGCTGATAGATCGCGTTGAAGCGCCCGCAAGCGACAACGCGGCCGCGCACACCGACACTGGCATGATCCCGTCATCAGACCCGATTCGTCCGGAAAATCGATGTCCCAGCCCAAGTACCGCCTCGTCACGCGTTCGGATTTCGACGGCCTCGTCTGCGCCGTGCTGCTCAAGGAACTCGACATGGTCGACGACATCCTGTTCGTCCACCCGAAGGACATGCAGGACGGCAAGGTCGAGGTCACGTCGCGGGACATCACGACGAACCTGCCCTACGTCGCCGGGGCGCACATGGTGTTCGACCACCACCTGTCGGAGACCGTGCGCAACACCGGGCATCGCGGCAACCACGTGATCAACGCGAGCGCGCCGTCGGCCGCGCGCGTCGTCTACGAACACTTCGGCGGCCGCGCCGCGTTTCCGACGATAACCGACGAGATGATGGCGGCCGTCGACCAGGCCGATTCGGCGCAGTACGACATCGACGACATTCTGCGTCCGCGGGACTGGGCGCTGCTGAACTTCCTGATGGATGCGCGCACCGGGCTGGGCCGCTTTCGCAACTTCCGCATCTCCAACTATCAACTGATGATGCAGTTGATCGACGATTGCCGCCGCTTCGGCATCGACGAGATCCTGAAGCTGCCCGACGTCGTCGAGCGCTCGACGCTGTTCTTCGAGCACCAGGCGCTGGCGGTCGAGCAGATCCAGCGTTGCACGAAGGTCGCCGGCAACATCGCTATCCTCGATCTGCGTGACGAGGAGACGATCTACGCGGCCAATCGCTTCCTGATCTATGCGCTGTATCCGCGCTGCAACCTGTCGATCCACGTGATGTGGGGGCTGAAGCAGCAGAACACCGTGCTGGCGATCGGCAAGTCGATCCTCGACCGCTCGTCGCGTACCAACGTCGGTGAACTGTGCCTGCGCTACGGCGGCGGCGGCCACCTGGCGGCCGGAACGTGCCAGGTGCCGAACGAGCGGGCGGAGAAATCGCTGCTCGAAGTGGTGCGAGCGATCCACGCGGACGAGCGGACGGCCATCGCTTGAGGCGCGGGCGGGCGGGCGCGGCGCGCACCGGCCGAAGCCCGCGGGTCATTCCGGGGTCCGTCCGCTGACCCGTCCTGTGATCCGTCCGCTAACCCGTCGGGTGGCCATTACGGGATCACTGGGTGGCCTTCAGTCGGCCGTCATGCGGCCGCTTCGCCATAACCCCGCAGATCCACCGTCTGCTTGCCATCGTCGCCGAGCAACCGCCACGCGGCGGGGGCATCGGACGGATCGGTGACCAGCACGCCGGTGGCGCTGGCGGGTAGTCCGGCGCACTGGGTCGTCGCCAGCGTGACCGACAGCGATCCGGGCAGCGTGCCGGAAGCCAGCGAGCCGGAGATCCGGCAGCCCGACAGCGTCCCGGCCGATACGCGGCCGTCCGCGCCGATCAGCAGGTCCGCCGCCGAGCCGTCGCTCAGTCGAACCACGTAGCGGCCCGCCAGCGTCGCGGCGTCCGGGGTGGACGCCGTCAGAGGCTGGCTGTGCAGCAATCGAACGTCGAGGTCGGATCCGGGGGCCGGGACCGCGATCCAGTTCGACGCGGTGTCGGTGCGCCGCAGGAGGCTCGCGACCGTCTCATTGGGGTCTTCCAGCGCCAGCAGGCGCCGGCCGCCGGCGCTGGCGTAATAGCGGCCCACGGTCGGTTTGTTGGCGTCGCCGGCGCTGACGACATAAGTGCCGGCCGGCAGGTCGTCGGCCTTGACGGTCGGCGCGACGGGCGTGCCGCCGCCGGCCTGCGGCGGGGGCGTAGCGGCGTCGCCATCATTGCCGCCATGGCCGCCGCCACAGGCGGCGATCGTCATCATGAAGGCGCAAGCCGCCGTAACGCGAATCGGATGCTTCACGTTCTTTCTCCTCATCGGGCCAACAGGTCGCGCAGGCGCAGGCGCAGCCATTCCTGCCCGGCGGGCCGCTGCTCGAAGCCCATCTGCATCGCGGAGACCGCGACCTGCGTGCGATAGACGATCGATTCGTCTTCGGCCTGGGTAGCGGTGGCAGGCGAGGCGTTCATCGCGATGCCCAAGCCATAAGGCACGCTGTTCTTGAACGTCAACGTGTACGCGTTGTACGTGCCGATGCGCGAGAACGCGAACGGCGAACTGGTCGTGATCTCTTTGGGAAAGTTGACGTTCAGCGCCACGTTCGCCGGCAGCAGCGGGCCGTTGCCGGCCTTGGCCTTCAGCGCATCGAGCAGCTTGACCGTCAGTGCGGCGACGATCGCGGACTTCGGATTGGCCAGCGAGGTGTTGTCGGTCGTGTCGGCGTCGGCGCTCAGCGCGATCGCCGGAATGCCGCGCGAGCCGGCCATCTGCGCGTTGCCGACGGTGCCCGAGGCGTTGATGATCGCGCCCAGGTTCTGGCCTTCATTGGGGCCGGACAGCACGACGTCCGGCGCCTTGCCCCAGCGGCCGCTGGCCAATACGTCCAGCCCGTAGAGCGTTGCCATGACGGGCGTACCGTGCACGTAGTGGAAGTCGCCGTTCGTGTAGCCCGCCTTCGTGAACGGACCGGCCGCCGGCGCGCCGATCGCCGCGGCGCCGTTGTGGCACCCGCCTTCGGCGTTGATCTGCGTCGAATCGTTGTCGGCCACGATCGTGCTGGTGCTGTACATCACGATGCCGGCGCCGCGGCCGCTTTGGCCCGAGCAGGGGACCGAGACGACCACGTCGTGGCCGGCGGTCTTCAGCGCGTCGTACAGCGCCTTCAGGTTGCTGGTCAGGCCGTCGTCGTTGGCCAGTACGATGTTCAGCGCGAAGGCCGGGCTGGTGGCGGCCAGGGCGAGCGCCGAGATTGCGAGTCGAAATTTCATGTTTCTTCGTCGATTGTCCGTCAGGGGTAAGGCGTCGGTGAGCCGCGGCATGGCGCGCGGCCCGGACCGATGGCGTCGCGTATCGTGGCGAAGCCGTGTTGCGAGCGTGTGACGACGGCGGGTGCACCCGGCGGCTCGACGCGTAAGCGGCGCCGATCCGCGGCGGGGACGCCGATCGGTTAGCGAGGCGCGGGCCGTTTAGGCGCGGGCCGTGGGCCGACCCTCATTGCGACCTCATCGAAATGGCCATGCCCGCGGTGACGATCAGGACGCCGCCGAGCGCCAAGGTGCTCGGGACTTCGCCGAGCAGGAAGCAGGCCGAGGCTGTCGTGATGCACGGCACTGCCGCGGTGAAGAGCGCGGTATCGATGGGACCCAGGGACGCGACGGCGCGTGCGTAGATGAAGGCCGACGCTGCACCGATCAGCACGCCCTGGAAGACCGCTTGCAACAATATCTCCTGCCAGCTCGCGTGGAAGATCGTCTTTCCCGGCAAGACCACGTAGACGGGAAGGAAGCAGGCCATCGAAAGCACCGCGACGATGGAGGCCGTGTGGGCCGGTGCGAGGCCCCGTCGACGCGCGAGGACGCCGTAGGCGGACCAGCAGGCCGATGCCAGCAGGAGGGCGCCATCGCCCAGTAACTGCCGGGACGTGCTCGCCGCGACGCTGTCCCACGCCATGGCCATGATGCCCAGCAGAATGGCGAGCAGGCCGATCCCGCGGCGACCGTGGATCTTCTCCGGCGACATCGACCAGGCGAGGAGGAAGGTGAACAGCGGCAGCGTGCCGTGCAGGAGCACGGCGCCGTGCGAAGCGGGGGCGAGCATGAACCCCGTATAGGCGCACAAAGCGAAGCCCAGCCCTCCGAAGAAGGCCAGAGCGATCGCGTCGCGCGGCCGGATGCCTGCGAAGCCATGGCGCAGCAGTACGGGCAGCAACAGGAGCCCGCCGATCGAGAAGCGCAACGCGGCGATGTCGATCAACGTCAGCGACGTGGCCAGGCCCAGCCTGGAGACGAGCGTGAACCCGGAGAACAGGACGACGCTCGCGACGCCGCAGGTGATACCGATGAAGCGGTTTCGACGGTCTCGCGCTTGCGACGCCGATGCGCCGGTGCCGGCCGTAGCTGGTTTCATGGATGACCCTTCCCTAGGCCCGACGGGCCATTCCGAAGATCGGAGTCACCGATGGTCGGTCGCATCTCGATGTCTGTAAAGTTGCATTACCTGTACTCCGTATTCAGGATTTCTGATGCGAAATCTCAATCTGGATCAATTGCAGACGCTGATCGCCATCGGGGATCTGGGAACGCTGGCGGCAGCCGCGCAGGCGCTGCATCTGTCGGCCCCGACGGTCAGCCTGCATGTCAGTGAACTGGAGTCCCGGCTGGGCGTGACGCTCGTGCACCGCGGACGGCACCAGACGCGTCTGACGCCGGCGGGGACTCAACTGGTGTCCAGTGGCCGGCGCTTGCTCAAGCAGGTGGAGGACGACGTCGACAAGGTCCGCAGGCTCGCAGCGGGTTCCGAAGGCAAGGTACGACTGGGGGCGTCGGCAGGCGTGATAGCCCGCTTTCTTCCCGATGTTCTCGAAGCACTGGCGCGGCGCAGGCCGGGAATCGATCTGGAACTGGAAGTCCTTGGCTCTCGCGAGACGATGCAGGCGCTAAGCGTGGGATCATTGGACGTCGGTATCGTCGCGCTGCCTCAGACGACGGAGCGTCAGGTGGAGGTGACCCCCTGGCGCAGCGATCCGATGGTCGCTTTCCTGCCGTTGCACTGGGATGTGCCGGAGCAGGTCACGCCCGAGTGGCTGGCGCGGCGCGCGCTGATCTCCATCAGGAGCGGCACCCGGATGCATCGCATGACGGCTGCGTGGTTCGGCAAGGCCGGACTCCAGCCGAGGGTGCGCGTGGAATTGGGATTCCCGGTCGCGATCAAGGGGCTGGTCGCCGCCGGCTATGGCGCTGCGGTGCTGCCATGGGAGCGCGCGGACGACGCCGCATTGCACGCGAAGATGCAGTGGCGTCCACTACATCCTCCACTGGTCCGGCACATGGGTATCGTTCATAAGCGTCTGGAACCGCACGACGGCGCGATCCGCGAGGTGCTCGGGGCGCTCGAAGCATTCGCCGAGACGGACGGATCGACCAAGCCATCGTCGCAAGGGAGCTAGCTCTGCCGGTTCGGCTGCCACCTGTTCGCGGCTGAGTGTTTGTCCCCGGTTCGTCACGCCGGCGGCTCGTTGATCACCTGGCCGATACCGACGCGACCGATGAGCGGTCCTGACCGCGCGCCCGTCCTGGCATACTCGGTGCTCTCACCCAAGGACAGGAACGATGGACTTCGCATTGAATCCCGAACTCGCGGCGCTCGAGAAACGCGTGCGCGAATTCGTGGCGGACCGGATCATCCCGATGGAATCCGACCCGCGCCGCACCGCGCACGGCCCCGACGAAGGCCTGCGCGCCGACTTGGTCGGCCTCGCGCGCGAGGCGGGGCTGCTCAATCCGCAGGTGTCGCCGGAGTTCGGCGGCATGGGGTTGTCGCACCTCGGCAAGGCGGTGGTGCTCGAAGCGTCCGGTTATTCGATGCTCGGTCCGATCGCGATGAACTGCGCGGCGCCCGACGAAGGCAACATGCACCTGCTCGAAGTGGTCGCGTCCGATGCGCAGAAAGCGCGCTGGCTGCGGCCGATGACCGAGGGGCGCACACGCTCGTGCTTCTGCATGACCGAGCCGCATCCGGGCGCCGGCTCCGATCCCGCGCTGCTCAAGACCACCGCGGTCAAGCGCGGCGACCGTTTCGTCGTCACCGGCCGCAAATGGCTGATCACCGGCGCCGACGGCGCGGCTTTCGCGATCATCATGGCGCGCACGCTGGTCGATGGAGAGGACCTGGGCGCGACGATGTTCCTGTGCGACCTGCCGGCCAAGGGGTTCCGGATCAGCGAGAGCATCGATTCGATGGATTCGAGCTTCGCGGGCGGCCACGCGGTGGTCGAGCTCGAAGGGCTGGAGATCCCCGAGACCGACGTGCTCGGCGAGATCGGGCAGGGCTTTCGCTATGCGCAGGTACGGCTGGTGCCGGCGCGGCTGACGCACTGCATGCGCTGGCTGGGCGCCGCGCAGCGCGCGCATGACATCGCGACGCGCTACGCGAAGGAGCGCGAGGCCTTCGGGCAGAAGCTGATCGGCCACGAAGGCGTGGGCTTCATGCTGGCCGACAACGAGATCGATCTGCATCTGACGCGGCTCGGCGTGCGCCATTGCGCGTGGCTGCTGGATCAGGGCGCGCGCGGTTCGGCCGAGAGCAGCATGATCAAGGTGCATGCGTCCGAGGCCTGCTTTCGCGTCGCCGATCGCGCGGTGCAGATCCTGGGCGGCATGGGCGTGACCCGCAAGACCGAAGTCGAGCGCATCTTCCGCGACATCCGTGCCTTCCGGATCTACGATGGCCCGTCCGAGGTGCATCGCTGGAGCATCGCGCGGCGCCTCGGCAAGCCGGGAGCGTGAGCACCGGCGGGAGACGGGCGCACGGCGCGGATCATTCGGGACGAGACTCGGCGCGAGACAGGACTTCACGCGGGTCCCATATTCGTTGACAGACCCCCTACAAGGAGTACCGGCATGGCGACGCCACGCAAGAAGAAAGACAGCGGCGAGACGGGCAGCGAGACACCCCAGGCGCCGGAGCACCCGCCGTCACCCAAGCGGCCTCGCAGCGCGTTGCCGCTGCTGGCCCCCGGACTGGGCGATTTTCCGATGATGACGCCGCTGCTGGGCGTGGCCCGGCAGTTCCGCGAATGGACCGATTCGATGATGGCGATGGCCGGGCCCGCGACCGACATGGCGGTGGCCGCGGCCGGTGCCCGCGCGCGCGATCCGGAGCAGAAGGCGGCGATCGTGAAGGCCGGCGCGACGCTGCGCCGCATGCGCGAGTCGGCCGGGCTGACCGTGCAGGAGGTCAGCAAGGCGCTGGACCTGAACGATCCGGACCTGCTCGAGACCGCCGAGGGCGGGCGGGCCGCGCTGCCGTTCGAACTGATCCTGCGGCTGGCGGCCGTGCTGGGGCGCGATGACCCGGTGACGTCGCTGATGCAGTTGACCCGCGTCTACAACCCGTCGCTATGGACGTCGCTCGACCAGATCGGCGTCGGCAGATTGATGGTCCAGGCCGGCCGGGAACGCGAACTGGCCAACGTCTACCGCGGCAACGATGCGGCCAGGCGCCTCGATGACGAGGACTTCGAGGCCGTGCTGGCGTTCACCAGGCAGGCGTTCGACATGGCGGTGGCCTTCCAGGGCAAGTCCAAGGATTGACCTCGGGCCAACGGGCTCGCTGCCGGCAGCGTCGGCCGGCAGCGGCGCCGCGAGGATAGGCGTTTGCCCTGAGTGTCCTGAATTCCTCTCATGCTGGCCCGGATGGACCTTTTTTATCGGAATCGGGGCCAGCAGAGTTTCGGGCGGTGTGAAGGGTCCACCGCCGCGGGGGCCTGGAACGCGCATTTCGATCATCACCGAGGAGATAGACGTTGAATTCGACCCGCCGTGCCATCCTGACCCTGATGGGTGCTTCCCTGGTCGTGCCCGCGCAGGCGCAGTCCTATCCGAGCAAGACGATCACGATGATCGTGCCTTACCCTCCCGGTGGCGGCACCGACGCGGTCGCCCGGCTGATCGCCGAGAAGATCGGCAAGCAGATGGGCCAGACCGTCGTCGTCGACAACCGGGCCGGGGCGTCGGGCACGCTCGGCACCTCGATGGTCGCCAAGGCGGCTCCCGATGGACATACGATCCTGCTGGCGCTGAGCACGCAGTTCGTCATCAATCCGTTCCTGTTCAAGAAGCTGCCCTACGACCCGAACAAGGACATCGCGCTGGTCTCGCAGGTCGTGGCGTCGCCGATCATGCTGATCGTGCACCCCAGCGTGCCCGCCAACGACGCGCCGTCGATCATCAAGTACATCCGCGAGAACAAGGGCAAGCTGAACTATGGCTCGTACGGTATCGGCTCGGCCTCGCACCTGAGCGGCGCGCACCTGAGCCAGATCGCCGACGGTGACATGAACCACGTCGCCTACAAGGGCGAGGCGCTGATGCTGCAGGACATGATCGGCGGCAACGTGCCGATGGGTTTCGCCAGCGT
This sequence comes from Pseudomonadota bacterium, assembly GCA_029779435.1. GTDB lineage: Bacteria > Pseudomonadota > Gammaproteobacteria > Burkholderiales > Burkholderiaceae_E > JAKPAM01. Next base: position 567 of record JAKPAM010000033.1, on the reverse strand, counting down.
CACGCAGGCCAAGGGCATGATCGAATCCGGCAAGCTGAAGGCGATCGCGCTCGCGGACACCAAGCGCCTGACGGTGATGCCCAACGTGCCGACGTTCAAGGAACAGGGCGTCGACGACGACGTGTTCCGGACGGTCGGTTTCATGGCGATGGCGGTGCCGGGCGGGACGCCCAAACCGATCATCCAGCGCCTGGCCGACGAGGTGAAGAAAGCCTGCCAACTGCCCGAGGTGCGCGAGCGTTTCGCGACGTTCGGCTTCGAGGCGATCGGCAGCGGCCCGGACGAGTTCAACGCGAAGGCCAAGGCCGACGCCCAGGTGTGGTCGCGGCTGGTCAAGCAGACCGGCGCGTCGCTCGACTGAAGCGTCCGCGCGCAGGCGCGTCGATCTGTCGACCGACGCGTCTCCGGCTCGATCTCGGCGTTGAGAAGTTCTAGTGTCGTGTTCCAGAAGTTCGCTGAACAAATCCGCCGAGAATCAGCGCCATGCCGCGTTGCAAATCCTCGCGATACCTCGGTATCGCTGCGGTTTGCGCCTTGCCTGGCACTGATTTCGGCAGATTTTCTTAT
>JAKPAM010000262.1 GCA_029779435.1 Pseudomonadota bacterium | reverse complement strand
GCAGCCGGCTCGGGACCGCCCGCGGCACGCCAGGCTTCGAGGCACGCCAGACCGGTGACCAGCATCGCCGGCTGCGTGTTGACGGTCAGCGACAACTGCTCGGCCGGGCCGCCGGCGATCAGGCCCGCGAGGTCTTCGCCGAGCGCCTCGTTGGCCGTCGCCATCAACGACGCCACGGCGGGAACGTCGGCGAATGCATTGAGCATGCCGACGGCTTGGGATCCCTGTCCGGGAAAGACGAATGCGAGACTCATCAGAGCGCCACCTCCCTGGCTGCCTGCCCATCGCGGCGCGTCGCCGGACGGGTCTTTATCGTTGTGACCTGGGGACGGCCGGCTACATCCGCGCGAGCACCGCGCCCCACGTGAAACCGCCGCCGACGCCTTCCATCAGGACGCGCTGCCCCGGCTGGATCCGTCCGTCGCGGACGCCGGCGTCGAGCGCCAGCGGGATCGACGCGGCCGAGGTATTCGCGTGCCGGTCGACGGTGATGATGACCTTGGACGTCGGGATGCCGAGTCGCTTGGCGGTCGCCTGCATGATGCGCACGTTGGCCTGGTGCGGGATCAGCCAATCGACGTCGGCCAGTTGCAGACCGGCCTCTTCGACGACTTCGCGCCCGACCTGGTCGAGCACGGTCACCGCCAGCTTGAAGACCGCCTGGCCGTCCATGGTCAGGAACGGATGGCCGATGATCGCGCCGCCGCTGACGTTGCCGGCAGTGCGCAGGATCGATTCGTGCCGGCCGTCGGCATGCAGCCGCGCCGCGAGGATGCCCGGCTCGTCGGCCGCACCGAGGACGACCGCGCCGGCGCCGTCACCGAACAGCACGCAGGTGCCGCGATCGTTCCAGTCGAGGATGCGCGAGAAGACCTCGGCACCGATCACCAGCGCCCGCCGCGCGAGGCCGGTCCTGATCATCGAATCGGCGGTAGCCAGCGCGTAGACGAATCCCGCACAGACCGCCTGCACGTCGAAGGCCGCGCCCTGCTCGACGCCCAGCGCCTTCTGCACGAGGCACGCGGTACTCGGAAACACGTAGTCGGGCGTGGACGTGGCGACGATGATCAGGTCGATGTCCGCCGGACCCAGGCCGGCGGCCTGCAGCGCGTTGCCGGCGGCTTCGGTCGCGAGCTGGCTGCTGGTCACGTCGGGGGCGGCCAGATGCCGCTGGCGGATACCGGTACGCCCGACGATCCAGTCGTCCGACGTTTCCAGGCCGCGGGCGCCCAGTTCCGTCGCCAGATCTGCATTGGTCACAATCCGGGGCGGCAGGCCGCTTCCGGTTCCGAGGATGCGCGTAGAACGGGACATGCGGTCGTGTCAGCCTTTCTATGGAGTCTTGATCAATGGCAACGCGTCGGCGATGCGCTGGACCAATTGATTGCGGGCAGCGTCGCTGGCCCGTCGCATCGCGGCTTCGAAAGCCGCCGCCGTCGCGGACCCGTGGCTCTTGATGACCACGCCGCGCAATCCGACGAGACCGCCGCCATTATAGCGACCCGGGTCGACGCGATCCTTGAATCGGCGAAGGACGGGATAGGCGACCACTGCCATCAGCCGGGTGAGCCAGTTGCGCTCGAATTCCTCGCGGATGAACGCGCCCAGCATCTTGGCCACGCCTTCGGAGGTCTTGAGCATCACGTTGCCGACGAAACCGTCGCAGACGACGACGTCCGACACGCCGCCGTAGATATCGTTGCCTTCGACGTTGCCGTGGAAGTTCAAGCCGCTGGCGCGCAGCAGTTCGGCTGCCTGCTTGACGGTCTCGTTGCCCTTGATCGCCTCTTCGCCGATGTTCAGCAGACCGATCGACGGCGACGCCTTGCCGTCGAGCGCGGTAACGAGCGCGGCGCCCATGATCGCGAACTGCAGGAAATGCTGCGGCTCGCAATCGACGTTGGCGCCGAGGTCCAGCACGGTGGTCGTGCCGCCCTTCTGGTTCGGCACCTGGAACGCGATCGCCGGCCGTTCGATGCCCTCGAGCATCTTGAGGACGAACCGCGAGATCGCCATCAACGCACCGGTGTTGCCGGCGCTGATCGCGGCATCGGCCTCGCCGGACTTGACCAGTTCGATCGCGATCCGCATCGACGACTGGCGCTTGCTGCGCAGCGCCTGCGCGGGCCCTTCGTCCATGCCGACGACTTCGGCCGCGTGGCGGATCTCGACCGCCGCCTTGTCGTAAGGGTGGCGTTGACCGTGCTGCGTCAGCGCTGCGGCGACTTCCGGCTCGCGACCCACCAGCAGCAAGCGGTGGCCAGGATGGGACTGCAGGAATGACAGTGCGGCCGGAACGGTGACGGACAGGCCATGGTCGCCGCCCATGCAGTCGACCGCAAGACGAACGCTCATCGACGGATCGCCAAGTCAAGCATCAAATTGTCTCGTGCAACTCAACGTCGACGTCTTTTGATGCCCTCGAAGACCCCGATCGCGACGGCCCGTTGCCGGGCCTGTTGTTATCTGCCCGCGTGAAGGGCTTATTCGTCCGACTTGGTCTTGACGACCTTCTTGCCGCGATAGTAGCCGTTGGGGCTGACGTGGTGGCGCAGGTGGACCTCGCCGGTCGTCGGCTCGATCGCGGTCGCCGGGGCGGCCAAAAAGTCGTGCGCGCGATGCATGCCACGCTTGGACGGGGATTTCTTGTTCTGCTGAACGGCCATGTCGAGTTCCGTTGTTCACATCGATGGCGGGCGCCCATGAGGCGACGCCCAACCTGTTGATCTTGAGGGAAAAGTGCTGACGCTGTGCCAGCGCGCCGGCGATCGAGCCGGCCCGGCACAAGGTCAATCAGCGATTATAGCAAGCAATTGATTGGGATTTCAATGGCTTACACGTGAACGTTGACCACGGGCCAAAGCGCAAACCTCGCCCTCTAGGACGAGGTCAAGCGAGGCAAGCCCGTTCTGGCGCCGAAAGTGCCCTGCCAGGCGCCCCCAGGCTGGTGGCGAGGAAGCGCCTGCCTTCAGGCGGGAGTGACTCACGAGCCGCGGCGTCGAGCGCGTTCAACGCGGGGCGTCTTCCTCGCCACCCGTCTTCTCGTCGCCCCCGTCGTCGCCCCCTTCTTCGCTCCGGAGGCCGCCCGCTTCATTCCCGCCACCCCCCGGCTCGCGTAGCGCCGCCAACGCCGCGAACGGGTTCGGCCGCTCGTACGGCTCATCGGCATCGAGTTCGACCGGCAGCGCGCAATCCTCGTGTTCGGCCTGCTGCGGCTGCGCCATGATCGCCTCGTCCTCGACCAGTTCGAGCACGTCGAAGCGCGGGCTGGCGACCAGCACGTCATAGTCGTCGATGTCGGCATCGACTTCGGCCGCCTGCTTCTCGGTCCGCATCAGCAGGTAGTCCCGTTCGATCTCGTAGGCGATCGGCAGACGCTGCAGGCAGCGGTCGCAATGCACGGCGCACTGCACGGCCAGGTGCAGGTGCATCCGCCGCTGGACACCCCCGTCATCACCCGGCGTCTGCCACCCGCGCAGGCGCCAGTCGACCTGGCCGGTTTCGTCGAACAGGTCGGCCGCCAACCGAGGCAGTCGCGCGACCGGCGTGGTGTCCTCGATCGTCTGCGCGAGCCGGCAGAATTCGTTCGTATCGATCGTGGGACGGGCTGCGGTCTTCGCGGCGGCGTGGCCGGGATCCGCGTCGGATCCGTCTGCCCGCGCGCGCGGGCCTTTGGGAGGAGCGTGCTTGGTCATGCCGTTATTATGATGTCCAACCCATCGCCGCCGATCATCGCGCCCGCCAGAACGTGACCCAAGCCCCTCCCCCTTCTTCGCCGCCCACCACCCCCGCCGGTGCGACGGCACCAGCCGAAACCGCACCGCCCGACTCCCGCCCGCTCCGCACGTCTTCGCTGGTTCTGGCCTCGACGTCGCGCTATCGTCGCGAACTGCTCGAACGGCTCGGGCTGCCGTTCGCCGTACAGGCGCCCCGTGTCGACGAGCAGGCATTGCCCGGCGAAACACCGCGGCAACTCGCGCACCGGCTCTCCGAGGCGAAGGCCATCGCCGTCGCCGACGCGCTGGCGGCCACCGCACCGGCGACGCTGGTCATCGGCTCGGACCAGACTGCAACGCTCGACGGGCACCAGAGCATCGGCAAGCCAGGCGATCACGCACGCGCGGTCGAGCAGTTGACTGCCGCCTCGGGACGCACGCTGACCTTCCACAGCGGCATGACGCTGCGCCGCGCCGACGGCAGCTATCACCGCACGGTCGTCGTCGATACGCGCGTGCGATTCCGCTCGCTGAGCGCCGCGCAGATCGACGCCTACCTGCGTCGCGAACAGCCGTACGATTGCGCCGGATCGGCGAAGGCCGAGGCGCTGGGGATCGCACTGATCGAATCGCTGCAGTCCGACGACCCGACGGCGATCGTCGGACTGCCGTTGATCGCGTTGACGACGCTGCTGACCGAAGCCGGCCTCGCGCCGCTGGGCGTATGAGCACCGGCAACGGCACGCTGTATTGCATCCCGATTCCGCTGGGGCCCGAGCAGGCGCCCGCGGAGTGCTTGCCCGCCCCGACGCTGGCGGTCGCCGCCCGGCTGGACTGCTTCATCGCGGAAAATGCCCGGACCGCCCGGGCGTTCCTCAAGCGCGTGCCCACCGCGCACGTGTTGCAGCAGATCGAGATCCATGAACTGAACGAGCACACGCCGGCAAAGGATCTGGATGCCCTGCTCGCACCGCTGAAGCAAGGCCGCGACGTCGGCCTGATGTCCGAGGCCGGCTGTCCGGGTGTCGCCGATCCCGGGGCCAACCTGGTCGCGCTGGCTCATCGATCCGGCATCCGCGTCGTGCCGTTGGTCGGACCCAGTTCGCTGCTGCTGGCGTTGATGGCCAGCGGACTGGATGGGCAGCGTTTCGCGTTCGTCGGCTACGTCCCGGCGCAAGCCGACGAGCGGCAGCGGCGATTGCAGGCGCTCGAGCAGCGATCCGCCCACAACGAGGAATCGATCCTGATGATCGAGACGCCCTATCGGTCGCAGGCCTTGTTCGACGGTTTGCTGGCCTGCCTGTCGCCCGGCACGCGGCTGACCGTGGCGTCGGCGCTCACGCTGGCCGATGAATCGATTCGCACCGCCACGATTGCCGACTGGCGCCAGGCTCCCGCCGTGCTGGGAAAGGTGCCGGCCGTCTTCGGCCTGCTCGCCGAGCCCCGGCCACGCGCCAGCACCGCGCCGCGCCGACCCGCCGATCGGCGGGCACCGCCGCCGCGCCGCGACCGGCGTTAGCGCCGATCGATCCGCGCGCTCCGACGCCGCCCGCCATCGGGCGGGTAGGCGTCCTTGTCGTTCCGTGCGAGCGATTCAGGGGGCCGGCTCCGCGCCTCCCCGCCGGCCCTCAGCGCAGACGCGGTGCCTCGACCGCGTTGCGCAGGCCGTTGGCCAAGCTGTCCGCGGTGCGCGCGCCCAACCGCCGCGCGAGCTTCTCGGCGACGTTCTCTCGCGTGGAGAAGTCGACGACGGATTCGGCCTTGATCACGTCGCGCGCCACCGAGTTGACCGTGCCATAGTCGTCGGCCAGCCCCATGCCAATGCTCTGCGAGCCCGTCCAGACCAGGCCGCTGAACGTATCGGGGGTTTCCTTCAACCGATCGCCGCGCCCCTTGCGGACCACCTCGATGAACTGCTGGTGGATCTCGTCGAGCATCTTTTGCGCGTACTGCCGCTGCTGCTCCTCCATCGGCGAGAAGCTGTCGAGGAAACCCTTGTTGCGGCCCGCGGTCAAAAGCCGGCGTTCGATGCCCAGCTTGTCGAGCATGCCGACGAGGCCGAAGCCATCCATCAGCACGCCGATCGACCCGACCAGGCTCGCCTTGTCGACGAAGATCCGATCGGCGGCCGCGGCCACGTAGTAGCCGCCCGACGCGCAGACTTCTTCGACCACCGCATACAGCGGCACCTTCGGGTACTTGGCGCGCAGGCGCAGGATCTCGTCGTGCACGATGCCGGCCTGCACCGGGCTGCCGCCGGGGCTGTTGATGCGCAGCACGACGCCGGCGGTATTGCGGTCCTTGAACGCGCTCTGCAGCGCGGTGCTGAGGTTGTCGGCGCTGGCTTCGCCCTCCGAGGCGATCACCCCACTGAGTTCGACCAGAGCCGTGTGGCGGCCCTTGGCGATGTCATCGCCGCCCGTCAACGAACTGCGGCCCAGCAGCAGCAGTGCGCCGCCGACGAACAGGACCAGATAGACGAGCCGAAAGAAGATGCCCCAGCGCCGTGCTCGGCGTTTTTCCTGCACGAGGCCCAGCGCGAGCTTTTCGATCACGCCGCGCTCCCAGCCCGGCGCTTCGCCATTGCCCGCGCCGTGCGGCGGCCGGGGCGGGGTATCGCCGGGAACCTCGCGGATCGAGGGGTTGTCGCGGGGCGTGTCGCGGGTGCCTGCGCGGATAGGCTGGTAATCGTCTTCCATCATCGTATCTCGAGGTTCATCAGGATCCAGACCCGGCCGTCATGCTCGATCGCGTCCAACGCGCTCAAGCGCTTACCCCGGCAAGGGCCCGCGACGCACAATCCGCTCGCCGCGTCATAGCACGCACCATGCGTCGCACAAACCAAGTATAGGCCGGCATCGTCGAAGAACCGCCCGGGTTCGCCGTCCAGTTCGACCGGTACGTGCGCGCATCGATTCAGGAACGCGCTCGGGCGCCCATCGGCCCGCACGACGAACGCGGGCCATTCGGAGCGCCCTTGCCCCGGCCACGCGAAGCGCACACCGGCCCCGCGTTCGACGAGTGCCGTCGACGCGCACACCGACCGCCATCCCCATCCGGGCGGAACACTGCCGGCCGGCGGCGGCGGCACGCCCTCATCGCCGGTCACTCCGCGACGCCCTCGCCTGACACGCGAAGACGGGGAACGAGCCAATCGCGCAACTGCGTCACCGAATGCACGATCGCGGTCGCACCGAACGCATCCAGTTCGGCATGGGGGTGCGCCCCGTAGGTGACCGCGACCGACGCCGCGCCCGCATCGCGGGCCATGCCCAGGTCGTGCGTGGTATCGCCGATCATCACCGCGCGGGCCGGGGACACGCCCAGTTCTTCGCAGATGTCGAGCAGCATCCACGGATCCGGCTTGGGGCGACCCTCGTCGGCACAACGGGTGGTGATGAACCGGCGCTGCCACCCCATCTGTTCGAGACCCCGGTTCAAGCCCACGCGCGACTTGCCCGTGGCGATCGCGACCCATTGGCGCGATCCGTTCAGCTCGGCCAGCAGGTCGCTGACGCCCTCGAACGGCAGGAAATTCTGATCGCGCTTCAGGAAGTGGAACCGATATCGTTCGACGAAGGCGGGCAAGCGCTCGACCGACAAGTCGGGCACGGCCAGGCGCAACGCGTCGTGCAGCCCCAGGCCGATGACGTGGCTCGCCTGTTCGCGCGTGGGGATCGCCAGGCCGAGATCGGCGGCGGCCCCGCGGATCGATTCGGTGATCGCGCCGGTCGAGTCGACGAGCGTCCCGTCCCAATCGAAGACGACCAGATCGAAGGCGGCCGAAAAGGCCTCGGCGAGGCGACCGGCTTCTTCGCTGGCGCGGTCCGTTTCGGGGAAGGCAGCCGTCATCGATGCCCCCGGCCGCCGGCGACTCGCTGAGCTTCGCCGGGCGCAGCGGCCGCGCCTGCATCCAGGAACCCCTCGAACGCATCGGGCATCGGCGAGACGAATCGCTGCGTACTGCCGCTCAGAGGCTCTCTTATCGTCAAAGAGAAAGCATGCAAAAACATACGTTTATGACCCATTTTATCAAGTGATTTATTCAAATCGAAGACACCGTATTTCTCATCGCCGAGCAACGGAAAACCGGCGTGGCTCAGATGGACGCGAATCTGGTGGGTCCGGCCGGTCTCGATCCGGCATTCGACCAGCGTACAGATACCGACGCCCGGAAGCGATGCATGGCGCAGGCCGGTCACCGTCGTCGCGGCGGACTGGCCGTCGGCACGTACCATCACGCGGCGTTCGCCTTCCGGCGTCACGAATTTGTACAGCGGATCGGTCAGGCGCTTGCTGCGCAGCGGCCAGCGGCCCAGCACGATCGCCAGGTAGCGCTTGTCCGACAGGCGCTCACGCAACTGCCGCTGCAGCTCGACCAGGGCCGATCGCTTCTTGGCGATCATCATCACGCCGGACGTGTCGCGGTCGAGCCGGTGCACGAGTTCGAGGAACCGGGCCTGCGGCCTGGCGGCGCGCAATTGCTCGATCACGCCGCTGGAGACGCCGCTGCCGCCGTGCACGGCCACGCCGGCGGGTTTGTCGATGACGATCAGCCCGTCGTTCTCGAAGATGACCGGGAATTCGACCGGAGGCGCCGACGCCGCCGCGCTGGGCTCGGCCCGGCGCATCGGCGGCAGGCGCACGCGATCGCCCTCCGCCAGGCGGGCATCGGCCGTGCAGCGCTTGCCGTTCAGGCGGACCTGCCCGCTGCGGATCAGCCGATACAGGTGGCTTTTGGGAACCCCCTTGCACAGCCGGATCAGCAGATTGTCCAGGCGCTGGCCGGCCGCGCTCTCGTCGATATCGACGTAGGCGACCTGCGCATCGGTCCGCGCGTGGGCCTGCCCGTCGGCCGATTCCGGCGGACTTGATGCCGTTTGGCCGCCGGATCGACCGTTTGTCGGCGCACTTGCGGGCGAATTATGAGCTTCTGGGCGTAAGACTTTCATCTTGCTATACTTTGCCGGCTGTCCGCACAAATGCAGGATGCGTCGCAAGCCACTGGCGATCCGTCGCCGATCGGTGTCGCCAAAAGCGCACGCCGACACCGGTGTGCCGGCGATCGATGTGCTGGTGGGTCGGGATTAGCCATTCTACCGGCCCCCTGCGCTCGAACGGACCGCAAGAACAATTTTGTAACGCGGTTCCCGCGTCGCATCGGCCTTCGCTCGATCGACCGGGAACGCGGGATACCCGAATTCCGAGCCGGAACGAACAAGACCGCCATCGGCGCCCGTCGCCGATCGCTGGTGTCGACAAGAAACCGCGGTTCATGCGTGCCTTGACTCCCACCTCCGCCCTGCCTCGCTGCGCTGCCGTCGCTCGTCCAGACGCGCGCCGCCAGGGTCGACGTGGCGCGTGCCAGAGCTCACGGCGCCATGCGTTGCCGCCCGCCCTTTCCGGGCGGGTCTGAACTCGACGCTCGTTCGACTCCTCGGGCTCCCGACGATGCGCACAGATCGCGCACTCTGTGCCGGAGAACGTATTCCAAATGAAGCGCATGCTTTTCAATGCGACGCACTCGGAAGAGTTGCGCGTCGCCATCGTCGATGGGCAGAAGCTGATCGACATCGACATCGAGTCGGCCAGCCACGAGTCCCGCAAGAGCAACATCTACAAGGGCGTCGTCACCCGCGTCGAGCCCAGCCTCGAGGCCTGCTTCGTCAATTACGGTGAGGAACGCCACGGCTTCCTGCCGTTCAAGGAAATCTCCAAGGCCTACCTGAAGGGCGGCAATGGCGACGGCGGCAAGGCCCGCGTCCAGGATGCGATCAGCGAAGGCCAGGAACTGATCGTCCAGGTCGACAAGGAAGAGCGCGGCAACAAGGGCGCGGCGCTGACCACGTTCATCTCGCTGGCCGGCCGCTACACCGTGCTGATGCCGAACAACCCGCGCGGCGGCGGCGTCTCGCGCCGCGTCGAGGGCGAGGACCGGCAGGAACTGCGCGACACGATGGATCAGCTCCAGATCCCGCAGGGCATGAGCCTGATCGCGCGCACCGCCGGCATCGGCCGCAGCGTCGAAGAACTGCAGTGGGACCTGAACTACCTGCTGCAACTGTGGCGCGCGATCGATTCGGCCGCCGGCACCACGGGCGGCCCGTTCCTGATCTACCAGGAATCCAGCCTGGTGATCCGCGCGATCCGCGACTACTTCACCGCCGACATCGGCGAGATCCTGATCGATACGGCCGACATCTTCGAGCAGGCGCGCCAGTTCATGGCGCACGTGATGCCGGACAACGTCCAGCGCGTCAAGCGTTACAGCGATGACATTCCGCTGTTCTCGCGCTTCCAGATCGAACATCAGATCGAGACCGCGTACTCGCGGATCGTCCCGCTGCCCTCCGGCGGCGCCGTCGTCATCGACCATACCGAGGCGCTGGTCGCGATCGACGTCAACTCGGCCCGTTCGACGCGGGGCGCCGACATCGAGGAGACGGCGCTGCGCACGAACCTCGAAGCGGCAGACGAGGTCGCGCGCCAGATGCGGCTGCGCGATCTGGGCGGCCTGATCGTCATCGACTTCATCGACATGGAGAGCAGCAAGAACCAGCGCGAGGTCGAGCAACGGATCAAGGATGCCCTGCACTACGACCGCGCACGGGTCCAGGCGGGCAAGATCTCGCGCTTCGGCCTGATGGAGATGTCGCGCCAGCGGCTGCGTCCCGCGCTCAACGAGGGCACGCACATCACGTGCCCGCGCTGCAACGGCACCGGCGTGATCCGCGACGTCGAATCGTCGGCGCTGCATTGCCTGCGCGTGATCCAGGAAGAGGCGATGAAGGAGAACACCGCCGTCGTCCACGCCCAGGTGCCGGTCGACGTCGCGACGTTTCTGCTGAACGAGAAGCGCGGCGAGATCGCCAAGATCGAGGCACGCTCGAAGATCGAAGTCGTCATGGTGCCCAACAAGTACCTCGAGACGCCGCACTACCGCCTCGAGCGCCTGCGCCACGATGACGAGCGCCTGGCGTCGTACCGCGCCAGCTATTCGCTGGCCGACGGCCCGACCGACGACAACGACTACCTCGACCGCAAGCTCGAGCCGGCCAAGACCCGGCAGGAAGCCGTCGTCAAGGGTGTGACGCCGCCGCAGCCGGCGCCGATGCCGGCAGCACCGGCCCCCGCGCCCGCGCCGGTCGCCGCTGCGCCGGTCCAGACTTCGGTGCCCGTTCGCGCTGCCAGTGCCCATTCGATGGATCCGCACTCCGGCGACCAGGGCTTGCTCGGCCGCATCCTGAACTGGTTCCGTCCGAAGGCCGCCAACGAGGCCAGCGTGACCGGTGCCGACGTACCTACGCCGTCGCGCCAGGTGCCGGCCGCGCCCACGTCGCCCGAAGGCGAGCCGCGCCGGGCGCGTGACGATCGCTCCCGCGAAGGCCGTACGCCTCGGGAAGGCGCGCGCGACGCTCAGGGCCGTGGCCGGGGCGAACGCGGTGACCGCTCGGACAGGGGAGAACGGGGGGAACGCGCCGATCGTCAACGTTCGGATCGCCAGCGTGACGGACGACCGTCTCGCGACGGGCAAGCCCGTGATGGGGCGAGCACGGTGCGTGAAGCCCGTGACGGACAGGCAAGCCAAGGCGAACCGCGCGCGCCGCGTGCACCGCGCAACGAAGCGGCCGCGGAGCGGCCGGTGCGCGAGCCGCGCGAACCCCGGGGCGAAGGCCGCGAACCGAAAGAGCCGCGCGCCGAAGGCCGCGAGCCGAGAGAAGCCCGGACCGAAGGCCGCGAAGGCAGAGAGAGCCGGCGCGACAACCGATCCGAGGGCCGGACCGACTCCCGCGGCGAAGGGCGCGGGGAGGCACGCGAAGGACGCGAGCCGCGCGAGGGCCAGGACCGTGGCGAGGGCCGTCCCCCGCGTGGAGACCGCGGCCGACGCGACGATAACCGCCAACGTCCGGTCGATGCCGAGGCCGGCGTCGCCGCGGCGCTCGCCGAGACCATAACCGAGACCGTCGAGACCGTCGAGACCGGTGTCGAGGCATCGGCTCCGCTCCATGGCGAAGGCGCCGGACCGGACGAACAGCGGCGTCCCCGCAATCGCCGTCGCCGTGGCGGGCGTCGCGACCGGGACATCGAGTCGCCGTTCAGCACCGACCTGCCTCCGTGGCCGTTCCCCAAGTCGCCGGACCTCGCGCCCGTCGCCGTGGAGCAGGCAGTCAGTGCCCAGGTCGATGTGGTGACCCAGGCCGCCGAAGTCGAGCCGCTGGCGCCGAGCGCCGGATCGGACGTCGAGCCGGCACAGGCCACTCCGGCGCCAGCCCGACGGCCGGCGCAACGTGTCGCGGCGATCGAGCCGGCCTCCCCGGCCGTCGGCGTCGAGACCGAGAGGCCCGTCGCGCCCGTTTCCTCGCCGGCGCCTGCGCCGATCGTCGAGACGCCGCCGGTCGCCGCCGTTGCAGCAGCTCCGGCACCTGCTGTCGCCGCTTCCGCGCCGGCATCGGTGTCGTCCACGCCCGACGCCGCACGATCGTCGACGGCTTCGCTCGACGCGACGGCGCTACCCGGCTCCGCGGAGCAGCCAGCCCGCCCGGCACCAGCCCAGGCGGCCGCTGTCGCGTCGGCCGCCCAGGCGGCGACCGACGCCGCCGCCCCGGAGGCGGGACGCCTGCAGGACATCGTGTCCGAGGCGGGCCTGACCTGGGTCGAGACCAAAGCCTCGGCATTCGTGCCCGAGCCCGAAGTCGCGCCCGCACCGCGTCCGGTCCGCCGGCGCAAGCCGCGCGCTGTCGTGGCCGACGAGCCGCTGCAGCAGGTCGAGACCGCGCCGCCGCAGTCTTGACCACGGGCCGAAGCCGGAGCCATTCCCGCCAGGGGAGGTGAAGCGGGGCGAGGCCTGTTCTGGCACCGAAGGCGCCCCATCCGGTAGCGAGGAAGCTCCCCCCTTGAAGCGGGAGCGACTCGCAACCGGAACCGGGGTGCCGTCCCCGGGCGCGCGACGGGAATCCCCCCTGCGCGTCAGCGGTTCTCGCCGCAAGGTCATCGGCCGGTTGCTAAGATGGCGATGACGGGGGTCGATCCCGCCCGTCAATGGCTTGATTGGGCTTGGCTGCTGATGACTGACCGCTTCATTCCGATCGCCGAGGCGCGCTATCGCACGTCGGCGCCGACGATTCCCGAATCGCTCGAACCGCCCGATGGCAGGCTGGTCGATCGCTTGGGGCGGCGGCTGCACGATCTGCGCATCTCGGTGACGGATCGTTGCAATTTCCGCTGCGGCTATTGCATGCCGCGCGAGATCTTCGACACCGCCTACAAGTTCCTGCCGCACTCATCGCTGCTGACGTTCGAGGAGATCGAGCGGCTGGCACGCGTCTTCGTGGCGCATGGAACCCGCAAGATCCGCCTCACCGGTGGCGAGCCGCTGCTGCGCAAACACGTCGAAGACCTGATCGCGATGCTGGCCCGGCTGCGCGCGCCGGACGGCGAGCCGCTCGAACTGACGCTGACGACCAACGCCTCGCTGCTGGCGCGCAAGGCGCGGGCCCTGCGCGACGCCGGCCTGCATCGCGTCACCATCAGCCTGGACGCGCTGGACGACGCGATCTTCCGGCGCATGAACGACGCGGAATTCCCGGTGTCGGACGTCCTGGAAGGCATCGAGGCCGCGCAAGCGGCAGGATTGGGGCCGATCAAGGTCAACATGGTGATCCGCCGCGGCATCAACGACGACCAGATCCTGCCGATGGCCCGGCACTTTCGCGGCACCGGCATCATCCTGCGCTTCATCGAGTACATGGACGTCGGCTCATCCAACGGCTGGCGCCTGGACGATGTCGTGCCGGGGCGCGAAGTCATCGCGCGCATCGGCGCGCACTTTCCGGTCGAGCCGGTGGACCGGCGCTACGTCGGCGAGGTAGCCGAACGCTGGCGCTACATCGATGGTGAAGGCGAGATCGGCGTGATCACTTCGGTGACCCAACCTTTCTGCCAGGATTGTTCGCGAGCGCGGCTGTCGACCGAAGGACGGCTGTACACGTGCCTGTTCGCCAGCGAAGGACACGACCTGCGGGCATTGCTTCGCACCGGCGCGTCGGACCTGATGATCGCCAACGCGATCGGCCTGGTCTGGCAACGTCGCCAGGACCGCTACTCGGAGATCCGCAGCGAGGCGTCCGTTTCGCGCTCGCAAGCCGGCCAGAAGATCGAAATGTCGTACATCGGCGGATGATCACGCGCGAGAGCATTACCGGCGTCATCCTGGCCGGCGGACTCGGCAGACGGCTCAGCCCGGACGGTACGGGTACCGCCAAGGGCCTGGCCCCGTTCCGTGACGCGACGCTGCTCGATCATGTGCTGTCGCGGTTCGCACCGCAGGTCGGCCATGTCCTGTTGAACGTCGACCCGGCCCGCGGCGACTATCGACGCCTGGGCCTGCCACTGATCGTCGATCGCCTGCAAGGACATCTGGGCCCCCTCGCCGGCGTGCACGCGGCGCTCGCCGGCATGGACACGCGATGGCTGGCGACCGCGCCCTGCGACACCCCGTTCCTGCCGCGCGACCTGGTCCTGCGATTGGCCGACGCGGCCGAAGCCCGGCCAGGCATCGACGTCGTGCTGGCGCGTACCGCGCAGCGGCGACATCCGTTGTGCATGCTCATCCACCAGCAGGTGTTGCCTGCACTGCTCGCCTACCTCGAGGAAGGGGGCCGCTCGGTCGAAGGCTGGGCCGACCGCTCGCGAGCCGTCTGGGTGACGTTCGACGACGAGCACGCGTTCACCAACATCAATACCCCTTCCGACCTGAGTGACCATGGCCGTCCCTGACGATCGAGATACCGGCCTGCGCGAGGCTTCTGCCGGCAGCAGCCTGTTGCGGGTCGATGAAGCCCGCCGTCTGATCCTCGCCGCCGTATCGCCCAGTGCCGCCGTGCAACGAGTCGATTTGCGATCGGCCTTGCATCGCGTGCTGGCGCTCGATCAAGTCTCGCCGATCGACGTACCGCCGGCGGACTGCGCGGCGATGGACGGATACGCGATCCGGGCCGCCGACGCAGCCCCCGGTTCGGCCTCCGTGCCCGCCGTGCTGACCGTCGTCGGCAGCGCGCTCGCGGGCCGCCCCTACGTCGCGCCCATCGCCCCCGGACAGGCGGTACGCGTCAGCACCGGCGCGTTGATGCCGGCAGGACTCGATGCGATCGTGCTGGTCGAGGATGCTCGCCTGCGAGGCAACCAGCTCACGGTACCGGCCGACGAAGCGCCTCCCGCCGGCCAGCACTGTCGCCGCGCGGGCGATGACCTGGCGCGCGGGATGGCCGTGCTGCGCGCCGGGCGCGTGCTCAAGCCCGCGGACCTGGGTCTGCTGGCCTCGATAGGCATTGGCGACATCCCCGTCCATCCGCCGTTGCGCGTCGCGTATTTCTCGACCGGCGACGAACTACGACCGCTCGGCACCCAACTGGATATCGGGCAGATCTACGACAGCAATCGCTACAGCCTGTTCGGCATGCTGCAGCGGTTGGGCGTCGATCTGATCGACATGGGCATCGTGCCCGATGATCCGATCGCGCTGGAAGCCACGCTCCGCAGCGCGTCGGAACGGGCCGATGCCATCCTGTCTTCCGGTGGCGTGTCGGTCGGTGAGGCCGATTTCACGCGCGAGGTGATGGAGCGGCTGGGCGAGGTGTTGTTCTGGCGGATCGCGATGCGGCCCGGCAAACCGCTGGCATTCGGACGGGTCGGCGACGCCGTCTATTTCGGCTTGCCCGGCAATCCGGTCGCGGCGATGGCGAGCTTCTATTTTCTCGTCCGTCCGGCGCTGTACCGGATGATGGGGGCCGCCGTCGGCGTGCCGCCCAGTTATGCCGCGCGCGCGATCGAGCCGCTGGCCAAGCGCGCAGGCCGCACCGAGTTCCAACGCGGCGTCTTCACGCGTGCCGGCGACGGCGGCCTGCATGTGCGCAGCACCGGGAACCAGGGCTCGGCGATGCTGCGCTCGATGTCGGAAGCCAATTGCATCATCGTGCTCGAGCACGGACGCGGCCCCGTCGCGACCGGCGAACCGGTCGATATCCTGCCGTTCGATGGCCTGCTCTGAGAACCGGTGAACTTGCGGACGGCACCCGGCCGCCCGCCCGGGGCTTCAGCGGGCTTGCTTGTGCTTGTGCGCCAGCGTGCCCGGCAGCGACGCGTAGTACGCGGCCAGGTTCTCGATGTCCTGGCGCGACAGCAGCTTGGCCTGCGCGCCCATGATCGCGTTCTTGCGATCTTCACGCTTGTATTCCATCAGCGACTGCGCCAGGTAATCGGCGTGCTGCCCGGCCAGACGCGGGTACGTCGGGTCGATCGGTGTATTGCCGTCCTTGCCGTGGCAGGCCGCGCAGATCTGTTCGGCCTTGGCGCGCCCCTGCTCCAGATCGGCCGCCGCGACGGTGCCGTGTTGAAGCAATCCGGCCAACGCCAGACCGAAGGAGCCGGCGATCGCCGCTGCGGATTTATCGAATTTCATGTTGGAGCCGGTACGGAATCGGAACATCGCGACGTGCCTCACTTGGTGCCGTAGTAGGCCGCCAGATCGGCGATGTCCTTGTCGCTGAGCGACCCGGCGACCGCGCGCATCGTGGGGTGCGAGCGATCGCCCTTGCGATAGGCCTGCAGCGCGGCTTCGATGTATTTCGACGATTGCCCGTACAGCATCGGCACCTGGTAGACCGATGGGAACGAGGCCCGATAACCGGGGATCTCGTGGCAGCCGATGCACATCGAGATCTTGGTCTTGGCATCGTCGGCGTTGCCGGTGACCTCCTGCGCATGCGCCGGCAACTGCACGAGGCCGGCGGCCCCGAGCGCCATGGCCGCGGCCAGGCCGCGAATCAAGGGCTTGTTTTTTTCGTTCACGGATTCATTACCCAACTGAGCATCCCAAGCATCACCGCGCGTGGACGATCTGTCACGTCCGGCGTCGCGCCATTGTCGCAGACTATCGCGGTTGTCTCCACTGCGTCCGCCCATGCGTCGACACGGTAGGGCTGCCCGCAAGCGAGCCCGCCCGGCCAAACCGACTCGTCACGTGCGACGCCTGGCCGGCGCACGCATCGCGGACGATTTCATCCAGGGAACCTTGTACGCGCCCCAGAAGTACTTGTTTTAGAAATGAATCTTCAATTCTAGCCGAGAGCGCTTCGAACAGTCCAGTCGTCGCGCAAAGCCGACATGCTTCCCGTATACTGCGACAAGCCTTTTCAAATACTTATAAACCCGAATACACACCCATGCGCTTTCAAGGATCGGACACTTACGTCACTACAGACGACCTGAGACTGGCGGTCAATGCCGCCGTCACGTTGCAGCGTCCGCTGCTGATCAAGGGTGAGCCCGGCACCGGCAAGACGATGCTGGCCGAGGAAGTCGCCCGCGCGATGGACATGCCGTTGCTGCAATGGCACATCAAGTCGACGACCAAGGCCCAGCAGGGCCTGTATGAATACGATGCGGTGTCGCGCCTGCGCGATTCGCAACTGGGCGACGAGCGCGTCAAGGACATCCACAACTACATCGTCAAGGGTGTGCTGTGGCAGGCGTTCACGTCCGAGCGCCCGGTCGTGCTGCTGATCGACGAGATCGACAAGGCCGACATCGAATTCCCCAACGATCTGCTGCGCGAACTCGACCGGATGGAGTTCTACGTCTACGAGACGCGCGAACTGGTCAAGGCGGTTCATCGCCCGGTCGTCATCATCACGTCGAACAACGAGAAGGAACTGCCCGACGCGTTCCTGCGCCGCTGCTTCTTCCACTACATCAAGTTCCCCGATCGCGACACGATGCAGGCGATCGTCGACGTCCATTACCCGGGCCTGAAGAAGACGCTGCTGAAGGAAGCGATGGACATCTTCTTCCAGATCCGCGACCTGCCGGGCCTGAAGAAGAAGCCGTCGACATCCGAGCTGCTCGACTGGCTCAAGCTGCTGATGGCCGAGGACATTCCGCCCGAGGCGCTGCGCTCGCAGGACAACAAGACCGTGATCCCGCCGCTGCACGGCGCGCTGCTCAAGAACGAGCAGGACGTGCACCTGTTCGAACGCCTGATCTTCATGGCCAAGCACAATCGCTGACCGGTGCCCGCGCCGGGCCGCGCCGCGGTCCGGCGGCACGATCCGGCGCCCGAAGCACCCTGTCTCACCCCATCTGCGATGACCGCTGTCGACACGCTGTTGCCCTACCCTCCCGAACCGGTCACGCTGGCGGGCGAAGTCGTCGCGCTGCGTCCGCTCGCCGCCGAGGATGCGCCGGGCCTGGCCCGGGCGGTCGAGGACGGCAGGCTCTGGGAGCTGTGGTACACGAGCGTCCCGTCGCCGGACGAGGTGCCGGGCTGGATCGCCAAGTCGCTCGAACTGCAGGCCCGGGGCGCCGCGTTGCCGTTCGCCGTCGTCGACCGCGCCAGCGGCCGGATCGTCGGTTCGACGCGCTACATGAACATCGAGACCGAGCTGCGGCGACTCGAGATCGGCACGACTTTCTACGCGGCCGGCGCGCAGCGCGGCCCGCTGAACACCGAAGCCAAGCTGCTGCTGCTCACGCATGCGTTCGAGCGGCTCGGCTGCGTGGCGGTCGAGTTCCGCACGCATTTCATGAACCAACGGTCACGAGAAGCGATCGCCAAGCTGGGTGCCAAGCAGGACGGCATCCTGCGCCAGCATCGGGTGCTGCCCGACGGCTCGCGGCGCGACACCGTCGTCTTCAGCATTCTCGACCACGAATGGCCGACCGTACGCCGGCACCTGCACTTTCGCCTCGCCCGGTTGCGCGCCGCGGCGAACGGCGCAGACTAGTGCATGGGCGCGTACTAGGGTCTGTTGCCATATGAATCGAGCCCCCATTCAGGAGACAGCACGATGCTGATCGATTTTTTTCTGGCCCTCAAGCAAGCCAAGTTGCCGGTGTCGATCAAGGAATACCTGATGCTGCTCGAAGGCATGCAGAAGCATGTGATCGGGCCATCGATCGACGAGTTCTACTACCTTTCGCGCTCCGCGCTGGTCAAGGACGAACGCAACTTCGACAAGTTCGACAAGGCGTTCGGCGCGTACTTCAAGGGCGTGACGGCCGTTTCGGCGCTGGACATCGACGTGCCGCCCGACTGGCTCAAGCGCATGATGCAGCGCGAGTTCACGGCCGAGGAAAAAGCCGCGATCGAAGCCATGGGCGGGCTGGACAAGCTGATGGCCCGGCTCAAGGAACTGCTCGAAGAGCAGAAGAAGCGCCACGAAGGCGGCAACAAGTGGATCGGCACCAACGGCACTTCTCCGTTCGGCAACGGCGGCTTCAACCCCGAGGGCGTACGCATCGGCGGCCCGTCGGCCGGCAACCGGACCGCGGTCAAGGTCTGGGAGCAGCGCACTTACCGCGACTACGACGATCAGGTCGAGCTGGGCACGCGCAACATCAAGGTCGCGCTGCGCCGCCTGCGCAAGTTCGCGCGTGAAGGCGCCGAGGAAGAACTCGACCTGGACGACACGATCGCGTCGACCGCGCGCAATGCCGGCTATCTCGACATCAAGATGGTTCCGGAGCGGCACAACACGGTCAAGGTGCTGATGCTGCTGGACGTCGGCGGCACGATGGACGACCACATCAAGCAGACCGAGGAACTGTTCTCGGCCACCAAGTCCGAGTTCAAGCACCTGGAGTTCTATTACTTCCACAACTGCGTCTACGACTACGTGTGGAAGAACAACCGCCGGCGGCATTCCGAGCGTTTCCCGACCTGGGACATCGTCCGCAAGTACAACAACGACTACCGGCTGATCTTCGTCGGCGACGCGACGATGAGCCCTTATGAGATCCTGCAGCCCGGCGGCTCGGTCGAGTACAACAACGAAGAGGCCGGCGCCGTCTGGCTGCGGCGACTGATCGATCGCTTCCCGAAGTTCGTCTGGCTCAATCCCGAGCCCGAAGGCGTCTGGGAGTACCGGCAATCGATCGCCGTGGTCAAGCAGATCCTCGAGAACCGGATGTTCCCGGTCACGATCAGCGGCCTCGAACGCGCGATGCGGGCACTGGTCAAGTAAGCAGAGGGAGAAGGCGGCCGCCGCATCGGCTCATGCCGGGGCGGCTGGGCGGCTGCGGTCCATTCCCGGGTATTCGAGTTCCCGGATTTTCAGGCGTCGATCGCCGGCGCCACCTTGATCACTTCCTCGAACGTGGTCTGGCCGGCGGCGATCTTCATCGCGCCCGACAACCGCAGCGGCTTCATGCCGCCGCGCATCGCCTGCCCCCGGATCTTCTTCAGGTCCGGCGCATGGTCGAGCAGCGCTCGCAGCGGCGCATCCATCACCAGCAGCTCGTACAAGCCGGCACGGCCCTTGTAGCCGGTCATCCGGCACTCGAGGCAGCCGACCGGGCGGTACAGGCGCCGCGGCTTGGCGGCCTTGAACGGCCGGATCAGCACGTTCCATGATTCATCGTCCACATCGTCGCTCGGCTGCTTGCAGGCCGGGCACAGCGTGCGCACCAGGCGCTGCGCCATGATGCCGTTGAGCGTCGCTGTCAGCAGATACGGCGGCACGCCCAGGTCCAGCAGCCGCGTGACCGCCGACGGTGCGTCGTTCGTGTGCAGCGTCGACAGCACCAGATGCCCGGTCAGCGCCGCCTGGATCGCCATCTGCGCGGTTTCGAGATCGCGGATCTCGCCGATCATGATGATGTCCGGGTCCTGGCGCATCAACGCTCGCACGCCGTCGGCGAAGTTCAAGTCGATCGATGCCTGGACCTGCATCTGGTTGAACGAAGGCTCGACCATCTCGATCGGATCCTCGACCGTGCAGACGTTGACCTCTTCCGACGCCAGTTGCTTGAGCGTCGTGTACAGCGTCGTGGTCTTGCCCGAGCCGGTCGGGCCGGTGACCAGCACGATCCCGTTGGGCCGCGTGGTCATCACATTCCAGGTCGCCAGATCCTCGCCGCCGAAGCCCAGCTCGGCGAAATCGCGCAGCAGTACCTGCGGGTCGAAGATCCGCATGACCAGTTTCTCGCCGAACGCGGTCGGCAGCGTCGCCAGCCGCAGCTCGATCTCCTTGCCGTCCGCGGTACGGGTCTTGATGCGCCCGTCCTGCGGCCGGCGCTTCTCGACGACGTCCATCCGGCCCAGCAGCTTGATGCGGCTGACCATCGCGGTCATTACCGACGGTGGTACCTGATAGACGTTGTGCAGCACGCCGTCGATGCGGAATCGCACCGCCCCCATGTCGCGGCGCGGCTCCATATGGATGTCGCTGGCGCGCTGGTCGAACGCGTATTCCCACAGCCAGTCGACGATCGTGACGATGTGCTGATCGTTGGCATCGAAGCTCTTGCCGGCCTTGCCCAGCTCGACCAGTTGCTCGAAGTTGGCCTGCACGCCCTGCCCGCCGCTGCGCTGCGCCCCTTTGACGGACTTGGCCAGGCTGAAGAACTCGGCGATGTAGCGCGTGATGTCCTGCGGCGCCGTGACGACACGGCGGATTTCCTTGCGCAGCGTGTGGCGCAACTCGTCGACCCAGTCGATGATGAACGGTTCGGCGCTCGCGATGACGACCTCGGCCGGCCGTACGTCCAGCGGCAGCAGCTTGAACCGCGTCGCGTACTGGCTGGACATCACGTCGGCGACGCGCGCGAAGTCGACCTTCAGCGGATCGACGTGGACATAGGGCAGCGCGACCCGCTCGGCGACCCAACGGCCCAGCGTGTCGACGTCCAGCAGCTTGCCGGTGCGCAGTGACTTGAGCCGGCGCTGCGCGAGCGCATCGATCGCATGGACGTTGGCGGTGGACAGGCCCGCGTACTGCAGGATCGGCCGCGCATCCTCGTCGGACAGCAGACCGTCGGCGACCAGCGCCGGCACCAGGTCCACGACCCGCAGCGGCTGTCCCGGCTTGCCGATCGCCGGGCCGGCGGGCGCATCGGGGCAGGCACCGGCGGACGAGCCGGGAGGCGCCCCCCTGCCCTCGTTCGTGCTCCCGTTCGAGCCCTCGTTCGTGCCACCGCCGGTAACCCGGTCGATCTCCTTGTCGTGCCCGGCGCCAGTCTCCTTATCGGCGCGCGAGCTGGACGTCCGGGCCGGGCCGGTCTGGCGGGGATCGAGGCGGGCGTTCATGCTGGCTGGGTCGAATGATCGCCCCACCTTAGCAGCGCCCCCCCGGGGCGGCACGGACCGCCGGATGGACGGTCGACCGTCAGCGCTCGAAAGCCCCGTCCAGCGGCAGCCAGCCTCGCAGCCAGGACGCGGCATCGAGCTTGTAGCGGCGCCGGATCTGACGGGCGCGATCGCGCACGGCCCGCACCGGTACGCTCAGCGGCGGGCCCGACAGCGCCAGCACGATCGTGTTGCCCGCCGGCACGCTCGGCAACACGAGCAGGCGTCCGTCGAAGACCTCGGACAGGCGGGTCAGCGACGGTCGCAGCACGCCACGGTGGCCGAACAGGTTGACCACGAGCACCCCGACCGGCGCCAGCGCCTCCCGGCAGTGGCGATAGAAAGCCAGCGAATCGATGACCGGGCCCGCGGCATCCCGGTCGTACAGATCGACCTGGATCACGCCGTAGCGTCCGCGCGCCTCGGGCCGGCGCACGTATTCGGCGGCGTCGGCCAATTCGATGCGCAAGCGCGCATCGTCGGCCGGGACGCCGAACGCGCTCCGGGCCACGTGGATGACCGCCGGATCGCGTTCGACGCAGGTTATGCGCGAGTCCGGGCAGTAGCGATGGCAGAACTTGGTCAGCGAGCCGGCGCCCAGGCCGAGCTGCAGGATCTCCTCGGGAGGCGACAGCAGCAGCAGCCACGCCATCATCTGCCGGACGTAGTCGAGTTCGAGCGCGAACGGCCGCGACAGCCGCATCGCGCCTTGCACCCATGGGCTGCCGAAGTGCAGGTAGCGCACCCCCTCTTCTTCGGACAGCGTGATCTCGCTGTCGGGCAGTCGATCCGCGTCGTCGTCGTTATTTGTTGCCATCCGAAGCCTTTTTTATGCCGCCGGCACGATCCAGCCATCGTCGCGCAGCACCGACCAGCGCTCGAGCTTCTGGGTAAAGCTCAGCGAAGCATGGGCGGGACTGGTCGACGGCAGGCGATAAGTACGCATGCCCGCGGCATGGAACCAGTCCTGGTGCCGGGCCGCGGCCTGGCCGTTGAAACCGACCGCCGCGATGCCCGGCGCCCGCGCCAGCAGGTCCGTGAACGGATTGACGGCCGCGGACCGGATCGCGCTGTCGAGGCTGCCGACCCGGGTGCAGCTCTGGTTGACGTCCCAGATCGCGATGCATGCGCGCTTGACGGCGTCCAGACGCTCGTCATAAGCGAGCGACGTCAACGGCAGGCCGGTCAGCGCGGCCAGCAACGGCCAGAACTGGTTGCGCGGGTGCGCATAGTACTGCGCGGCCGCCAGCGAAGCGTGCCCGGGAAAGCTGCCCAGCAGCAGCAGCCGGGCATCGGGTGCGACGACCGGCGCGAAGCCCGTCAGCCGCACGTCATCCGGCACGGGCGCGCTCCGTCTCGGCGCCCGGACGGGCCCCGGCGATGATCCGGGACGCGCCCCGGGTGCCTCAGCCACGCGCCAGCGCCAGCAGCATGCCGTTCATCCGCCGCACGAACGAGGCCGGGTCCTTCAACTGGCCGCCCTCGGCCAGATGCGCCTGATCGAACAGCAGTTGCGACCAGTCGTCGAACTGCGCGGACTCGCCATCGGTCCCTGCACCGGCCGCCACCCCGGCCTGGAGCCGCTGCACCAGCGGATGCCCGGGGTTGATCTCGAGGATCGGCTTGCGATCGGGCGCCTTCTGGCCGGCCTGCTTGAGCAGACGTTCGAGGTTGCCGCTGATGTCGCCTTCGTCGGACACGAGGCAGGACGGCGACTCGGTCAGCCGCGTGGTCACGCGCACGGACTTGACCTGCTCGCCCAGGCTCTTGCCGATCCGTTCGACCAGGTCCTTGAATTCCTCGGCGACCTTCTCGGTCTCCTGCTTGTCGGCCTCGTCCTCGAGCTTGCCCAGATCCAGGCCGCCGCGCGCGACCGACACCAGTTCCTTGCCGTCGAACTGCGTCAGGAACGACAGCGCCCACTCGTCGACGCGGTCCGTCATTAGCAGCACTTCGATGCCCTTCTTGCGGAACACCTCCAGGTGCGGACTGTTGCGCGCCGATGCGTCGGTCTCGCCGGTCACGTAGTAGATCTTGTCCTGGCCGTCCTTCATCCGGCCCACGTAGTCGGCCAGCGAGACGGTCTGTTCGGCCGAGTCGCCGTTCGTGCTCGCGAAGCGCAGCAGCTTGGCGATCCGCTCCTGGTTGGCGAAGTCTTCGCCCACGCCTTCCTTGAGCACCTGGCCGAATTCCTTCCAGAACGTCGCGTAGTCGTCCTTGCGGTTCTCGGCGAGGTCTTCGAGCATCGTCAGCACGCGCTTGGTGCACCCTTCGCGAATCGCCTTGACGTCGCGCGATTCCTGGAGGATCTCTCGCGAGACGTTCAGCGGCAGGTCGTTGGAGTCGACGATGCCGCGTACGAAGCGCAGGTACACCGGCATCAACTGCTCGGCGTCGTCCATGATGAAGACGCGGCGCACGTACAGCTTGATGCCCTTGCGGTTCTGGCGATCCCAGATATCGTGCGGCGCCTTGGCCGGCACGAACAGCAGCTGCGTGTACTCGGTGCGCCCCTCGACCCGGTTGTGCGTATAGGCGAGCGGGTCGGTGAAATCGTGCGCGACGTGCTTGTAGAACTCCTTGTCCTGCTCGTCGGTGATCTCGTTGCGCGGCCGCGTCCACAACGCGCTGGCCTGGTTGACGGTCTCGACTTCGTCGAGCAGCACCTGCTCGCCCTTGTCCTTGTCCCATTCCTCCTTGCGCATCTCGATCGGCAGCGAGATGTGGTCCGAATACGTGCGGATGATCTGGCGCAGCTTCCACGCCGACAACAGATCGTCGGGCGAGTCGGCATCGTCGCCGTCCGCGCCGGCGGCGCGCAGATGCAGCACCACCGTCGTGCCGCGTTCCGGGCGCTCGATCGTCTCGATCGAGAACTCGCCGCTGCCGTCGGACTCCCAGCGCACGCCCTGGTCGGCGGGCAGCCCCGCCCGGCGCGTCAGGACGGTGACGCGGTCGGCCACGATGAACGACGAATAGAAGCCGACGCCGAACTGGCCGATCAATTGCGAATCACGGCTACGGTCGCCGGAAAGCTGAGTGAAGAACTCGCGCGTACCCGAGCGCGCGATCGTCCCCAGGTTGGCGATCGCCTCGTCGCGCGACATGCCGATGCCGTTGTCGCTGATGCTGATCGTGCGGGCCGCCTTGTCGAAATCGACGCGGATCTTCAATTCGGCGTCGCCTTCGAACAATTCGGGTTTGTCGATCGCTTCGAAGCGCAGCTTGTCGCAGGCATCCGACGCATTGGAGATCAATTCGCGCAGGAAGATTTCGCGATTGCTGTACAGCGAATGGATCATCAACTGCAGCAGTTGCTTGACCTCGGTCTGAAAGCCCAGTGTTTCCTTCATCGTGCCCATGGTTGTCCGTTGATCGGGTCGAACGGATTCGACATCCGGTTGGTAAATGGAGTTCAGTGAATACGGTTGCTTGACGCGTATCGATGAATGCGAATGATTGAATACGGCGATCTGGTAATCGGGGCGGTTCCGGTCGATTTCAAGTGTGCGCGAGCGCCTCGGCGAGCGCCCGGTGCATCGCTGGTTGCCGGCTGGTCGCGACGTTGAAGCGCAACCACGAACTCGGCCGCTGGTCCGGCAGGAACAGGCTGCCGGGAGCCAGCAGATAGCCCTGGTCGAGCATCCGCGCGGCGAGAGCCGCCGTGTCGACGCCGGCGTCGGCCCACAGATACATGCCCGCCACGGGCTGGGCGAACAAGCGCAGGCCCAGCCCCTCCAACGCCCGTATTGTCTCATCGCGCGTACTGTCCAGGCGGCTTCGCAGCCGCTCCAGATGGCGGCGATAGTGGCCCTCGGACAGCACCTGATGAGCCAGCCGCTCGCCGAACTCCGGGCTCGTCAACGTCACCAGCATCTTCAGGTCGGTCAGTTCGCGCACCCGGTCGGCTGACGCCGCGATGAATCCGACCCGCAGGTTCGCCGCCAGCGTCTTCGAAAAACCCCCCAGATAGATGACCCGGTCGAGCTGGTCGAGAGCGGCCAGCCGAATGCAGGAATGCCCGAAGCCGCCGGGATGCAGGTCGCCGAGCAGGTCGTCCTCGACGATCGTCATGTCGTACGCCTGCGCCAGTTGCAACACCTGGAACGCGCGCGCCGCCGACATCGACGTACAGGTGGGGTTGTGCACGACCGAGACGGTCACGAACATCTTGGGTCGGTGGCGCTCGCACAACGTACGCAGCGCCTCGACGTCCGGGCCGTCGGGCAGGCGCGGCACGCCGATCACCTGCGCGCCCAGCAGGCTGAACCGCCCGAACATCAGGAACCAGCTCGGATCGTCGACGAGAACCGTATCACCGGGCCGCAGCAGGCACTGCGCGACCAGATCCAGCGCCTGCGTGACGCCTGCGGTCGTCACGATCTGCCCGGGCGCGGCCCCGATGCCCTGCTCATCGAGCTTGATCTGCAGCTGCTGGCGCAGCGGCAGGTAGCCTTGCGGCTCGCCGTAGTCGAGCAAGGCCCGGGCGTTGCGCCGCGCCAGCGTCCGCACGGCCGACGTCAGCAGCGACTCGTCGAGGAACGCGGGCGGCAGGACACCGCTGCCCGGCATGTCGGCGGCCGGCAGCTCGCGGAACATGTTGCGCAGCAGCCAGACGAGGTCGATCGACGAGCGGGGCGCGTCGGCCCAGGAGGCGCCGCGGACGGCGGATGCGGCGAGCGGGGCCGTGCCGGGCGTGCGGCCGGCGCGCTCGCAGACGAAGAATCCGGTCCCGCGCCGCGACGCGATGTGGCCGGCGGCGATCAGCCGTTCATACGCCTCGACGACGGTGAACTTGGAAACGCCCAACTCTTGCGCGAGGCGGCGGATCGATGGCAGCCGCGCCCCCGCACGCAGCGTGCCGTGGGCGATGCGTTCGTCGAAATGCGCGACGATCCGCTCGACGAGCGTCCTGTCGTCCCCCGCCACCAGAAAGCCCGCCGCCATGTCCGCCCCGGCATTCCTCGCGATCAGCCGTTGTCCGGCAGGAGGCCGCGCAGCCCGTCCATCACCGGCGACAGCGCGCGCACCGCCGCCTGCAACAGCTCTCGCAGCCGGTGCATCTCGGCCCCGGACGCGCAGGCGGCCTCGAGTTCCGACGCCGCGCGCTGCACGTCGACCGCACCGATCGCGCCGGCCCCGGAACTCAGGTCATGCGCGAGCCGGCGTGCCGTCGCGATATCGCCGATCGTCAACGATGCGCGGAACGCGGCGGCGAAATCCTGATTTTGCCGCAAAAATAGCTGCAACAGACGCGAATACAGGCGATCGTCGTCCATCGCCGACCGCCGCCCCGCCCGGGCATCGATGCCCGGCAAATCGTTCGGCCCGTATCGGAACGCTGCGCTGCTGTCGTCACCAGCCCCGTTGCCGTGCGGCGATGACGCGCCAGGCTGCGCTTCGGAGCCGCCGTCCGCGCCAAAGGTTCGCCCGCCGTCCGAGGAGACTCCAGCCGAGTGCCCGAGGATAGGCCCAGCCTCGCCCTGTGACGACGGCGCAGGTCGGCGGACGTCGACGACCGGAGGCCGTGGCGACGCGAACTCTTCCGCGCCCCCTGAGGTGGGCCTTGAGGTGGGCCTTGAGGTGGGCCTTGAGGTGGGCCCTGGAGCGAGCCTGTCGGCGAACGGTTCGGCGAGCCCTTCGTCCAGTGCCTCGCTGAGCGCGTCGTACAACGCTGACTGCGTCAATGGTTTCCGCAAGATAGCTGTGGTGCCGATGCCCGCGCCGCTCAATGCGGCGGCGAGCCGCTGCTGGCCGGTGCCGGTCATCACCAGGACCACCGGACGCGGTACCAGGCCCAACGCGAGCACACGGTGCGCGACCTCGACGCCGTCCATGGCGGGCATCCGCCAATCGACGATGACCGCTCGGTACGGACGACCGCCATCCGTCGCTTGGCGCACCGCTTCGAGCGCCGCGGCCCCACTGCTCGCCGAGTCCGCGACCAGCCCGATGCTCCGCGCCATGTCGACCAGCACCTGGCGTGCGGGCGCGTTGTCGTCGACGACGAGCACGCGGAGGCTGCCGGGCAGCGTTTCCCCGTCCTCTTCCACCGGTTCGTCGGGCGACAACGGAAATTCGAGGTCGAACAGGAAGGCGCTGCCCTGCCCGGCGGCGCCGTATGCGGACAGCTCGCCGCCCATCCGTTCGACCAGTTGCCCGGCGATCGCCAGGCCCATGCCGCCGAAGGGGCTCGGCGCCAACATGCCTTCCTGCTCGAAAGGTCCAGCCAGCCGCTGCCTGTTCTCCTCGTCGATGCCGACGTCGCCGTCTCGGACATCGAAGCGCAGGCGTACGCTGCGCCGTTCGCGATCGCGCTCGACCTGCCGGATCTTGACGAACACCTCGCCGCGATCGGAGAACTTCACCAAGTTGGTACACAGCGCCGCCAGCACGCGCAGCAGGCGCATCGGATCGCCGATGATGTGCAGCGGCAGGCCGGGCGAGGTCTCGAACAACAGCTCGAGCCCCTTCTCGTCCACCTGGGTGGCGATCCGGTCGCTCAATCGCTGCATGAGGTCGTCGAGCGTGAAGACCACGCGCCCGTCCTCGACTCCGCCGGACGCCACCCGCGTGGATTCGAGAACGTCGTCGAGCAGTTCCTGCAGCGACTGCGCGACGCGCAGCATCTCGATGACGAGATCCTGCTGGCGCGCATCCAGCCGCGTCTCGAGCGCCAGGTTCGCCATGCCGATGATGGCGTTCACCGGCGTGCGGATCTCATGGCTCATGCGGACCAGGAAACGCGATTCGACGCCCCCGGCCAGATGGCTGTCGACGTCGGTCGACAGCCAGACCAGCGAGTTTCCCAAAGTCGAACGGCCGGAGGGCGCCGCGGCGACGGACAGGGCCGCCGAAGCGGCTGCCGCCTGCCAGCGCACCGGCGTCGATGCGAGCCGGCCATCCAGCACGCCTCCGGCGATCGCCGCCCGGACGTGTTCGGCGAAGCGCCGCCATTGCGACGGCGCCCAGCCGGCGACCTGCGTCCAGTTCTCGCAAGCGGGATTGGCTTGCCAATGAACCAGGCCTTCCTCGGACCACAGTACGACGGCAGGTGCCGACGACTGTCTGACAAGATCGAGCAAATCGAGAGAATTCATATACCCGTGGCTCAGGACTTCCGAGAGAGGTTACCGATCAGTCCACTCCGTCAGGCAGACGCCGAGCCCCATCGCTCAGCGCCTTCCTGGACAAAAACACTACCTTTGGGTTCATTGTGTACAGGAAGGGGGTAACCCTTTCCAGCCAATCTCGTCAAAGCGTGAAATGTGCGAGGACATCGGCGCGATCGACGTCATCGAACCGCGCGGGTGACCATTTGGGGGACTTGTCCTTGTCGATCAGCAATGCGCGGACCCCTTCGACGAAATCCGGCCGCCGCTGGAAATTCGTCGCCAGCACCAGATCCAGCGACAGGACCTCGCGCAGCGACAAGTGCCGGCAGCGTTCCAGGTACTCGAACGTCACGAACGCCGCGGTCGGCGAACCGTTGGCCAGGCTGCCCGCCGGCGTCTTGAACCACGGATCCTGCTGCGCGGCGGCCAGCAGCGCATCGCGCACGGCCACGACCGTCGGCATCGTGCCGATCTCGCGCAGCACGTCGAAGCGGCTTCGCAGGTTCGATGCCGGCAGGCCGGGTGCGGCCTCGCGGGTCGCGGCCAGCAGTCGCGCGGACACGAGCTGGCGATCGAGGTCGCCCTTGCCGGTGAACGGCTGCGCCAGCAGGTCCGTCCACAGCCCATCGCGTGCCGCCTGCGGTACGAACCCATCGGCCAGTCCGACGAACAGCGCATCGGCTTCGTTGATGATCAGGCCCGTCAACGCGAGGACGCGGCCGATGCCGGCCGGCACGCGATTCAGGAAGAAGCCGCCGCCCACGTCGGGAAACAGGCCGATGTGGATCTCGGGCATCGCCATCTTCGTCCCCTCGGACAGCACGCGATGGCTGGCGCCCGCGAACAGGCCGACGCCCCCGCCCATGCATACACCGTGCGAATACGCGATGAACGGCTTGCGGAACGTATGGATCAGGTAGTCGAGCTGATACTCGACGTCGAAGAACGCATCGCCGTAGACGAAACGCTGCGGACCGCCGTCTCGAACCCGGCGGATCACGTCGGCGACATCGCCCCCCGCGCAGAAGCCCTTGTCACCGGCGCCCTGCAACACAACGGCCACGATGCCTTCGTCCGACTGCCACGCACGAAACTGGTCCAGCATCAACTGGCACATCTGCAGGTTCAGCGCGTTCAACTGGCGCGGCCGGTTGAGCGTGGCGAAGCCGATCCGGTGGCCGGAGGCGGTCGCACGCTCTTCGAAGATCATCGGAGAAGCTGCCTCGGTGGCGGGGGAAGTCACGGAAGTCACGATGCGTATTCCTGTTGCAAATGAACGAAAGAGAGGCCGGCGCCCCGTCATCGACCGTCGGGCACGGGGTCGCGGGGCAAGCTCAGGCGGGCATCCTTGATGCGGGGCTCGAGGAACCGGCCCTTGCGCGCCCGGGTGCCATCGTAGTCGCTCAGCGCCCCGGCCGTGAAACGCCGTTCGACAGGCTTGCCGCCGCGACCCATGCCGTCGATCTGGACGCCGGCCGCGCCGTGGACGATCGCCTGCCGCAGCGGATCCTTGTCGTCGAGGCTCATCAGGATGACGCCGCGGCCGCCGTTCTTGAGCACCTTGACGTCGCCGACCGGAAACGACAGCGCCTTGCCTTGCGCGGACACGCACAGCACGCGATCCATGCCGGGCCGGAACAGCGCCGGGCGCAGCAGCCGATCGCCTTCCTCGAGCGACACGAAGCTCTTGCCCGACCGGGTCCGCCCGATCAGGTCGCCCGCCTGGCAGAGCAGGCCGTAGCCGTTGGCCGTGCTCAGCAGCACGCCGGTATCGGCCGGGCCGGCCAGCACGTGCTCGATGCGGGCGCCAGGCTCCAGCTCGATGAAACTGGTGACCGGGCTGCCGTCCCCGCGCGCGGACGGCAACTGGCTGACCGGGATCGAGTACGCCTTGCCGTTGGTGGCCAGCGCCAGCAACTGATCGGTCGTACGGACCTCGAACGCGCCATAGAACGCATCACCGGTCTTGAAGCCGAACTGCGTCCAGTCATGACCGTGGCCCTGCCGCGCACGCACCCAGCCGCGCTCGGAAACGACGACCGTCACCGGCTCCTCGACGACCTTGACCTCGGCGACCGCGCGTTCGGCCGCCTCGATCAGCGTGCGCCGGTCATCGCCGTATTGCTTGGCATCCTGCTGGATCTCCTTGACGACCTGGCGCCGCATCGCGCCCGGGTCACCGAGCAGCGCTTCGAGGCCGGCCTTCTCGTCGCGCAGCGACGCGAGCTCCTGCTCGATCTTGATGGCTTCGAGCCGGGCCAGTTGCCGCAGCCGGATCTCCAGGATGTCCTCGGCCTGCCGGTCGCTCAGCCGGAACGCTTCGATCAGCGCGGACTTGGGCTCGTCGGACTGGCGGATGATGCGGATCACCTCGTCGATGTTCAGCAGCACGAGCTGCCGCCCTTCGAGGATATGGATCCGGTCGTCGACCTTGCCGAGCCGGAAGCGGGTGCGCCGGGTGACCGTATCGATGCGGAACCGTGCCCACTCGCCGAGGATCTCGGGCAGCGCCTTCTGGCGCGGCCGGCCGTCGATGCCGATCATCACCAGGTTCATCGACACGCTGGTCTCGAGGCTGGTGTTGGCCAGCAGGATCGTCAGCATCTCCTGCTGGTCGATGCGCGACGACTTCGGTTCGAACACCAGCCGGACCGGCGCGTCCCGGCCGGACTCGTCGCGCACCGCGTCGAGCACGCCCAGCATCGTCTGCTTGAGCTGTAACTGCTCGGGCGTCAGCGACTTCTTGCCGGTGCGCACCTTCGGGTTCGTCAGCTCCTCGACTTCTTCGAGGACCTTCTGCGCCGACACGCCGTGCGGCAGCTCGTTGATCACCAGTTGCCATTGTCCGCGCGCGCGATCCTCGATCGCATGCCGCGCACGGACCTTGATCGAGCCGCGCCCGTTCGCGTAGATGTCGCGAATCTCGTCGGCCGGCGTGATGATCTGGCCGCCGCCCGGGAAATCCGGTCCCGGTATCAGGGTGCAGATCGTCTCGATGCTGGCGGACGGATCCTTGATGACCGCGATCGCGGCCGCCGCGACCTCGCGCAGGTTGTGCGACGGGATCTCGGTCGCCATGCCGACCGCGATGCCCGACGCGCCGTTGAGCAGCGCCATCGGCAACCGCGCCGGCAACTGTCGGGGCTCGTTCGACGAGCCGTCGTAGTTCGGCAGGAAATCGACGGTCCCCATGTCGATCTCGTCCAGCAGCAACCGCGAGTACGGCGTCAGCCGCGCCTCGGTGTAGCGCATCGCCGCAGCGCCATCGCCATCGCGCGAGCCGAAGTTGCCCTGCCCGTCGATCAACGGATAGCGCATCGCGAAGTCCTGCGCCATCCGCACCAGCGCTTCATAAGCGGCGACGTCGCCGTGCGGGTGGTACTTGCCTAGCACGTCGCCGACGACGCGGGCCGACTTGACGGGCTTGGCCGTCGGCCCCAGGCCCATCTCGTTCATCGCATACAGGATGCGCCGCTGCACGGGCTTCTGCCCGTCGCACACGTCCGGCAGCGCGCGGCCCTTGACGACCGACACGGCGTAGTCGAGGTAAGCGCGTTCGGCATAGTCGGCCAGCGTCAGCGCCTCGCCTCCCTCACCGCCGTTCCTGCCGTCGCCGCCAGCGGCATCCCCGGGCAGATTGGAGAACAGATCGTCGGTCATCTCAGATATCCACTTCCGCTTCGTTGCCGCGCTCTTCCAGCCACGCGCGCCGCGCCGCGGCCTCGCCCTTACCCATCAGCATCGTGAAGCGCTGCGTCGTCGGCAATGTCCCGGCCGCCCCCAGCGTCACCGGCAGCAGGCGCCGCGTGTCCGGATTCATCGTCGTTTCCCACAACTGCTCGGCGTTCATCTCGCCCAGTCCCTTGAAGCGGGAGATGTCCCACGCGCCTTCGCGCACCCCCTCCTTGCGCAGCTTGTCCTCGACGTGGCGCAGCTCGGCCTCGTCCAGGCAGTACAGCTTGCGCAGCGGCCGCTTACCCTGCGCCGGAACGTCGACGCGGAACAGCGGCGGGCGCGCGATGTGGACGTGGCCGCGCTCGACCAGCGTCGGGAAGTGCTTGAAGAACAGCGTCAGCAGCAGCACCTGGATGTGCGAGCCGTCGACATCCGCGTCCGACAGCACGCAGATCTTGCCGTAGCGCAGGCTCGACAGGTCGACCGCGGCCCCGGCCTGATGCGGATCGACGCCGATGGCCACTGCGATGTC
Organism: Pseudomonadota bacterium; assembly: GCA_029779435.1. GTDB lineage: Bacteria > Pseudomonadota > Gammaproteobacteria > Burkholderiales > Burkholderiaceae_E > JAKPAM01. Next base: position 31,801 of record JAKPAM010000262.1, on the reverse strand, counting down.
GTGCACCTCGTTGTTGGCGAACAGGCGATCGCGCTCGGTCTCCCAGGTGTTGAGCACCTTGCCGCGCAGCGGCAGGATCGCCTGGAATTCCTTGTCGCGTCCCATCTTGGCCGAGCCGCCCGCCGAATCCCCTTCGACCAGGAACAGCTCGTTGCGCGCGACGTCGGTCGATTCGCAGTCGGTCAGCTTGCCGGGCAGCACCGCCACGCCCGAACTCTTGCGCTTCTCGACCTTCTGCGCGGCGCGGGTGCGGGCCTGCGCCTGGCGCACGACCAACTCGGCCAGCTTGCGGCCGTGGTCGACGTGCTGGTTCAGCCACAGCTCGAGCTGCGGGCGCGCCATCGATCCGACCAGCCGCACCGCGTCGCGCGAGTTCAACCGCTCCTTGATCTGGCCCTGGAACTGCGGATCGAGCACCTTGGCCGACAACACGAAACTGGCGCGCGCGAACACGTCCTCGGGCAGCAGCTTGACGCCCTTGGGCAGCAGCCCGTGCAGTTCGACGAAGCCCTTGACCGCGCCGAACAGGCCTTCGCGCAGGCCGGATTCGTGCGTGCCGCCGGCCGGCGTCGGAATCAGGTTCACGTAGGACTCGCGCACCAGCGGCCCTTCCTCGGTCCAGACCACCGCCCATTGCGCGCCCTCGCCCTCGGCGAAGGTGTCGTGCTGGGCGCCGACGTACTGCTCGCCCTCGAACAGCGGGATCAGCGGCTCGCTGCCGCTGCCGGCGGCCAGCGCTTCGGTCAGGTAGCCGCGCAGGCCGTCGGCGTAGTGCCAGGTCTGCGCGCGGCCGGTCTTCTCGTCGAGCAGCGACACGCGCACGCCCGGCAGCAGCACGGCCTTCGAACGCAGCAGGTGCACCAGCTCGTTGGCGCCGATCTGCTGGCTGTCGAAGTAGCGGGCCTCGGGCCATGCGCGCACCTTCGTGCCGCTGCGTTTGTCGGCCTTGCGGTCGCCGCGCACCAGGGGTTCGCTGCGCAGCGGCTCGACGACGTCGCCCTGCGCGAACGCGATCTGGTGGGTGGCCCCTTCGCGCCAGACGGTCACCTCCAGCCGCCGGGACAATGCGTTGGTCACCGACACGCCGACCCCGTGCAGGCCGCCCGAGAAGCTGTACGCGCCCGCGCCCTGCTTGTCGAACTTGCCGCCCGCGTGCAGCCGTGTGAACACGATCTCCACGACCGGCACCTGTTCGTGCGGGTGCAGGCCGACCGGGATGCCGCGGCCGTCGTCCTCGACGGCGACGCTGCCGTCGGCGTGCAGCGTGACGATGATCTCGCGGCAATAGCCGGCCAGGGCTTCGTCGGCCGCGTTGTCGATGACTTCCTGGATGATGTGCAGCGGACTCTCGGTCCGGGTGTACATGCCGGGCCGCTGCTTGACGGGTTCGAGTCCCTTGAGGACCTGGATCGAGGATTCGCTGTACTCTGCCTTGCGAGTCGCCATATCGAGACCCGGCCGATCCGTCGGCCGGGCTGTGAGAAGATTCGAGGGCGCAATTGTACGTCGCGCTCCTTTACGGCCCGGCCGCCGCCACCGGCCGTCGCGAATCCGATACAGCCTCCGCCGCCGACCGCTCCGTCCACGCCCGCCCATGCTTCGACTTCCGTCCGCATCACGCCTGGCCATCGCCCGTTCGCACGTCTATCGCTCGTTGGCGCCCACGCCGCAATACGCATGGCCGCTGCTGGCCCGGCGCCTGGGCACCGAGGCATGGGTCAAGCACGAGAACCACACGCCCATCGGCGCGTTCAAGCTGCGCGGCGGACTCGTCTACTTCGACTCGCTGATGCAGGGCCATCTCGGTAGCAGCAACAGCGGCGGCGGCCGGCCGGCCGGCGTCATCACCGCCACGCGCGGCAACCATGGCCAGTCGGTGGCGTTCGCCGCGCGCGAAGCGGGCCTGCCGGCCACGATCGTCGTTCCCCATGGCAACAGCCGCGAGAAGAACGCCGCGATGCGCGCGCTCGGCGCGAAGCTGATCGAACACGGCGATGATTTCCAGGCCGCGCGCGAACATGCCGCCGCGGTGGCCGACGCGCAAGGCCTGCACATGGTCCCTTCGTACCATCCCGATCTGGTCGCCGGCGTGGCTTCCTGCTGGCTGGAGTTCTTCGAGTCGGTGCCCGGCCTGCAGCGCGTCTACGTGCCGATCGGCATGGGTTCGGGCGCGGTCGCCGCGGTGGCCGCGCGCGGCGCGCTGCGCCGGCGCTTCGACATCATCGGTGTCGTCTCGGCCCAAGCGCCGGCGTTCGCGTTGTCGGTCTCGTCGGGCAAGCCGGTCGAGGCACCGGTCACCACCACGCTGGCCGACGGATTGGCATGCCGCAAGCCCGATCCGGACGTCGTGCAGATCCTCGGCAGCGCGCTGGCCGACGTCGTGCAGGTCGACGACGAGGAGATCGCGGCCGCGATGAAAATGCTGTACATCGATACCCACAACGTCGCCGAAGGCGCCGGAGCCGCGGCGTTGGCCGCCGCGATCCGCCAACGCGACCGGATCGCCGGCCAGGTCGTCGGCCTGACGCTGTCCGGCGGAAACGTCGATCACGACCTGTTCGCGCGGGTGCTGCTCGACACGCCTGCCGAACCGGCCTGAACCCGACCCGCCCGCTTCCAATGTCCTTCCTCAGTTTCCTGCTGGTGATCACCGGCGTGCTCCTGAACGCGATCGCCCAGGTCATGCTCAGGCTCGGCGGCACGCGCCTGGGTGCCGAACCTTTCGCCGGCTCGCCGATCGACATCGCGATCCGCATCCTCACGCAATGGCCTTATCTGCTGGGCTTTGCCTGCTATGCGATCAGCCTGGTGGTCTGGATCATCGCGCTGACCCGCGTGCCGGTGACGATCGCCTACCCGATGCTGTCGATCGGCTATATCGTCAATGCCCTGATCGCCCGCGTCTGGCTCGGCGAGACGCTGAGCGCCAGCGGCTGGCTCGGCATGGGCCTGATCTGCGCGGGCGTCACGCTGATCGCCCGCAGCCATCCTTGAGGCGATCCCCGTCCGGAATCGTCGCCATTCCATCGTCGATAACACGCCCCGGAGTCCGCCATGCCCCGCTCCACCGAACGCGCCGAGCGCACGCCCGCCATGGTCCTGATGCCATCCCCGACGCACCCGGTATCCGCCCGAGCCACGCTGGCCCGCGCGCTGCTGGCCGTTTGCACGATCCTGTCGCCCTTGGCCGCTTCGCATGCGCCGACGCCGGCGCAGGCGCCGTCACCGGCCACGGCACCGGCTCACCATTGCGAGGCGCCGATGATCCCGCCCCAGATCGCCAACCAGGTCATCGCCGACCACGTGCGCGGACAGGTGGATGCGTACAAGCAATGCATCCAGGATTTCGCGAATGCGCAGCAGGCGCTGGCCGAGCGTCACAACAAGGCGGCCAACGACGCGATCGCCGAATTCAACCAGTTCGTGAAGACCCGGCTGCCGGCCCAGTAAGCCTTTGGCGAAGCCCGGTCCGATCGATTCAGTGCGACGTCCGGCGATCCCGCGATTCGATCGTCATGATCTCGCGCTGGCGCTCGGCCGCCGTCGGCCCGCCGTAGCGCTGCAGCGCCTGCGGATGCTCGGCTCGCAGATAGCCGGCCAGCGCCTGGGGCCGCTCCAGAAAGAAGCACGTCCGGTAGAACGTCGTCGGCAGCGCCTCGAAGCGCGTATCGGCCACGACGCGGTCCGCCGGCGTATAGCCGAGCGATCCGCCGCCGCCATCATTCCAATCGAAGCGATAAGTCCAGCGCCCGTCGATGTTGACGAGGTCGCGGATCTTCAGCGCCGTCTCGCGATCGGGGTATCGGCGTGCCCAGTGCGCGGCCTTGCCCTCGCCTTCGCGCACTCGCAGGCGATCGAGGCAGCCGGCGTGCGGCGCGAACCAGATCTGCTTGCCGATGATGGGCTTGTATTCGGGCGGCGGCTCGGCGGCGCGGGCCGGCGTCGCGGTCCACGCGAGCGCTACCGCCAGGGGCATGGCGAATCCCGCCCACGGATGGCCGCGCGCCCATGCGCGGCGGATGGTTTCGTGTGACACTTGCTGCCCCCCAAGGTCTGCTCAAACAAAATATACCGCCGAGGTCGGCGCGCGGCCCTCGCGATCGGTCGATCCGCCGACACCCGCCCGCGCATACACGTGCCCCGCTGCGTCCGCCTCGCGCCGGCCGGCATCGCCCGCGAACCGGGGCTTCCCTCTCCACCCGATGCCAGTGACCGCACCGCCCTTAGCCGATCTATCCGTATGGATCATTACGGCCCTGGTCCTCGCCGGCATCGTCGTGCGCCCTTTCCAGTGGCCCGAAGCCGTCTGGGCCGCCGCCGGCGGGCTCGCGCTGCCGCTGCTGGGCCTGCTGCCTTGGGCGGCCGCCTGGAACGGGGCACGCGAAGGCTGGAACGTCTATCTGTTTCTGATCGGCATGATGGCGTTGGCCGAGATCGCCCGGATCGCCGGGGTCTTCGACGCGCTGGCGGCATGGGCCGTGCGCCGCGCGCGCGGCAGCCCGACCCGGCTGTTCGTGCTGCTGTACGCGATGGCCACGCTCGTCACCGCGCTGCTGTCGAACGACGCGACCGCCGTCGTCATGCCTCCGGCAGTCTACGCTGCCGCGCGCGTGGCCGGTGTCGCGCCGATGCCTTATCTGCTGATCTGCGCATTCGTCGCCAACGCCGCCAGTTTCGTGCTGCCGATCTCGAATCCGGCGAATCTCGTCGTGTACGGCCGCGGCCTGCCGGACCTGATGGACTGGCTGCGCGTCTTCACGCTGCCGTCGATCGTCAGCATCGGTGCGACGCTGGGGCTGCTGTGGTTCACGCAGCGGCGCGAGCTCGTTCCGGCCGCACTGCCGCGGACGACGCCGGCGCCTGCGTCTTCCTCCGTGTCGACGCCCTGCGCCAGCCCCCTCGCACTGTCGCCCGACGCTTCTCCTTCGGACACGCCTCGGGTCGGCACATCCCCCGGTTCGTCCCCGCCCGGGCTGTCCGTGGCGATCGCGATGCTGACGCTCACGGCCGTCATCATCATCGGCGCTTCCGCGCTGCAAGTGCCGCTGGGGCCACCGACGCTGCTATCCGGCGCGCTCACCGCGGCCGTCGTGCTCGCGGCCCGGCGCCAATCGCCCCGGATGCTGCTCGCGCACATCTCATGGTCGGTGATTCCGCTGCTCGCGGGCCTGTTCGTCGTCGTCGAGGCGCTGCGCGCCACCGGCGTCGTCGACACGCTCGCCAACGCGCTCGGCGGAATCGAAGCGCAGTCGCCGCACAACGCCGCCTGGCTGGCCGGCGTCGTCTCCGCCCTGGTCTGCAACCTGACGAACAACCTGCCAGCCGGCCTGCTCGCGAGCCAGACGCTGCAGCAGGCCCACGCCGCGGAGTTGACGCGGTCCGCCGTCATGATCGCGATCGACCTCGGGCCGAACCTGTCGATCACCGGCTCGCTGGCCACGATCCTGTGGCTGATCGCGCTGCGCCGCGAGGGGCTGCGGATCGGATTCGGCGCGTTCCTGAAACTGGGCCTCGTCATGATGCCCGTCACGCTGGCCGCCGCCCTCGCGACGCTGATCGCGACATCTCCATGACCGCCCCGCCCGCACGATTCCGCGTCCACTGCATCCCGCTCCCGGGCGGCCTGCCGCGTCGCATCCCAGTCCGATGGCGGGCGCATCGGATCGAGCGAATTGTGCGGAGCTTCCCTGGCCCGTTATCATCAGGGGTTTTACAGAGCTTGACGGAATCGGAACATGGCCTCGGACGAGCAGCAGTTTCAGCTCAGCACACGTACGCTTCACGCCGATCGCCTCGCCGGCGTCGAGCATGGCGGCATCCATAAACCGATTCACACGTCGGTGCAGTTCGGCTTCGAACGCGTCGAGGATCTGATCGGCGTCTTCCAGGGCACGCTCAAGGGCGGCTTCAACTACGCCCGCCAGGGCACGCCGACGTCGGCGGCGCTCGAGCGGCAGATCACGCTGCTCGAGCAAGGCGTCGGCACGATCGCGTTCTCGAGCGGCATGGCCGCGCTGACGGCGATCTTCTGGACGCTGCTGCGCGCGGGCGACCACGTCGTCACCAGCCAGTTCATCTTCGGCAACACCAACAGCTTCTTCGGCACGCTCGCGAACTTCGACGTCGACGTCACCAAGGTCGACGTCACGTCGGCGGCCAATGTCGAAGCGGCGCTGCGCCCGAACACGCGCATCGTCTTCGCCGAGACGATCGCCAACCCGGCGACACAGGTCCCCGACTTCGACGCCATCGGCCGGTTGTGCCGCGAGCGCGGCCTGCTGTTCGTCGTCGACAACACGATCACGTCGCCCCAGATCTTCCGGCCGGGGACGGTAGGCGCCGGACTCGTCATCAATTCGCTGACCAAGACCATCGGCGGCCATGGCGCGGCACTGGGCGGATCCGTCACCGACACCGGCCAGTTCGACTGGGACCGGTTCCCGAACATCTCGCCCAGCTACCTGAGCAGCCCCGCGCGCGAGCGGGGCCTGACACAGATCCGCAAGAAGGCGCTGCGCGACATGGGTGCGGCGCTGGCCCCGGAGCCGGCCCACCGCATCAGCCTGGGGCTCGAAACGCTGCCGCTGCGGGTCGCGCACACCAGCGCGACCGCGGACGCGCTCGCCCGCTTCCTGCAGCGGCATCCGGCGGTCTCCCAGGTCATGTACCCGATGCTGCCGGAACATCCGCAGTACGAGATCGCCAAACGCCACTTCAGCGCCGGCTCATGGCTGCTGTCGTTCGAACTGCGCGATGCCGCCACGACGCTGCCGGTGCTCAACCGTCTGCGCCTGCCGATCAAGGCCACCGGCCTGGGCGACAACCGGACGCTGGTCATTCCTGTGGCGCCGACGATCTTCTGGGAAGCCGGCCCCGAAGCGCGCGCGATGATGGGGATCGGCGACGGACTGGTCAGGGTGTCCGTCGGGCTCGAAAACGTCGACGACCTGATCGCCGACTTCGATCAGGCCCTGGCAGCGGGATGATCGACGCGGCCCCACCGGCCGTCACGGCATCACCGGATCCAGCGGTACGAAACACCCGTCGTCGAACTCGGCCGCGGACCGCACCCACACCTGTCCGCTGGCCACGTCCCGAACGACGACGACCGGCATCCGGTCCGCATCGTTCAGCCCGCGCGACAGCAGTTCGACCACGGCGCCGGTCTCGCGATGGCGATAGCGTGCCTCCAGGCCACCTGCCTGCGCACCCGCGCATCGCCAGGCGGCTTCCCACACCGGCCAGGACGCGGACACGTACGGGTGGTCATAGGGCAAGGGATCCGATTCCGCCAGCCCGCATTCGCGCCGCATGAATCGTTCAAAAGACTCGAAAATCGGATCACTGCCTTCCACTTTCCCCTCTTTCATACCGTTGCCGGTGTAGTCGCCGACATGGGCGAAGCGTACCGTCGACCTGACTTTACCCCGTACCACCACTCCATCGGACATGAAGATGCATGCACCAAGAAGACTGATCGTCCTGACCGCCGCGACATTGCTCGGCACCGCACCGCTGGGCGCCGCCCTGGCCGCCGACGCCTACCCGTCCAAGGCGATCCGGCTGGTCGTCCCGTACCCGCCCGGCGGCCCGACCGATACCGCGGCCCGCATCATCGGTCAGGCGCTGTCCGCGCGCATCAAGCAGACCGTCATCGTCGACAACAAGCCGGGCGCATCGGGCGCGATCGGCATCGAACAGGTCGTGCGCAGCGCTCCGGATGGCTACACGGTCGGCGTGCTGGCCAATCCGACGGTCAGCAGCGTGCTGCTCGGCATGAAGCAGAGCTTCGATATCAAGACCGGGACCACCCCGATCGGCATGCTCTACGAGATCCCCGTCGTCGTGATGGTGAATGAAAAAGCCCTGCCGGGCGTCACCAATATGAAGGAGCTGATCGCCGCAGCCAAGGCCGCGCCCAAGCCGATCAGCTACGCGACGCCGGCCGTCGGCAGCTTCTCGCACCTGATCACCGAGTCGATCCAGAGCACGACCGGCGCGCCGTTCGACCACATCTCGTACAAGGGCAGCTCCCCGGCCATCGCCGACGTCGTCGCGGGCCACGTGCCGGTCATGGTGTCCGACATGATCGCGGCATTGCCGCAGATCAAGGGCGGCAAGCTGCGCGCGCTGGCCGTCGCATCACCGACTCGCACGGTGTTCACGCCGGACGTGCCGACGCTGAAGGAACAAGGTATCGACCTGGTGGCGTTCAGCTGGGGCGGCCTGGTCGGCCCGCCGAACCTGCCCAAGCCGATCGTCGACCGGTTGAACAGCGAGATGAAGGAGGTGCTCGCGGATGAAACGATCAAGAACAAACTGATCGCGGCCGGCTCGACGGCGGCCTACAGCGAACCGGCCAGGCTGCAGCAACAGATCGACCACGACCTGACGTTCTGGGGCAAGATCATCAAGGAAAAGGGACTGACCGCGCAGCAGTGATCGTGCGGCGGTCACCTCGCAAGGGGTGGGCCGCTCGCCGTCGGCGCGGCTCCGATCCTTGCGCGAGCGGCCGCCGTGCCGCCTTCGAGCGAGCGTTCTTACAGCGACTGGCAGCGTGTCGCCAGCGCCTGAATGCACGCCGCATCGTGCGTCGCGACGATCATCGGCAGGCCGGTCCGATCCAGCAATTCGATCAGACCGTCGCGCGCCGCCTCGTCCAACCCTGTCGTCGGCTCGTCCAACAGCAGGACGCGTGGCGCCATCGCCAGTACGCCCGCCAGCGCCACCCGCCGCTGCTCGCCCCCGGATAGCTGGTGGACCGGGCGCCCCGCCAGATGCTCGAGATCCAGACGGCGAAGCTGCTCGATCGCCGTCTGCCGGGCCGACGCCTTCGATGCACCGAGATTCAATGGACCGAAGGCCACGTCCTCCGCCACCGTCGGGCCGAACAACTGGTCGGCCGGATCCTGGAACAGCAATCCCAGCGGTCCGCGCAGGCGTGCGAAATCCGCTTCGCCGCGGCAAGGCTGCGCGAGGATCGTCAACGTACCGGCCTGGCACGGCACGAAGCCGAGCAGCGCGTGCAGCAGCGTGGTCTTGCCCGCGCCGCTGGCCCCGGTGACGAACAAGCGTTCACCCGGCGCGAGCGCCAGGTCGACGCCATCCAGCACGACACGTCCGGCACGCACGATGCGCAGCCCTATCGCCTCGATCAACGGGTCAGTCACCGGTGGCTCGCCCATCGGCCCGGGCGGCAGGCATCGGCCAATCCGGACCCGGGCCGCTCTCGGCAGGCCTGCGCGAGTCTCGTGATCGGGCGCCTTCGGCAGGCATCGACCAGCCCCGGGCCTTGAGGGCCATCCCGACGCGCTCGGCGCGAACGATCGCATGGACCAGCACCAGCGCGACCTGATGCGCGATGACGACGAATGTCCGGGCGTTCGCCGTCGCCCGAAAACCGCGTGCCCGCATCGCGCGGTCGATCCGCCTGCGCGTGTCGTCGAGCACGCCCAGGTAGCGCACGGTCAGCATCAGCAGTCGCGACAGCCGCGAGGGAAGCCCCAATCCCGACGCCGCGTGCGCGATCCCGAACGCATCGAGCCCCGACAACAACGCCGTGCAGAGGACCGCGATCGCGTTGATCCGCAGGCTCAGCCGCACCGCTTGCGCGATACCGGCGTCGTCCCACTGCAGGCCGCCCGCGTGCCAGGACCAGGGCAGGACCACCCAGATCATCAGCACGAAGGCATTGACGCCGAGGAGCTTGCGAAACGCCGCGAGCACCCCGCTCCGCTCGACGGCCAGCCGGCCGACCAGCAGCATCACGCCGATTCCAAGCAGCACCGACAATGCGGGCAAAGAATCGATCCGCGCGATCAGCACGCTCGCCCCGATGGCCAGCGCGAGCCGCCAGCGGGGTTCGACCGTCATCCGTGCACGGCCGGCGCCAGCGCCTGAGGCGCCATCCTGGCCAGCAGCGACAGCGTCAATGCGCTGATCACGGCGTCGACGATGAAAACCGGCACGTGAGCGACGACGAATACCTGTACGAGCCGCAGGAACAGGCTGCCACCGCTCGCGGCCAACACCGCGCTGGCCAGCAGCGCCGCGCCACCGACACCGATCAACCCGCACCCGGCCCCGGCGGCAATCAAGCGCCCGCGCGGGGCGGGCAGACCGTCATCCTCGCCCACCACCAGCGGACGCAGCAGCCAATGCGCCGCCAACGCCGGCACCGCCATGATCAGCAGGTTGGCACCGAGCACCGTGAACCCGCCGAACGCGAACAGCGCCGCCTGCAACAGCAATGCGACGAAGAACACCGGAAATACCGACCATCCGAGCAGCAGCCCGGCCAACCCGTTGAGCACCAGGTGCACGCTGCCGAGCCCGACCGGCACATGGATCGTGCTGGCGACGAAGAAGGCGGCGCCGAGCAGCGCCGCCAGCGGCAATTGCGCCTCGGTCAGGCGCCGCAGCCCGATGATCAGTCCGCCGGCCGCCAGCACCGACGTCGTCGCCAGCACGGGCGCGCTCAATACGCCTTCGGCCAGATGCATGTCAGCGTCCGCGCCTGGCCAGCCACCACGCCGCGGCGCCGGCCACACCCACCAGGTAGCCGATGCCTCCGAGAATGTCGCGAAACCGGATCTGGCGATCCAGCCGGGCGATATCCTCGCGCACCAGGCTCAGCATCTGGCGCGCGGCGTCGGCATCGGTTGCCGTGGATGCGGACGGGATCGGCGATGCCACCACGGCCTCTTTATTCCGGTCTTCCATCGCGCCCGTCGGGGCGGGCGCGGCGGGTGCCGTGGGCGCGGCGAACGACGGCACGGCGACCGCGGGCGCTTCGGCGCGATGCCCCTCCTCGCCTTCGACGACCACGCGCAATGCAGGGTCGTCGGTAGTCACCGCCAACCGAAAGCGGCCTTCGCCATCCGTCATTCCCGTCGCCAGCGGCACCGCGCTCGACGCTCGCGTGCCGAAGACCTCGACCGCCACGTTGGCGGCCGGCGTCTGGTCGCTGTACCGCGCCAGCCCCGTCACTTCGGCGCCGGCGCGCTGCGCGACGACGTCCAGGCCGTGCGCGCGCGCCAAGCCGCCCCCACCGCCCAACGCGAGCGCCAGCACGATCCCCGCGCGAGCAGGTACACGCATGGCAAACGAGCAGTGATACCGGGACATGCCGACATTTTATTACGATTGTCGAAAACTTAAGATCACCGGCAGAACCGCCCTTGGGCGGGCCGCTCAGCGAGCGTCGAACACCAGGCTGTATTCGACGCTGCGCTGGGTCGTCTTCGGATCGTCGCTGACGGCGACGCGCTGCCCGGCCCACAGGCGGTTTCGCCCCGGACGCGGCTTCACGGTCGCGATACCGTCCGGACCGGTGACGGCGTCGCGTCCTTCCTCGCCGAACGCCAGCGCGATGCCCGCCGCCGGCTCGCCGCCGATCGTCACGCGCACGGCCATCGGCTCGCCGGCGCGCGGCTGGCGCGCCTGGACCGGCGTCACCTCGAACGCTTGCCCGACCGGCTGCGCGACCCGGGCGGCCCAGCCGGCGATGAACTTGTGGTACTTGAGGGCCTGCACGCCGCTGACCGCCCCTGGCAGTTCGGTCATCGGCACGTTGCGGCTCTTGCCGTCGCTGCCCTTGCTCCAATAGCCGTTGTCGAAACTGGCGGCCAGCAGCACGGCACCGGCGGCCGATACCCGCACGCCCTGCGCCCCGGGCAATTCGGTCTTGCGCACGTCCACCGCGCGCCCATCCGCGTCCCAGGCCTGGACCGCCCCGACCTTCGCCGCGGCGTAGCCCTCGGTCTTGCCCTCGTGGCCACCGAACAGCACGCGGTATTCCCCCGCCGTGCCCACCGGTTCCAGCCACACCGTGTGCGCCGCCGCTTCCGGGGGTGCCGCCATCATCACCAGCAGCACCGCCACGCCCGCCGCGAACCCTCTGCGCTTCATCGCTCGATCCTCATCGATACACCCTCGTCGCGAGCCACCGGATCCGCCCTTGTTCAGCGAGGCGCCGCGGCGCGCGAATAGGCCGCCCACACCGTCTGTCCATAGCGGTTGCCATATGCGGCGCCGGAATACCGCAACCGGCGCAGACCGCGCACCAACGCGCCCCGTCGAGGCTCGGTGACCGTGATCCGGCACTCCCAACCGGGTGGCGCCAGGTGCTGGAGGAACTGGCGCGCCTCCTCGATGTTGAAGAACCACTTATGGCGATCGAAGGGAGGCTTCAGCGGCAGCCCATAGTGCGCGATCGATCCCACGCCTCGCGCGATCTTCATCCGCGCGTCGCGCCATGCGTTGGGCAGGGAGATCAGCACGTGCGACGACGACACGCGGAACAGGTCCGGCGCGAGCGTGTACAGGTTGTTCAGATGCTCCAGCACCTCGATGCAGATCACCGTATCGAACGCGCCGTCGTCGAACGGCAGGCGATCGATCTGCTCGAGGTTCAACCGGATATCGGGGTCGCCGACGAAATCGACGCCCGTATACCGCTCGGGGCCGATGAAGCGCCGCATCGGTGCCTGGTAGCACCCGACGTCCAGCACCTTGCCGGACGCGAACAGCGGCGCGAAACGCTCGAACAGCCACTGCGTGCGCTGCTCGCGCTGGCCGAACAACGGGGTTTGAATGATGTCCATCGTCGTCCTCGCTCGTTGCGGCCACACGGCACCGACGGACCTGTTCATCGATCGGGGCTGGCTGGGGCGGGTGGGAGGGCTGCGGAAAAACAAAAGCCGTCGAAAGACGGCTTGCGGCAGCGCGCCGGCATTGTAGCGCAGAAGCTTCTTAGTGATAGGAGCCGGGGAGCTTCTTCAGCGCCTCCGCATCGTCGATCCGGATCGCGACGCCATTGACGTAAGCGGCCGCCCATGAGAACGCCGTCACTCGGCGGCCGCCGGTGACGCCGATCACGGCATTCGCGCCCAGCTTGCGCGCTTCCTCGGCGAGCAGCGGATACAGCGCGGTCCCGCTGTCGTAACCGGCCCGCGCATTCGCTTCGACGGAACCGAGCACCTTGAATTTCGCGGACTCGGGCAGGCGGGATTCAGAAACGAAGACGCGTCCCGTCCACGCGGGTATCTGCTGGGTACTGGCGGGCGTCGATGACGAGGTGGTGGAGCAACCGGCGACCAGGGCGGCCGCCGCGACCAGCATCGCGGTCAGGGCTTGTCTCATCGTTCTCTCCTCGAAGGCTGCGAACGAAGGACTTTACCGTGGCCCGCCCCACCCGTCGTCCTCCATGAGGATCATCCTCGGCGCCGAGCCGCTCGTCACTCACCCCGTCGAGCCGCTTCGATGGCGGCGACGTCGATCCGGGTCATCGTCATCATCGCCTCGAATGCCCGCCGGGCTTCCTCGCCGCCGATCGCCATCGCTTCGGTCAGCACGCGCGGCGTGATCTGCCAGGACAGGCCCCATCGATCCCGGCACCAGCCGCAGGCGCTCTCCTCGCCGCCGTTGCCCACGATCGCATTCCAATAGCGATCGGTCTCGGCCTGATCGTCGGTCGCGATCTGGAACGAGAAGGCTTCGCTATGCTTGAACGCCGGTCCGCCGTTCAGACCGATGCAATGAATGCCGGCGACCGTGAAATCGACGGTCAGCACGTCTCCCCGCTTGCCCGACGGGTAGTCGGCGGGCGCACGATGGACCGCGTGCACCGCGCTGTCCGGAAAGGTGGCCGCATAGAAGCGCGCCGCCTCCTCGGCGTCCTTGTCGAACCACAGGCACACGGTGTTCTTGGCCGTCATGACGTCATCTCCTCTATCAGGGCAATCATATGTGGACTATGTACACATATAGTGTCGAAGCAGGCGGCGAGAGTCAAGCATCGACTGGCGTCGCGGATGCTTGTCCGACGTTGTCCTGGGCCGATGCCGATGGGCACGGAGCCTTGCCGAGCGCACAATGAGTACTCCTGAACCCCATGAGGAGGCGCGCGATGTCCAACCACGTCTACAAATCCGTGGAACTCACCGGATCATCCGAGACCGGCGTCGAGGACGCCGTCCAGAAAGCCATCGAGAAGGCGAGTCGCTCGCTTCACAACCTGCAGTGGTTCGAAGTCATCGAGACACGCGGCCACATCGCCAATGGCAAGGTCGCGCACTGGCAGGTGACGGTGAAGGTCGGCTTCACGCTGGACGACGATTGAGCGTCGAGCCGGATCGCTGCCGCGCTGCTCCGAGCACGGCACGCGTTCGCAGCGTCAGCGATCCGTCCTCTCCTCTGTCGCCGGCAACGGCACATTGCCGATCGCCTTGTTGACCATCACGTAGCGCGTGCCCAGGCGCCCTTCGCTGGCAGCCAGGTCGCGGCGCGCCTGCAGATAGCCGCGCTGACCATCGAGCACCGAAAGGAAATCGGCCACGCCCGCGTCGTAGCGGGCCCGCGCCAGTTCGTAGGCCTGGCCGGCGCTGTGCATCCTCGCTTGCAGCGCACGCTCCTGCTGCTGCTCGGCGGTGAAGCCGCTAAGCGCATCGTCGATTTCCTGCCACGCCTTGAGCACGGTCTTCTGGTAATCCACCGCCGCTTCCTGCTGTTCCAGCTCGCGCAACTGCACCACGCTCTTGCGCCGGCCACGATCGAACAGCGGCAGGGCCAGCGTCGGCCCGATCGACCATGCACGACTGCCCCAGGCGGAGAATTCGCCGTTCAAGTACGACTCGTAGCCGAACCGTGCCCCCAGGCGGATGCTGGGATACAACTCGGCTCGCGCAACGCCGATGCTGGCCGTAGCGCGATGCAGCCGGGCCTCGGCGGCGCGGATGTCGGGCCGGCGCAAGGCCACTTCCGACGGCAGCCCGAGCGCCAGATCCGGCAGCACGGTCGGGCCATCCGGAGCGGCGGCCAGCTCATCACGCAACGCGCCGGGCCGCTCCCCCAGCAGCAGCGCGATCTGATTGGCACTGACGCCTGCCTGGGCCAGCAGTTCCGGTAGTCGCGCCTTCACCGCCGTCAGTTCGGCACGCTGACGCTCCAGATCCAGGTGATCGGCGACACCACCGTTCACGCGTGCTTGCAGCAGGCCCTCGCGATCCTCCAGGGCGGCGATGTCTTCGCGAGCCAGCCGGATCTGGCGCTGGGTGGTTCGCAGCTCGAAATAGCTGCGCGCCACATCGCTGACCAGGCTGAGCCGGGCGAGGTCCAGCAGCGCCGCCTGGCCGGACACGTCGGCGTCGGCGGCCTCGACCGCACGGCGCACGCGGCCCCACAGGTCCGGCTCCCAGGACGCATCGAAGCCCATCTGGTACAGCGTGAACGGGGCGCTCAGCGCCTGCGCCAGCGTCGATCTGTCGCCGCCGATCACGTCGATCATGCGTGTGCCGGCGCCATGCTCGCTCTGTCGCTGACGGACCGCGCCGCCGGTGGCGTCGACGAGAGGCCCGCGCTGGGCCTCGACAGTAGCGCGCTGCGCGCGGGCCTGGGCGAAGTGCAGCATGGCCGTCCGCAAGTCCGGGCTGGCCAGGAACGCACGTTGGACGAGACGGTCCAGCGTCGGATCGCCGAACGCCCGCCACCAGTCCGGCGGCAGCGCCCGTGCATTGCCGACGGTGGTGCGCAACGCATCGTCGGCGCTGCGCCAGCTCGTCCAGTCATCGGGCGCCGCCGGCGAGGGCTTGTTGAACGAGGGGCCTGTCGCGCAGCCGGCCAACGCCAGGGCGAGCCCGCATGCCAGCGAGCAGGCGGACAAGCGCGCCGACGGGCCTGTCGGCAGCCGCGCCACGCGCCGCCGCGACCGACCAGGAAAGATACGAGGATAGTGCATGGCCGATACCCGTTATCAGGAGAGGCGGTTGCGAAACAGCCAGGCTGCCAGCGGCAGCGTGACGGCGGCCATCGCCAACATCGGAACGAAATCGAACGCCACTTCGCGCAGCCCCGCCCCTTCGAGATAGACGCGGCGCACGAGGTCCATGCCGAAGCGCAGCGGATTGGCGTAGGTAACCAGTTGCAGGAGTTCGGGCATGTTGCTCACCGGCGTGAGCAGGCCCGACAGCAGCATCATCGGCATGATCAGCAGGAACGTATAGAGCATGGCCTGCTGCATGTTCAGCGACAGCGCGGAAATCGACAGGCCGAGTCCCACGACGGCGCCGGTGAAGACCAGCAATCCCGGATAGAGCAGCCACGGGGAGCCGGCCATCGGTATGTGGAACCAGAAGCGGATGATCAGCAGGATCACCGTCGCCTGCGCCAGACCGACCAGCATCGACGGCAACGCCTTGCCGATCAGGATCTGAATCGGCGTCAGCGGCGTCACCAGCAGTTGGTCGAACGTGCCCTGCTCTCGCTCGCGTGCGACCGACAGCGAGGCCAGCAGCAAGGTCTGGATCAGGCTTAGCGCGGCGATCAGCGCCGGCATCAGGTTCCAGCGCGATTCGAGGTTCGGGTTGTACCAGGCGCGCCGCTCCACGCTGACTGCCGGGGTGCCCGCATGCTGCCGGTTATAAGCGGCGACGATGGCGCTGACCTGGGCCGCCGCCGCAGCGGCGGTCGTCGAGTTGCGACCGTCCAGGATCATCTGCATGGGCGCCGGCTGGCCGCCGGCCAACCGGGCGTCGAAATCCGCGGGGAAGTTCAGCACCAGCAGCACGCCGTCGCGATCGACTGCCCGCGCGATCTGCCCCGGCACGGTCAAAGTGGCCTCGCGCTTGAATACGCCCGTGCCATCCACACGCGCCAGCAGTTCGGTCGAGGCGGCGCCCCGGCTCAGGTCCAGCACGGCATAAGGCGCATGAGTCAGATCGTAGGTCGCGCCATAACCGTACAGCAGTGCCTGCACCAGAGCGGGCGCGAACAGGATCACGCGGCTCGAGGGTTCCTTGAACAGCGCCAGCAGTTCCTTTCGGCACAGGAAGCCGATCGACGACAGGAACGCGAGGATGACGGACATGGCTGATCGACGCTCCCGTCCTCAATCCAGCGTCTTGCGCAGCGTGCGGCTCACCGCGACGGTCAGCACGATCGCGTAGACGATGAGGATCGTGCAATCGCGCAGGATCATCGGCCAGTCGTCGCCGGCCAGGAACTCCGTCTTGATCAGTCCCATGAAGTGCGTCGCCGGCAATAACTGGCTGACTCCCCGGACGACGAGAGGGACGTTGCGCAGATCGAAGATGAAACCCGACAGCATCATGGCCGGCATGAAACTGGCCAGCAGCGCCACCTGGCTGGCCTGGAACTGGTTGCGCGTCTTGCCTGAGATGAACAAGCCCAGCAGCAGCGATACCGCCAGGTACAGCAGCGAGGCGAACACGATCACCGACAGCGAACCGCGCATCGGTACGTCGAACAGGAACCGGGCTGCGAGCAGGCACAGCGCCAGATCCACGGCGCCGACCAACAGGTAGGGCGCGAGCTTGGCCAGCACGATCTCCAGCGGCCGCACCGGCGTGACGAACAGCGATTCCAGCGTGCCGCGCTCCCATTCGCGCGCGATCAGCAGCGAAGTCAGGAAGGCGCCGATCAGCGTCATCACCAGCGCGATCAGCCCCGGCACCAGATACCACGTGCTGGTCGAGGCTTCGTTGAACCACACGCGCTGCACCAGTTCCACGCCGCCGGCACCGGCCTTGCCGCCGGCACGGTCGGCGTTGCGCTGCGCCCAGGCGGCAATGGCGCCTCCCACGTAGCTTTCGACGGCGGCGGCGGTATTGGAATCGACGCCGTTGAGCAGCAACTGGACCTGCGCCTGTCCGGCCGCCAATCGTCGGGAGAAATCCGCGGGCACGCGTACGATCGCGCGCACTTCTCCATCGCGCATCCTGCGCTCGGCATCCGGCATGCTGCTCGTCCACACGGGCGCCAGGAACGGCGATCCCGCCAGGCCGGCGAGCACATCGCGCGCCGTCGGCGAACCATCCTCCAGCACCACGGCCACCGGCGCGTTCTTGACGTCGAACGACAGCCCATAGCCGAACAGCAGGATCAACACGGCCGGCAGCATCAGGCCGACCGCCAGCGTGCTCGTGTCGCGCAGCATCTGGCGGACCTCCTTGCGCAGCAGAGCGATGAATCGCCTGGTGAATCCCGAAGGCTTCATGTGCCGGCTCCCGCCGTCGCGCGTCGGCCTTCGGTGCGGGCCTGCTCGACGATGGCGATGAACGCCTGGTTCATATCGGTGTCACGGCCGCCTCCGGCCTGCTCGCGAACCTGCTGCGGCGTACCCAGCGCCAGCATCTTCCCGGCATCCTGGATCGCGATGCGGTCGCAGTATTCGGCTTCCTCCATGAAGTGCGTGGTGACGATGACCGTGACGCCGCCCTGGGCCAGCGCGGTGATCGTCCGCCAGAAGGCGCGCCGCGCCAGCGGGTCGATGCCGCTGGTCGGTTCGTCCAGGAACAGGATGTCCGGCTGGTGCAGCAGGCCGGCGGCCATGGCCAGGCGTTGCTTGTAGCCGCCGGGGAGCAGGCCGCTGACCGCCCGGGGCTCCAGCCCGAACGCTTCGATGCTCCCGGTCACGCGCTCGCGCAGCACCTGGCCGCGCAGTCCGTAGGCACCGCCGAAGAATTCCAGGTTCTCGCGCACGGTCAGATTGCCGTACAGCGCGAACTTCTGCGATACATAGCCGATGTGTCCGCGCGCCTGCGCGCGTGCCGTGCGCAGATTGAAGCCCGCCACCTCCAGGCGGCCGCTGGTGGCCGGCAGCAAGCCGCACAACATGCGGAACGTCGTCGTCTTGCCCGCGCCATTAGGGCCCAGCAAGCCGAATATCTCGCCGCGATCGACGTCGAACGACGTGCACGCGACCGCGGTGAAATCGCCGAACTTGCGCACCAGGTCGCGGACCACGATCACCGGCCCGCCGGCAGCGTCGTTCACGATCCGCGCGGGCGAGGCCGCCCGCGGTGCCGGCGCCCGAGCCGCCTCCTGCCGCCGCTGCTGGTGCAGCATCATCATGAAAGCGTCTTCGAGTGCTTCCGGACGGGGTGCGCAGCCGATATCGCCCAGCAACCGCGCCACGTCGCCGGCAGTCGCCCGCGGTTCCCGGATGAAGTGAACGGCCCCCCCCTGGGGAACCGCATCGATGATCGACTCGTCGGCATCGATCAGCCGCGCCTGGAGATCGCGGGCAGGCATGCCTGCCGGAGGCGACGCGATGAAGGTCAATCCGCGCGCGCGTTCGCGCAATGCCGCCGGCGTGCCCGCGTCCAGCAATCGGCCCGCGCTCATCACGAAGACCTGCGCGCAACGCTCGGCCTCGTCCATGTAGGCGGTGCTGATGACCACGCTCAGGTTCTCGTCATCGACCAACTGCCGCACGATCTCCCACAAGTCGCGCCGCGACAGCGGATCGACGCCGACGCTGGGCTCGTCGAGCAGCAGCAGGTCCGGAGAACGCACCAGCGTGCAGGCCAGACCCAGCTTCTGCTTCATGCCGCCGGACAGCTTTCCCGCCGGACGCGCGGTGAAACGCGCGAGGTCGGTCATGTCGAGCATCCGGGCGAAGCGCCGGCCGCGCTCGGCGGCCGGCACCCCATGCAGGTCGGCGTACAGATCCAGGTTCTCCTGCACGCTCAGGTCTTCGTACAACCCGAAACGCTGCGGCATGTAGCCGAGGCGGTCCTGCACCGCTTGCGGCTGCACTGCCACATCGCTGCCCAGCACTTGCAGGCGCCCGGCGTCGGGCGCGAGCAGCCCGGCCATCATGCGCAGCAACGTCGTCTTGCCCGCGCCATCCGGCCCGACGATCGCGGTCAGTTCGCCGGCGCGTATCGTCATCGATACGTCGTTCACCGCATGCAGCGGGCCGCCGCCCGGCGCCTCGAACGTCTTGCGCAGGCCCTCGGCGATGACCGTCGTCTCGCTCGCGTTCATTGCCGGACATCGATCGCCAGGTGGACCGTTGCCGGCTGCCCCAGGCGTAGCACGTCTTGCGGATCGTCGACCAGCACGCGTACCTCGTAGACCAGGCTGGTGCGCAATTCCTCGGTCTGGACCGACTTGGGCGTGAACTCCGCGACCGACGAGATCGCGCCGACCTTGCCCGCGATGGGCTGGCCGGGGCGGCTGTCGGTGACGACGGTGGCCGCCATGCCGGGTCTCACCTTGCCGAGTTCGGGTTCGCCGACATAGACGCGTACCCACTTGGGTTGCGTCAACGCCAATGCGAAGACCGGCCGCTGGGGCGTCGCCATGTCGCCCGGTTCCAGCAGACGCGAACGCACGATCGCATCGGCGGGCGCCTTGAGTTCGCCTTGCGCGATCTGATGCCGCAGCAGGGCCAGTTGCGCCTGCGCGGCGTCGAGTTGCGCCTCGGCCCCCGCCACGTCTTCGGCGCGCGGCCCCAATTGCGCGAGTCGCCATGCCTCTCGCTGCTCCGCGACCTTCGCACGGGCGACGCTCAGGCGTGTTCGGGCGCGGCTCACATCCTGTGCGCTGACGCCGCGCCCCTGGGTATTGGCCGCGATGCCTTGCAGACGTTCGAGGTCGTCCTCGGCCTGCGACGCGTCGGCCTGTGCCGCGACCACGCGGCTGCGGGCCTGCGCGACCTCCTGCGGACGCGAGCCGTTGCGCAGACGCAATAAGGCCTGCTGCTGCACGCCGATCTGGTAGCGGACCTGTTCCGCCTGCAGCGCCAACGTGCGGGTATCCAGCAGGGCCAGCACCGCTCCGGCCTGCACTTTGTCGCCTTCCTCGGCGCGCAATTCGGCGACCCGCCCGCTGCCGTCGAAAGCCAGCGATACCTGCCGGATGTCGACGTTGCCGTACAGGGTCAATCCGGTGGCGACATCGGTGTCGCGGTTCGTCCACCAGAGCAGGCCGCCGATGAGCAGCGCGATGGCCAGGACGCCAATGATGAGCAGCTTCTTCGTCATGAGGGAGTGCCTGGAGAATCAGTGCGAACGCAGGTCGATGCTTTGCTTTATTCGTCTTAAATCTAAATTGAATTTAATCTATTGCCGGGAGACAATCAACCCCGCCCGTGGACCTCGGATAGCCGAATCATTCATGACCTCACCGCGCCGGAGTACCCGTACCGATGGCGAGCTGACCCGTACCCGCATCCTGGAAGTCGCCGGACCCTTGTTCGCGGCGACCGGCTACGCGGAAACCACCAGCAAGGCCATCGCAGCGGAAGCCGGCGTGGATCTCGCTTCGATCAATTACCACTTCGGCAGCCGCCGCGGCCTCTATCAGGCGGTGCTCATCGAAGCCCATCGGCGAATCATCAGCCTCGACGATTTGCATCGGACTGTCGAAAGCGCGCTTCCCCCGCGCGAGAAGCTGAGTTGGTGCATCGACAGGCTGACCGAAGCCGCGATAGGCAATGACGGCTGGCATGCACGCCTGTTCGCGCGTGAGTTGCTGGCCCCGTCGTCGAACCTGCGAGCCCTGTTGGACGAGGATCTGGAACCAAAATTCGTGCTGATCCGGCGCATCCTGGGCGAAGTCAGCGGCATTCCCGAAGACGATCCCGCGCTGCTGCGTTGCATGATCAGCATCGCGGCGCCCTGCCTGATGCTGCTGGTCGCCAGCGCCGGCAACCTGCCCGGCCCCGCGCAGCAGGTTCTGCGGATGCCTCGGCGGGATCTGACGTCGCACCTGCTCCAGTTCGCGATCGCCGGGCTGGAAGCGATCGGCCGCGAACACGCGGCGAACAAGGCGAAGGCGCGCGAATCGCCCGTGAAGCGGCGCAAAGCCGGCGCCCCCCGCCTGTGAACGGCCCGTGCGGCGCGCCTCAGCCGCTGCAACGAAGCGCGAACACGGGTGTTCCGTTCCGCGAGTTCGTTGGCAGGCTCGAACAGGGCTTCACGCAGGGGCGATCTTAGCGTTAACAGGCCCTAACATGGCGACTCGGGGATCACCCCGACCGGCTCACCCCTATGGCGGACAGCCGCAGACCTGGCGCGATCCGCCGCGGAAACAATCCCGATGAACGACCTGCGCTTATTGCGCCCCCTCCTGCCGACCAGGGCGCTGCCGTACACCTCCAGCCTCGAGCCGGGCACCCGACCGCACACCGCAGATATCCGGAGGGTTGATTCTTGAAGGCGCTTATCTATCGCTCGTTCGGCTCGCCGATTGAACGGCTTCGGCTCGAAACCGCCGCCTCGCCGCCGCCAAGCCCGACGCGGATGCGCGTCGCGATGACCTTCGCGCCCGTCAATCCGTCCGATCTGATTCCGATCACGGGCGCGTACGCGCACCGCATCCGGCTTCCGGCCGTCGCGGGCTACGAAGGCGTGGGCCGGGTGGTCCACGCGCCCGACACCCACGCCGCACTCGTCGGCCAGCGTGTGCTGCCGCTTCGAGGCGATGGCACCTGGCAGACGCATGTCGATTGCGATCCCGCCCTGGCCGTCCCGGTACCGGACACGATCAACGATCTCGTCGCCGCGCGGGCCTACATCAACCCGCTCGCGGCTTCGACGATGCTGGACGCCTGGCCGGTCGCCGGCAAGCGAGTACTTCTCAGCGGCGCGGGGTCGGCTTGCGCCGAACTGCTGGGACGCTGGGCGCTGGAACGAGGCGCGGCCTGCGTTCGAGGCATCCACCGTTCCGAACTTCGCATGCACCGTCTGATTGCCTGCGGCATCGAACCGATCTCGATCGACGACATCCGGACCGTGACAGCGGCCGCGGGCGACGCGGATCTCGTCTTCGATGCGCTCGGCGGCCCGGTCGGCTCCATCGTGCTCGACGCCATGCGGGAGCGTACGGTTTTCATCGCCTATGGCCTGCTGTCGGGGCAAGGCATCCGGCCTTCCGGAACCCCTCGCGCCCGCTACGAACGGTTCCATCTTCGGGACAGCCTGGCGACCCTGTCGCCCGACACGTGGCAAAGACGGTTTCAGCGCCTGTGGCCCGCCCTGCTCCGGCTCGACGTGCCGCCAGTCCAGGTTTTTGCCCTTGACGATTGGCGCAGTGCGGTGGAGCAGACGTCCCGCGCCGGGACGGCGAAGCCCATGCTTCGTTTCGATCGCCTCGATTGATGCAGCGCGGATCAACGGCCGGCGCGCTGCAAGCCTTGGCGAAGCGGACTATCCAGGCGCGCCGGCGCTGACCGGCTCCGGCGCGCTTTCGGCAATCCGGGCCGGACGCTTCGTCGCGAGAAAGCCCGGGATGTCACCGAGCGGCATCGGCCGCGCGAAGAAGTACCCCTGCATCGAGCGGCAGCCGAGGCCGCGAACGATCTCGGTCTGGCGAGCGGTTTCGGTACCCTCGACGACGCAGGCGATGTTCAGGTTCGAGCACAGGTCGATGACCGTCTTCAGGATGTCGCGGCTCGACGAACGGGATTCGATGTCGACGATGAAGCTGCGGTCGACCTTGATCTTGTCCAACGGCAGCCGGTGGACATGGCTGAGACTCGAATAGCCGGTGCCGAAGTCGTCCAGCGAGATCCGTGCGCCCAGTTCGCGCAGCGTCCGCACCGAAGCCAGCGCCTGCGTGAAGTCGGCCATCAGCGATGACTCGGTGATCTCGAACTCGATGCGCCGGGGATCCAGTCCGCTGGACCGGACGATGCGCCGGATCTCGGCGATCGAGTCGGCCGACGCGATGTCGCGCATCGACAGGTTGAACGAGATCCGGATCGGGTCCGGCCAGGTGCGCGCGGCGGCCAGCGCCTTGCGCAGCAAGGTATGCGTGATACGGAAGATCAGGTCCGTGCGTTCGGCGACCGGGATGAACACGTTCGGCGCCACCCAGCCCAGCGTCGGATTCCTCCAGCGGGCCAGCGCTTCGAAGGCGGTCGGCTCGCCCTTGTCGACGTCGAACAGCGGCTGGAAGTTCAGGCTCAGTTCCTGGTCCAGGTCGGCATTGCGCAAGGCCTGCTCGACGGTGCTCTGGTTGCGGATGTCCGACTCGTGCGCCTCGGAAAAGATCACCGGCTGGCCGCGCTTGTGGCTCTTGGCGAAGTACAGCGCATAGTCGGCGCGCTCGTAGAGCAATTCGGCGGATTCGCCCGCGATCGGGAAGATCGCGAAACCGACCGATGCGGAGACATTGGCCGTGGCGCCCGGCAGCTTGAACGGCTGGGCGATCGACGCGCATATCCGTTCGCCGAACTTCAGGATCGCCGCCGGATCGCGGGCCTCGGACACGGTGAGGGCGAACTCATCGCCACCGAGGCGATGGATCCGCGCGCCCTCGCCGCATACCGTTTGCAACCGGCGCCCGGCCTCGATCAGCAACCGGTCGCCGGTGACATGGCCATGCAGGTCATTGATGGCCTTGAAGCCGTCGATATCGAGCACGGCCACGGCGAACGGACGCCGGTTCGCCTGCGTCGCGCGCAGCGCGTCGCCGACGTGCTCGAAGAAGGCGCGCCGGTTCGGCAACTCCGTCAGGCTGTCCAGGTTGGCGAACCGCGCGTTCTCGCTGGCCAGCCTGATCATCCGATCGAAGTCGCGCGATGCCACCGCCAGGATGTAGATCGCCGCGACCAGCACCAGCAATTGATTGACGCCGATGATCGCGAGCCGGCTGTCGCCCGAGAGAAGCAGCACCGCGCATAGCGGCACGGTGGCCGCTCCGACCATGATCATCGCCGGCCGCAGATGCATCAGGCAGATCATGCACGAGATGATCGTCGCCACCAGCGAATAGGCGACGTGGATTTTCAGCAAGGGCGTGTCCACGACCAGGAACAGGCCGAGGAACCAGACCAGCACGATGGCGGTCAGCGAGCCGCCGATGCCGACCACGCCGCGCAGGCGACGCCTGGCCTGCTCATCGGACAGGATATTGTGACGGCCGCGCAACCAGACGATCGAGCGCACGATGCTGACCGTCATCACCAGGAGCGGCAGGTACATCCCCAGCCAGGCCGGCGCGTACTGCTTGAAGCTGACGATGCTCAGCAATGCGTTGATGCTGAGCACCGAATAGAGCAACGGAACCTGTTTGCTGAAGGCCGCGAGCTGGGCCCGGACCAGATTGATGTCGCTCGTATCGATCGAAAATAGAGACGCTTTCGCCATGGCCCCTGGACAGTCGTTGATCCGCCGTTTCGAGGTCGCCGAGCGACTTCGCCTGTGCACGAGCCGCCTTACCCCTTATGGTCGGTGGACCATTACCTCATGGTCGCTGAACCATTCTCCGCATCTTGCGGAACCGGTCGCCACCGGCATGCGTCAAGCGGTCGCCGAACGGATCCCTGCGGTATGGCGGGCAAGCTCGGCGAAGGCCCGTATGTAGTCGATGGCCGCATCGGCCTCTCTCGCCCCCAGGAAGATCTGCTTGGCGATGCCGCGCGGTCCGAGCCGCACCGGCACGATATCGAGCTTGTCCGCGTACTCTTCGACCAGCCAGCGCGGCAGCGCCGCCACGCCGCGGCCGCTGGCCACCATCTGCAACATGATGTCCGTGGTCTCGATCGTCTTGTGGCGCCTGGGCGTGATGCCCGCGGGCAGCAGGAACTGGTTGTAGACGTCCAGCCGCTCGATGTCGACCGGATAAGTGATCAGCACCTCCTTCGCGACCTGCTGCGGTTTCACGTGCGTGGCGCTGGCCAGCGGATGACCTTTGGCGACGACCAGCACCTGCTCGAAGTCGAAGACGGGCTCGAACTTCAGCCCCGGCTTGAACAGTGGATCCGGCGTGACCAGCAAGTCGATCTCGTACCCGAACAGCGCACCGATACCGCCGAACTGGAATTTCTGTTTCACGTCGACGTCGACGTCGGGCCAGGCCGCCAGATACGGCGACACGACCTTCAGCAGCCATTGGTAGCAAGGGTGGCACTCCATGCCGATGCGCAGCGTGCCGCGCTCGCCCTGAGCGAACTGGCGCAACTGCTCCTCGGCGAGGTTCAGTTGCGGCAGCACCCGGTTGGCCACGGCCAGCAGGTACTGGCCCGCCTGCGTGAGCCGCAAGCTGCGTCCCTCGCGCAGCCAGATGTCGGTGCCCAGTTGCTGCTCCAGCTTCTTCATGCTGTGGCTGAGCGCTGACTGCGTGACGTGCAGCACCTCGGCCGCCGCGGTCAGCGAGCCCCGTTTCTCGACCTCCTGCACGACGGCCAGATGGATGCGTTCCAGCATATTCAGTGAATAATATTCATGATTACGTGAGATAAGACCATTTTACTTCATCGAACCGTTTTCCTACGATCGTGGCCATTCCTGTTTTGTTTTCAGAAGGCGGACCATGACCACGATCCACAACCTCGGCTTTCCCCGCATCGGGGCCAAGCGCGAACTGAAGTTCGCGCTCGAATCCTATTGGAAGGGCGAGTCATCGCGCGACGAGCTGAAGTCGTTGGGCGCGCGACTGCGCAAGCGTCACTGGGAGAACCAGGCGGGCCTGGATCTGGCGCCGGTCGGCGACTTCGCCTTCTACGACCAGGTGCTCGACATGAGCTTCACGCTGGGCAACCTGCCGGAACGCGTGCAGGGCTTCCACGGCGATCCGCTGGACAACTACTTCCGCGTGGCGCGCGGCCGCTCGGCCAAGGGTGCCGAGGACCATGCAGCCTGCTGCGGTGGCGTGGCCGCCGGTGAAATGACCAAGTGGTTCGACACCAACTACCACTACATCGTTCCCGAGTTCACCGCCTCCACGCAGTTCGAGCTCGATGCGTCGCGGCTGCTGGAGCAACTGGCCGAGGCCAAGGCCCAGGGGGTCAAAGCCAAGCCCGTCATCGTCGGTCCGGTCACTTACCTGGCGATCGGCAAGGCCAAGGACGACTCGGACAAGCTCGCCCTGCTGGAACGCCTGCTGCCCGTGTACGGAGAGCTGCTGGATACGCTGGCCGCGCGAGGTGTGGAATGGGTGCAGGTCGATGAACCCCTGCTCGTGACCGAGCTCGATACCGATTGGCAGCACGCGTTCAACATCGCCTACCACCAGCTCAAGGGCGCCAAGGTCAAGCTGCTCGTCGCGACCTACTTCGGGCAATTGCAGGAGAACGCCTACCTGGCGGCCAATCTCCCGGTCGCCGGCCTGCATGTCGACGCCATCAACGACCGTGCGGGCGTGCAACCGCTGATCAACCTGCTGCCGTCGCACAAGGTGCTGTCGCTGGGCGTCATCAACGGTCGCAATATCTGGAAGACCGACCTGACGGCCGTCCTCGACTGGATCGAGCCGCTGGCCGAACGCCTGGGCGATCGCCTCTGGATCGCGCCGTCGTGCTCGCTGCTGCACGTGCCGGTGGATCTGGCGAGCGAGCAGAAGCTCGATGCCGACGTGAAGTCCTGGCTGGCCTTCGCGCTGCAGAAGCTCGAAGAACTGCGCGTGCTCGGAAAAGCCCTGCGCGACGGGCGTGCCTCGGTGCAGCAGGCATTGGCCGCCAACCGGGCCGCGCTGGCCGCGCGCCGCGCATCGCCCCGCGTGAACGATCCGGCGGTACAGGCCGCGGTGGCCGGTCTCAGTGCCGACCTGGGCGCACGCGCGAGCGCTTATGCCGAACGCGCGACGAAGCAGGCGGCGCATCTGAAGCTGCCCGCTTACCCGACGACCACCATCGGTTCGTTTCCGCAGACCGCCGAGATCCGCCACGCGCGCAGCGAGTTCAAGGCCGGCCGCCTGGACTCCCCCGGCTACCAGGCCGCGATGCGCGCCGAGATCGAACGCAGCGTACGCGAGCAGGAAAAGCTGGGGCTGGACGTGCTGGTGCACGGCGAAGCCGAGCGCAACGACATGGTCGAGTACTTCGGCGAACAGCTCGACGGCTATGCGTTCAGCCAGTTCGGCTGGGTACAGTCCTATGGTTCGCGCTGCGTCAAGCCGCCGATCCTGTTCGGCGACATCAGCCGCCCCAAGGCCATGACCGTCGAATGGATCACTTATGCGCAGTCGCTGACCAGCAAGCCGATGAAGGGCATGCTCACCGGCCCGGTCACGATCCTGAACTGGTCGTTCGTGCGCGACGACCAGCCGCGCTCGGTAACGTGCAAGCAGCTCGCGCTCGCCATCCGTGACGAAGTGCTGGACCTAGAAAAGGCCGGCGTGCACGTGATCCAGATCGACGAAGCGGCGCTGCGCGAGGGCCTGCCGCTGCGCAAGTCGCAATGGAAGGAGTACCTGGACTGGGCGGTGGAGAGCTTCCGCATCACGGCCAACGGCGTACGCGACGAAACGCAGATCCACACCCACATGTGCTATTCGGAGTTCAACGACATCATCGCGTCGATCGCCGGCATGGACGCCGACGTCATCACGATCGAGACATCGCGCTCGGACATGGAACTGCTCGATGCGTTCGAGAACTTCCAGTACCCGAACGAGATCGGCCCCGGCGTGTACGACATCCACTCGCCGAACATCCCGACGCAGGAGCACATCGTGCAACTGATGCGCAAGGCCGCCGAACGCGTGCCGGCCGAGCGCCTGTGGGTCAACCCCGACTGCGGTCTGAAGACCCGCCAGTGGGCCGAGGTCATTCCGGCGCTGACCAACATGGTCTGCGCCGCCAAGACGCTGCGCGCCAGCACCTGACTGCGAGTCGTGTCCCCACGAGGTCCGAAACCAGGTCCACGGAGTCGACGGAACGAGCGTCGTTCTGCTCCGCCTTTACCGCTTTGCCGCCAAAGCCGACCGTTCGACGGGCATGCGATTGACCATGGAACGACAGGAGCGGACGCTTGGAAGGGATCGGATCCGCCTCTTCTCATCGATGATTCGTCATCATGAAGGGATGTCACCCGCTGCAATTGCCGGTTCGCTAAGTCTTGCTGCATGAAAGCGGACGGAAAACAAAAGAAAACGGCCAGTTGAAGCGGGGAAACCCCAGGGATGTTGCGGAGCCCGCTTTCAACCCTTCAGTCACGGAGCTCCGACATGCGGCTCGCCGTAGTCTTAGTGGCGGCAATGTTCGCTCAATCCGCCTCGGCCGACGAGAAGCCACCGAACTTCGGAGCGCAACCCAAGTCCGATTGGTCGGGCGCCTACATCGGCGCCTTCGGCGGATTGGGAACCAGCTCCGGCCGGGCGGTCCTGGATGAGCATTCGGGAAACCTCATCCCGCTCGACGTCGAATACGGCCTTTTTCCGCGCCGTATCGATCGGAGTTCGACGGGGGGCGTAGCCGGCATCGGAGTCGGCTACAACTTTCAGTCGGGGTCCTTCGTCCACGGTATCGAAGCTGACATCGGGTACGTAGGAACATCGTCGCACCAGAGCTATTCCCGTATCGACAACGTTCCCAGCTCGCCCTTTCCGGGGGTCAGCACGAATACCAGCTACTCGACCGACTTCGGCATTCTGGCCACATTGCGCGCGCGCGGCGGCTACGCTTTCGGCGATACGCTGGTCTTCGGCTCCATAGGATTGGCCGCGGGACACGTCCGCAACCGCTTCGAGCTCTCGCTGCCCGAGATCGGGTACACGTCTCCGGACTGGTCCGGTTCGGGGACGCGCCTCGGCTATGCCATCGGGATCGGCCTCGAGCACCGGGTGACGAGCAATGTGAGCCTCAAGTTCGAGGCGCTGTACGTCAACCTCGCCAACCGCATCGTTCGCGGAACCGATCCGACAGCGTTTGCCGGCGAGATGATCAGCTACCGGTTCGCCAACGACCTGCTTATTTCGCGCCTCGGAGTCAACGTCAAGTTCTGACGCCGATCACCAGGCCGGCATCGAACGCCGGCCGGGCGCCGCGGCACGCGGCACGCGCGAGCCGACGATACCCTCAGAGGGATTCGCTCGAGACTGAAAGGACCGATTCCGCGGCGGGCGAACCATTGCTGTTCGCAAGGTTCGAGGGAACCCGGATCGTGAAGCGAGAGCCCCGGCCCAGCCCGCTGTCGACAGTCAGATCGCCGGCCATCAGGCGGCAAAGCCTCTGGCTGAGCGGAAGCCCGAGTCCCGCCGTCTCCCGGTAGATGCTCGACGTCTCGCCGTCCTGCTTGCCGAAGGTCTCGAACAGATTGGCCAACTGATCCGGACCGATGCCAGGCCCCGTATCGCTTATCGCAACGGCGATCCAGCCGCCCTCGTTCGACGCGCTCAACGTGACGCAGCCGCCCTTCGTGTATTTCGCGGCGTTGCTCAGCAGGCTGCCGACGGCCTGACTCAGCTTCGCGGAATCGCCGACGACCTCGCCGAGATCCTCCGCGCAATCGACGCGGAACTCATTGCCGCTGTCGGCGACGGGCTTGAGCCACTCCCGGGCGATCTGGTCGACGAACCCGCGCAACGCGAAGCTCTCCAGATGAAGCTCCATCTTTCCGGCCTCGAGCTTCGACAGATCGAGGAGTTCATTGATCATGCGAAGAAGGCTCTGACCGGCGCCATTGATGGCTTGCAGATCCGCGAGCTGCTGGTCGTCGGGCGCGGTTTCCTCGATGAGGATCTCGCTGTAGCCGATGATCGCGTTGAGCGGCGTCCTGAGTTCGTGACTCATGTTCGAGAGGAACTCGGACTTGGCGCGCATCGCCTGCTGCGCCTGCTCGGTCGCCTCGCTCAGCTCCTGCGCGGTTTGCTGATGCCTCTGGACCTCCTGCTCCAGCTCGGACTGCGACGAGACGATGTTCGCGTAGTAGAGCGCCATCATCGAGACATACATGCCGGCGCAGAAAGTCGAGACGAAGCCCAGCCCAGACAAAGCGCCCAGGGCGATCGTACTGGGGAAGCCGAACCACTTGTAGATCATGTAGAAACCGATCAGGTTCGCGGCGATCAGCAGCGAAATCATGATCCGCGTTCTGGCGCTCGGGAGATAGAAGAAGGCCAGCAAGGGAACGGTGATGAGCCACGGCAGGATCGGCGAACTGATGCCGCCATAGTGGTAGCAGCCCCACAGGATGACGAAGAGCAGGTTCTGAATCGAGATGAAGGCCAGTGGAACGTACCACCCGGTGAGCCGCAACAGGAATGACAGCGGCCAGAACAACGTGATCGCAACGAAGAACACCACCCATGCCCAGTCGGGCTTACCCTGGATGTAGAGAATGTACAGAGAGATCGTATGGCCGAGGAACGGGCCGAAGAAGTGGCTGATCAGGAACATGCGTACGCCTTGCACGACGTCCGCATCCCCCGTCAGTTTCTGGGGAATGAACCAGTTGACCAGCGCATACAGCCGGTCGGAAGCCGCTTGGAGAAGGCTAGGCAACGGAAACCCCCATTGCGTCAGGTGAAGTGGCCGGATCATTCGAGACGGGAGAGGCAATCGGATCCGGCCGGTTCTCGACCGGCAGCCGGACCGCGAACGTCGAACCTCGTCCCACCTCGCTTTCGACGGTGATCTCTCCATGCATCAAGTGGCACAGGTTGCGGCTAAGCGCCAGACCCAGCCCCGTTCCGCCATACTTCGCCGCCGTCGAGACTTCGGCCTGGCTGAAGTTCGTGAAGAGCTTCTCGATGCCGGCCTGGGAGATTCCGATGCCCGTGTCCTTGACCGAGATCATGATCGAATCGGAGCCGTCACCCGTGCTGCGGTTCACGCCAAGGGTGACGACGCCCCGATTGGTGAACTTCCCCGCGTTGCTGAGCAGGTTGATGACGATCTGCCGCAAGCGCGTTTCGTCGGCGCGGATGCTGCCGAGATTCTCGCCCTTCTCGACCCGGAACTCGTTGCTGTTTATCGTCATCAGGTTCCGGCAGGTCGACTCGACATCGTCGATGAACTTGGACAGATCCAGGGAACGCATATCCAGCTCGATGTCCTCCGATACGATCTTGCCCACGTCCAGTACGTCCGTGACCAGCGAAAGAAGGTGGCGCCCCGCGCTATTGATCCTTTCCAGGTCGGGAATCTGCGATGTATCGCCGTTCGCCTCGGCGTCCTCCAGAAGAATCTCGCTATAGCCGATGACGGCGTTCAGCGGTGTTCTCAACTGGTGGTTCATCTTCGCAAGGAACACGGACTTGGCTTCGCTCGCGAGTTCGGCCTCCTCCTTCGCCTTGCGCATCTTCGCCGCCGTCACGAGGTGCCGACTGG
>JAKPAM010000258.1 GCA_029779435.1 Pseudomonadota bacterium | reverse complement strand
CCGATCGACGCAGAACCCTTAGTCGGCCGCGTCGTCGAACAGATTCCCATCGCCGCCGCGCAGCGTGCTGGGCGCTGCCAGGCCGAAGTGGCGGTAGGTCGCTTGCGTCGCGATGCGGCCGCGCGGCGTGCGCTGCAGGTAGCCTTGCTGGATCAGGTAGGGTTCGAGGACGTCCTCGATCGTGTCGCGCTCTTCGCCGATCGCGGCGGCCAGGTTGTCGACACCGACCGGACCGCCGTCGAACTTGTCGATGATCGCGCGCAGCAGCTTGCGGTCCATCAGGTCGAAGCCGGCGACGTCGACGTCCAGCATCTTCAGCGCGGCATCGGCCAGCGATGCGTGGATGTGCCCGTCGCCCTTGACCTCGGCATAGTCGCGCACCCGGCGCAGCAACCGGTTGGCGATCCGGGGCGTGCCGCGCGCACGGCGGGCGATCTCGGCGGCGCCGGCGTCGTCGATCGCCGCGCCCAGCAGCGCGGCCGAGCGCGAGACGATGCGCGCCAGGTCGTCGGCGCCGTAGAACTCCAGCCGCGACACGATGCCGAAGCGGTCGCGCAGCGGATTGGTCAGCATGCCGGCGCGGGTCGTGGCACCGACCAGCGTGAACGGCTGCAGGTCGAGCTTGATCGACCGTGCCGCCGGCCCTTCGCCGATCATGATGTCGATCTTGAAGTCCTCGAGCGCCGGATAGAGGATCTCTTCGACGATCGGCGACAGCCGATGGATCTCGTCGATGAACAGCACGTCGTTGTGCTCGAGGTTGGTCAGCAGCGCGGCCAGGTCGCCGGCGCGTTCGAGCACCGGCCCCGAGGTCTGGCGCAGGTTCACGCCCATCTCGGTCGCGATGATGTGGGCGAGCGTGGTCTTGCCCAACCCGGGCGGGCCGAACAGCAGCACGTGGTCGAGCGCCTCGCGGCGCTTGCGGGCCGCGCTGATGAAGATCTCCAATTGCTCGCGCACCTTGGGCTGGCCGACGTATTCGGCCAGCGACTTCGGCCGCAGCGCGCGCTCGACCGCTTCCTCGTTCGGCGAGGCCGCGGCCGGACTGGTCAGGCGGTCGTGCTCGATCATCGCTTATCCCTTGGCCAGCGTTTTCAGCGCGTGCTTGATGCCGTCCGAGACGCCGATGCCGGCCGGCAGCGCGCGGATCGCCGCGCCGGCCTCCTTATCCGAATAGCCGAGCGCCAGCAGCGCATGCAGCACGTCGGTGCCGGTCTCGCCGGCCGTCGCGACGCTGCCGGCGGGCAGCGAGTCGACGAGCCGGCCCTTCAGGTCGAGCAGCACGCGCTCGGCCGTGCGCTTGCCGATGCCCGGAATCCGCGTCAGCCGGCCAGGCTCCTGCAGCGCGACGGTCTGGACGAGGTCGCCGACCGACATGCCGGACAGCACGGCCAGCGCGATGCGCGGCCCGACGCCGTTGACGCGCAGCAACTGGCGGAACGCGTCCCGCTCGGCTTCGGTCAGGAAGCCGTACAGCAGGTGCGCGTCCTCGCGGATTACCTGATGCGTCAGCAGCACGACCGGCTGCCCGTCCGGCGGCAGGTCGTACAGCGTGCTCATCGGCACGTCGATCTCGTAGCCGACGCCATGCGCGTCGATGAGAACCTGCGGCGGGCGGCGTTGCAAGAGCACGCCTGCGATGCGACCGATCATGTCGTTCCGTTCAAAGCCGTTTCAGGCTCAAGTCTGCACGAGTCTACCGCGTCGCAGCCGCAGGCCGCGCTTCGCGAGTCCGCCGCCCAGCGCCGCATGTTGCGCGCCTTCCAGCGTGCCGAGCAGTTGCGCACCATGCGCGTGGCAGACCGCGCACGCCAGCGCATCGGCGGCATCCTGGCCCGGCACGCCGGGCAGGCGCAGCAGGCGGACCATCATCTGCTGGACCTGCGCCTTGTTGGCGCGGCCGTAGCCGACCACCGCCTGCTTGATCTGCAACGCCGAATACTCGCTGACCGGCAGGCCGTCGCGGGCCAGCGCGGTGATCGCCGCGCCGCGGGCCTGGCCCAGCAGCAGCGTCGAGGCCGGGTTGACGTTGACGAAGACCTTTTCGATCGCGCACTGCGCGGGCTGGTAGGTGTCGATCAGCTCGCGCACCTGCGCGAAGATCCACGAGAGCCGCGCCGGCAGTTCGCCGTCGGGGACGCGGATCACGCCGCTGGCCACGTAGCGCAACTGCTGGCCGTCCTGGTCGATGACGCCGAAGCCGGTCAGGCGCAGGCCCGGGTCGATGCCGAGGATGCGCCGCGTGCCGGGGGGCGTGGCGGAGTGGGCCGCCCCCGCGGCGCCCGTCTCCTTAGTGACGGAAATGGCGGACACCGGTGAACACCATCGCGATACCGCGCTCGTCGGCGGCCGCGATGACCTCGGCGTCGCGCACGCTGCCGCCCGGCTGGATCACGGCCCGCGCACCGGCGTCGGCGACGACGTCCAATCCGTCGCGGAACGGGAAGAACGCATCGGAGGCCACGGCCGACCCCGCGAGCGTGAGCCCGGCGTTCTCGGCCTTGATCGACGCGATCCGCGCCGAATCGATCCGGCTCATCTGACCGGCACCGACGCCCAGCGTCATGCCGTCGGCGCAGAACACGATCGCATTGGATTTGACGAACTTGGCGACGCGCCACGCGAACCGCAGGTCGGCCATCTGCTCGGCCGTCGGTTGCAGGCGGGTGACGACCTTCAGGTCCGACGGTTGGACGTCGTGGTTGTCGGCCGACTGGATCAGCAGCCCCGATCCGATCCGCTTGACGTCATGCGCGTTGCGCCCTTGCAGCCAGGCCGTGGGGCCTTGCGGCTGGACCGCATCGAGCGGGCATTCGAGCACGCGCAGGTTGGCCTTGGTCGTCAGCAGCTGGCGCGCCTGGTCGGTGTAGCCGGGCGCGATCAGCACTTCGACGAACTGCTTGGAGACGGCCTGCACGCAGTCGGCGTCGACCGGACGGTTGAACGCGATGATGCCGCCGAATGCCGACGTCGGGTCGGTCTTGAACGCCTTCAGGTACGCCTGCGTGCAGTCGGCCGCGACCGCGACGCCGCATGGATTGGCGTGCTTGACGATCACGCAGGCCGGCGCGTCGAAGCTCTTCACGCATTCCCAGGCGGCGTCGGCGTCGGCCAGGTTGTTGTACGACAGCTCCTTGCCCTGCAATTGCTGGGCGGTGACCAGCGAGCCGGGCGCCGGCATCAGGTCGCGGTACAGCGCGGCCTGCTGGTGCGGGTTCTCGCCGTAGCGCAGGTCCTGGATCTTGACGAAGCGGCCGTTGGACTGGTCGGGGAACTCGGCGCGCGTGCCGTCGGGGCGCAGCGACGACAGGTAGTCGCTGATCGCGCCGTCGTAGTCGGCGATGCGGTTGAACGCCGCGACCGCCAGCGCGAAGCGCGTCGAGCGTGACAGGCTGCCGGCCGTCTTCAATTCGTTGACGACGCCCGCGTACTGCGACGCATCGGTCAGCACGGCCACCGATTGCCAGTTCTTGGCCGCCGAGCGGACCATCGCCGGCCCGCCGATGTCGATGTTCTCGATCGCGTCGTCGAGCGTGCAGCCGGGCGTGGCGACCGTGCGCTCGAACGGATAAAGGTTGACGACCAGCAGGTCGATCGTGTCGATGCCGTGCGTGGCCAGCGCCTGCATGTGCTCGGGCACGTCGCGGCGCGCGAGCAGCCCGCCGTGCACCTTCGGGTGCAGTGTCTTGACGCGGCCGTCGAGCATCTCGGGCGAGCCGGTGTGATCGGAGATCTCGGTGACGGGCAGGCCCGCGTCGGCCAGCAGCCGGGCGGTGCCGCCGGTGGACAGCAGGCGCACGCCGAGCGCGTCGAGCGATCGGGCCAGCTCGACGATGCCGTTCTTGTCCGAGACGCTGATCAGCGCGGTACGCACGGCGGTGGCCGGGTCAGGCGCCGGCCGGGACGAAGCAGAAGGAGGGGAGGAGGTCGACATGGGGGTTCCGGAACGGGCCGCGTCGCGGATGCGTCAGAGCAGGCCGTGGTGGTGGAGCTTCTTGCGAAGCGTGTTGCGGTTGATGCCGAGCATCACGCTGGCGCGTAGCTGGTTGCCGTGGGCTTCCTTCATCACGACTTCGAGCATCGGGCGTTCGACGGCTTCGATGACCATGTCGTAGATCGCGCACGGCGGCGTGCCGTCCAGATCGCGGAAATACTTCTCCAGGCTGCGGATGACCGCTTCGTCGAGGGGGGGCGGCTTGGTCATGCGACCTGGCTCCCGGACAAGAGTGTTGGCATGAAAGGCAGGAATTGCTGGTCGTTGGCGGCGGCTTGGCCGCGGGGCGTGTCGGCCTGCTCGCCAGAAGCGTCGAAAAAGCAGGCGTCGGAAAGGCAGGCGTCGGAAAGCGCGTCGAAGAAATCGTCGAGCGCGCGAAGCTGCTCGGCCGGGTCGTCGATGCGGTGGAAGCGGTCGAGGAACGTCCGGGCGCCGGGCGCGTCGTGCAGGTACCAGCCGACGTGCTTGCGCGCGGTGCGCACGCCGGTGTATTCGCCGTAGAAGCGCAGGTGGTCGAGCAGGTGGTGCCGCATCAGCGCGCGCATCTCGGCGATCGTCGGCGGGGGCAGTCGTTCGCCGGTGCGCAGGTAGTGGACGATCTCGCGGAAGATCCACGGGCGGCCCTGCGCGGCGCGGCCGACCATCACCGCGTCGGCGCCGGTCGCGCGCAGCACCTCATGCGCCTTGCGCGGCGAATCGATGTCGCCGTTGGCCACGACCGGGATCGACAGCGACTGCTTGATCCGCGCGATCGTCTCGTACTCGGCCTGGCCGCCGTACGCGCACGCGCGGCTGCGTCCATGCACGGTGATCATCGCCGCCCCGGCGTTCTCGGCGGCCTTGGCGAGCCGGGGCGCGTTGGTGTCCGCCCGCGTCGGGCCGGTCCGCATCTTGACGGTGACCGGCGTGCCGCCGGGCGTCACGGCTTCGACGACGGCCTCGATGATGCGCAGCGCGAGCGACTCGTCGGCCATCAGTGCCGAACCCGCCGACACGTTGCATACCTTCTTGGCCGGGCAGCCCATGTTGATGTCGATGATCTGCGCGCCGCGATCGACGTTGAAGCGCGCGGCTTCGGCCATCATCGCCGGATCGGCGCCGGCGATCTGCACGGCCTTGGGCTCGCTCTCGCCGTCGTGATCGAGCCGCCGCGCGGTCTTGACGCTGGCCCACAGCGCCGGATTGGACGCGGCCATCTCGGAGACCGCATAGCCCGCGCCCAGCGACTTGCACAGCTGCCGGTACGGCCGATCGGTGACACCGGCCATCGGTGCCACGAACACGGCGTTGTCCAGCAGGTACGGGCCGATGCGCATGGTGGGGAGTGGGATCGGGGGCTTGTGAGAAGCAAAGGGCCGGCGCATGAATTCCCATGCCCGGCACCCTGGGGCTCGATTGTAGCGAACTTTGACTTGCCCAAGAAACAGGCAGCGCACAAAACGGAGCAGCAGCGGAGCAGCGGCGAAGCAGTCGCTGAGCAGGCCGGGGCGCCGCCTCATTCACATGGGGGATCGGCGCGCGCGGCGGCGCCTGGCGCCTTCCTTAGCGCACCCTCCGCGCCTTCGCTCGCGCTTCTGGGCGTGCCTTCCTCGGCGCTTCGCTCAGCGCACGCCGAACATCATCTGCCGGGCCAGCCAGTCCCGGGCGCCGGCGTGCAGATCGAGCGCCGTCAGCGCCACCGATTCGGCCGCCTGCAGCGGGCCGATCGTGAACACCCGCGCGAGCAGGTCGGTCAGTCCGATCGCGCGCGCGCGATCGCTGCGCCGGGCTTGTTCGTAGCGCGCCAATGCCTGCGTGACGTCATGGTCCGCGTGCCCGGCACCACGGTCCGCGTGCCCGATGCCAGGGGGTGCGTGCCCGATGCTACGGGTTGCGTGCGCAACGCTGCGGTCCGCGTGCAGCCCGGCATGCCCGTCCCGTGCGCGCGCCGGGCGCCGGCCGATTTCGGCCGCCAGCACGAACGCGTCGCGCAGGCCCAGATTGAAGCCCTGTCCGGCGACCGGGTGGAGCGCCTGCGCGGCATTGCCGATCCAGACTTCGCGGCCCGCGATGGTCTGGCGTCGGCGCTTGCGCCGCAACGGCATCGCGACGCGCGGCGTCTCGACGCGGCGGATCGACCAGCGCGGACCGACGGCCGCCTGCAGCGCGGCGGCGAACGCCGCGTCGTCCGATGCGGCGCGTCGCTGCGCATCGTCGTGTCCGCAGCACCAGACGAGCGCGTAGCGGTCGGCCTCGGGCAAAGGCAGCAGGGCCAGCGGTCCTTCGGCGGTGAAGCGTTCGTAAGCGACGCCGGGCTCGGGTGCGCGGGCCGTCAGTTCGGCGACGATCGCGCTCTGCGCGAACTCGCGCTGGTCAGCCTCGTCGCCGGTGTCGCCTTCGGCATGGACGATCAGCAGATCGTCGCTCGCGGCCCGCCTGTCGGTGCCGAAGCTGCCCGGCGCGGCGAAGCCCACGGG
>JAKPAM010000245.1 GCA_029779435.1 Pseudomonadota bacterium | reverse complement strand
TCCGAAGGGCTTTTGGCTGATTTTGGGGTTTGGCCGTTTCGGTCAGGCCGTTTCGCGTGCGCTCGAGCACGGCGGTGCGACCTGGACGGCCATCGACTCGAATGACCGCCTGTGTGACCAGCCGCATCTGCAACACGGCGACAACTCGATCGACAGCCTGCACAGCGCGGGGATCGAGAACGCGGTAGGCGTCGTTGCCTGTGCTGACAGCGACGCGATGAACCTGGCGCTTGTGACGCGCGCCCGTCGGATCAAGCCGGATCTGCACGTCATCGTCCGCCAGAACAACGTTACCCAGCGTAGTCTGATCGAAGCGGCGCGTGCCAACCTGTGCTTTGTGAAGTCCGAGATCATGGTGCGCGAATGCCTGCAACTGCTGGTCTCGCCGCTGCTCAACCGCTTCCTGCTGCAGGTCCGGAAGCATGGGCCGAAGACGGCGGAGCAGATCGCCGTCCGCCTGCTCACTGAGCTGGACGAGCGCGTCCCGTACATCTGGGCGTTCAATTGCGAGCCGGCCTCGCCCGGACTGCGCGCCGTGCTCTACGGCGAGACGGCGCATCCGCTGCGCCTGAGCGAGCTGCTGATCAATCCGCAGGAGGCGTCCGAGACGCTGGCCGCCGTGCCACTGCTGCTCTTGAGCGGCGATACCGAGATCATGTTGCCGCCGCTCGACACCGAGCTGAAAGCGGGCGACCGCATCCTGTTCGCCGGACGGCGTGGGGTGGAGGGATTGCAGAGCCGCTTCTATCTCGACCCGAGCCCACTGGAGTACGTGCGCAGCGGCGTCGAGCCGCAACGCAGCTGGTTGTTCCGTACCCTGCGCGCGCGCTTCACGGAGAAGCCGGCGATCGACGCCTGATAGTTCAAGATGCGGCGTTTGGGTCTGTCGCCCGGGTCCAGCGCGGCGACGACTTAGTCCGTCGTTGCGGAATCGGCCACCACCGCATGGGTAGCCCGCCAGACGCCCAGCGCTTCGACGCCGTCAGCCAGTGTGCGCAGGCGCGATACGCCGAGCGGGATCGCCGCTGGTGGCGCGCCATCGCCGCCAACCCACACGGCGACCTCGGCCGGGAGCAGCTCGCGCAACTGGGCGAGCACGGGGCCGACCCGCCGCGTCGGGAACGCACTCGAGAACGACAGGGCGACGACATCGGCGCGATGCGCCGCGGTGGCGTGCGCGATATCGAGCAGCGGCATCTGCGCGCCGAGCGG
>JAKPAM010000097.1 GCA_029779435.1 Pseudomonadota bacterium | reverse complement strand
TCGCAGCCGACCCGGCCGAGGGCGCGGCGGCTTCCAGCATGTTGCCGCAATTGGTGGCGGTCGACCTGTCCTCGCCCGGCGTGTCGTTCGACCCGTCGCCATGGCAGGCCGTGGGCATGGCCGCCAGCGGCACCGGCGACCTGCTGCTCGAAGCGGTTCCCGCCCGTCGCGTCGGCCGGCCTGGCGACTATCTGCGCCGGCCCGGCTTCTGGCACGGCGGCGCCGGCATCGCCGCCTGCTGGTACGGCGCCGCCGCGGCGCTCGCGCGATCGGTGGCACGCTCGGCGACCGGGGGGCCCGCCCCAGCGCCGGAGGCGGCCACGCTGCGCCACGCGTCGCTCGGCAGGCTCGACGTCACGCTGTCGACGACCCGGGCATTGCTGCGCCAGGCCGCGGCGTGGATCGACGCGCATCCCCGCGACGATGCCCGCGCGATCGCCATGCGCTGTCGGCTCGCGGCCGAGCAATGCGCGCAACGGGTGCTGCAGGAGGCCGGATGGGTCGGCGGTGCCGCCGCGTATTGCGGGGATCGCTGGTTCGCGACGATGGCGGCGGACCTGCCGGTCTTCATTCGCCAGAGCCACGGTGACCGCGACCTCGCGTGGCTGGGCGGCACGCTCGGCGACGAACCCGGATGGTCGCTGTGAGGCGGCCGCTGATCCGCGGCGAGGCGACCGCCGAGGCGGTGTGGCGGCCCTGGCTGGCACGCGTCGTCGGCTCTGGCGTCGGTGTCGGTGTCGATGGTGCCGGTGTCGACACCGGCATCGGTTCGGACGGTGGCGTCGGCACGGCGCTGCATCCCGGCACCGATGCATCGCCGTTGGCACCGTCGGGGCGGCTCGTCGTGCTGGCACCGCATCCGGATGACGAGATCCTGGCCTGCGGCGGCCTGCTGCGCCGATGGAGGCGGGCCGGCGAGCCGATCCTGCTGATCGCCGCGACCGACGGCGAGGCCTGCCATGGCCCGCTGCCGGTTCGCGAACGGGCCCGCATGGCCATCCGGCGCCGCGCCGAACGCCGGCGCGGGCTGGCGCGATTGCTCGGCGCGCCGCCGCCGCGGCTGGTCGCGCTCGGCTTGCCCGATGGTGGGCTGGACGCCCATTCGCGCGAACTGGAACGGGCGCTCGACCGGCTCGTCGCGGCCGGTGACGTGATGGTCACCACCTGGCGCGCCGACGGCCATCCCGACCACCAGGCATGCGGCCGGGCCGCCACTGGCCATTGCGTCGCACGGGGCCTGCGATTGCTGCAGGCGCCGGTGTGGATGTGGCACTGGGCGTCGCCCGGCGATGCGCGCGTGCCTTGGCGGCGCATGGTCGCGTTGCCGCTCGATCCGGCGACGATCACGGCCAAGCGCGATGCGCTGCGCGCCCACCGCAGTCAGCGCGAGCCTTCACCGCACGATGGCCGGCCGATCCTCGGCGCGGCGATCGTCGCCCGCAATGCGCGGCCTGCCGAGTATTTCATCGATGACTTCTCCGTTTGATGCCGATTCGTTCGAGCGCCTGTTCGCCCGCAGCGACGACCCGTGGGCCTTGGGCACGCGCTGGTACGAGAGACGCAAGCGCGCGTTGACGCTGGGCTGCCTGCCGGCGTCGCGCTATGCGAGTGCGTTCGAGCCCGGTTGCGCGAACGGGGTGTTGACGGCCGAACTGGCGAGCCGGTGCGATCGACTGCTGGCGGTGGACGTGTCGGCGCGGGCCGCCGAGCTGGCGCGCGACCGGCTGGCCGGCGCCGCGCACGTCGACGTGCGTGTGATGGCCGTTCCCGAACGATGGCCGGCCGCCGACCAGCGTTTCGATCTGATCGTCCTGAGCGAACTCGGCTACTACCTGGACGCGGCCCGCATGCAGCGCCTGGCCGCGCTCGCGCGTGCATCGCTGTCGCCGGGCGGCGTCGTCGTCGGCTGTCACTGGCGGCACCCGATCGAAGGCTGCGTGCTGCGCGGCGATGAGGTGCAGCGGCTGCTCGATGCCGGGCTGGGCCTGCCCCGGCTGTGCACGATCGACGACGCGGACTTCCGGCTGGATGTCTGGCGCGCGTCAGACGAGTGAACGCA
The DNA here is from genome assembly GCA_029779435.1 of Pseudomonadota bacterium. Classification (GTDB taxonomy): domain Bacteria; phylum Pseudomonadota; class Gammaproteobacteria; order Burkholderiales; family Burkholderiaceae_E; genus JAKPAM01. The sequence goes on along the minus strand of JAKPAM010000097.1, from coordinate 4,896 downwards.
GCACATGCGCCTTCATGCGCAGCAACTCGTGGTGCAGTTCGGCGAGCACGGCCTGCGCGCCCTGCTGCTCGGTCTCGTCGACCAGTTCGAGCGCGTGGTCGGTGCGCCCCGCGGACGAGATCGCGTTGTCGAACCACGCGGTCGCCTGAGCGGTGGGATCGCTCTGGCGCGAGAACTCCTGCTGCAGCAGGTAGATGACCGCCGACTCGACGGCGGCCAGTTGTCCCATCAGCGACGTATAGCGGATTTCTTCTGCGTCCATCGATCTTTCCGATGCCAGCGGCCGATGCTGCGAATGAGGATTGAGTCCGGGGCCGGCGCGAATCCTGTCGCCGGTCCGCGGCGATGGTGCGGCGTCAGCAGCCCGCGGCGGCGGTCGGTCCGGGAGCGAGGCAATGACGGTGCAGTTCGTCGACGTCGATCCACGCAACACAAGGGTCCTGCTCGAGAGCGAGCAGATGCACGAAGGCCAGCGCTTCGGCTTCGGTCGGCTGATATCCTTCAGCGATCCGGGGGCCGTCCTCCCGTGTACCGGGCAGCCGGAATTCGACGCGGATCCGCCAGATCGTCGACGCGGCGGTTTCCAGGCTTCCCTGGTGCAAGCGCTGGACACGCAGTTTCGCGTCGATCCGGCCGGCCGCGCCGCGCAGCAGGGAATCGGAATTCGGAGCATCCATGCGAAAGCATCGTAATCTGGATGAACGCAGGCCGCGTGTAGGACAACACGCCGTCAGCCTGATGATGTCCGATCGACACCCGGTTTTGTCCGAACCACCACTCCTCGATGGGGGCCCGGCTCGCCGCGGCGAGCGAGTTGTCGCTTTCTCGCGAATGGACCGAACGTGACAGGCCTAACCTCCGACGCCGTACCGATGCCCCTGCCGCAGGCCGGATCGGCGGATGGTACGGCCGTCGACGATCTGCTCGTTCTCCTTCGCGCGCTGTGCGCGACGGCACACGCGTGGTGGCGACCGGCCGACGACGCGCAAGACGTATGGTGCGTGCCGGGCGTCCTTGCGGCCTTCGGCGCCTGGCTGCGCGCATCGGCCCTCGAGCGGCGCGAGGCCATCGTCATCGACGACACCTCGGGCGCTTCCTGCCCGGGCTCGCTGGCAGAGGCCGCCAGCGCCGGCTGGCGATTCGCGCTGGCGGTTCCGGTGTTCGACGCGTCGGGCGCGGCGCTGGGTTGTCTGTATGCCGCCGCCGCCGAGCCGAGGCCGGCGGGCCTGACCGACGCGCAGCGAAGCGCGCTCGATGCGCTCGCCCGCCAGGCGTCGTTGCGGCTGGCGAAGGCCGAGGCGCAGTCGGCCCGAACCGCGCTGGCCGACGCCGAGGAGCGGCTGCGGCTCGTCGTGCGCGTGACCAAGGATGCGATCCGGGATTGGGACTTGCGATCCGATCACGTGCAGTGGAACGAAGCGCTGCAGCAAGCCTACGGCCATCGCCTGGCCGACGTCGCGCCGCAGGGCGCCTGGTGGTTCGATCACATCCACCCGGATGACCGCGAGCGCATCGAGCGCGGCCTCCGTGCGGTCATCGACGGCACCGCTACCGAGTGGACCGGCGAGTATCGGTTCCGTCGCCATGACGGTACGTATGCGGACGTCAAGGACCGCGGGAGCGTGGTGCGCGATTCGCAGGGCCGGGCGGTCAGGATGATCGGCGCGATGCTCGACCAATCCGAGATCCGCATGCTGGTGCGCGACACCGAGGCTCGCGCGCAGCAGCTCGCCGCCACGGTGGCGGACCGTACCAGCGAACGCGATCGCTTGTGGCGGTCGACCAACGAGATGATGGCGACCGCCGGTCCCCACGGCTACCTGACGCAGATCAATCCGGCATGGGAGCGCGTGCTCGGCTGGTCCGAGGTCGAGTGGCTGGGCCGCGACGGGTTCGTGCTGCTGGACCCGGCCGACCGGGAAGCCACCCGCCGGGCGGCGAGCCAGCTGAAGCAGGGACGACCGGTCCGCAACTTCGTCAACCGGATGCGGACCGCCTCGGGCCAGATGCGCACGATCATGTGGGACGTGGTGCCCGACGGCGACGTGTTCCATTTGTTCGGGCGCGACCTGACCGAGCAGCGCGCCATCGAAGATCGACTGCGGCAGAGCCAGAAGATGGAGGCGCTGGGGCAGTTGACCGGCGGTATCGCGCACGACTTCAACAACCTGCTGACGGGCATCCTCGGCGCGCTGGACCTGGTGCGTCGTGACCTGCGCAACGGCCGCAGCGACCGGCTCGAACGCTACATGGAAGCGGCCGGCGCTTCGGCGCAGCGCGCGGCCGGGCTCACGCACCGGCTGCTGACGTTCTCGCGGCGGCAGTCGCTCGACGTGCAGGCCGTCGAGGTCGACCGACTCGTCGGCGGCATGAGCGAGCTGCTGCGCCGCACGCTTGGTGAAACCATCGAACTGGCTGTCGTGCTGCGTGCGCCGCGGCCGGCGCGCACCGACGTCAACCAACTCGAAAGCGCGCTGCTGAACCTGGCGATCAACGCGCGCGATGCGATGCCGGACGGGGGGAGGCTGACGATCCGCACGAGCCTGGTCGCGCTCGATCCCGCCGAGACCGTCACGCCGGCCGACGACGTTCCGCCCGGTGAGTTCGTGGCCATCGAGGTTTCCGATACCGGCATCGGCATGACGCCGGACGTGCTCGCCAAGGTGTTCGATCCGTTCTTCACGACCAAGCCCGAGGGGCAGGGGACCGGACTGGGCCTGTCGATGATCTATGGCTTCATCAACCAGTCGGGCGGCCACGTACGGATCGCCTCGTCGGTGGGACAGGGCACGACGGTGCGGCTGTTGCTGCCGCGCGCCGGCGGCACGCCGCCGACGAACGCGCCCGATCCCGACCCCGAACCGCTGGCCACGGCCACGGCGCCGCACCGGGTCCTGGTCGTCGAGGACGATCCGGCCGTGCGCATGCTCGTCGCGGACGTGCTCGATTCGCTCGGTTACCAGATCGTCGAGGCGAGCGACGGCCGTTCGGCCGCGAAGCTGCTGCAATCGGGCGCATGGTTCGACCTGCTGATCTCCGACATGGGCCTGCCGGGCTTGAACGGCCGCCAGGTCGCCGAGATCGCGCGCCAGTCGATGCCGACGCTGCCGGTGCTGTTCGTGACCGGCTACGCCGAGCAGGCCACGCCGCGGACCGAGATCCTGGCGCCGGGTATGCGGATGATCGTCAAGCCGTTCGCGATCGACACGCTGGCGTCGATCGTCCACGACATGCTGGCGCATCGGGGCGGGCTCGATCCCGGCGTCGACAGGCTTTGAGAACCTGAGCCGGACAGCGCTCAGTCGATCCAGCGCGGCGCCAGCCGGTCCCGCAGGTCGTCCCACAGCGGCACCGCGACGAGCGCGGTCAGCAGCAGCGCCAGCGGCACCGTCGAGACGTAGCCGAGCCGGTTGAACGCCCAGGCCCCGGCCACGCCGCCGCAGAAGAAGCTCGTCAGCAGCAGGGCCAGGATCTGCAGCCGATCGCGATTCGCGGTCACCGGCAGCGGCCCCGCGTCCGAGTACGCCCGGCTCCGGTTCCAGTACACCAGCTTGCCCAGCTCGATTCCCAGGTCGGTCACGATCCCGGTCACGTGCGTCGTCCGGATCTCCGCGCGGGACAGCTTGGTGATGACCGCGTTCTGCAGGCCCATCGTGAAGCACAGCAGGCCCACGGTGAACGGCACGAAGATGCCGTGCAGCGACTCCAGCTGCGCGCCCAGCACGCCGAACATCAGCAGCATCAGCGCTTCGAGCAGCAGCGGCCCCGAGTATTCACTGTGCAGCCGGTGGCGCCGCGCGAAGTTGACCAGCACGGCCGAGCATCCGGCGCCGAACAGGAACGACGACAACGCGCCCACGCCGGCCAGCACGACCTCCCAGCCGCCCAGGATCAGGTTGTCGGCCATCGACGACACCATGCCGGTCATGTGCGACGTGTACTGGTGCACGGCGAGGAAGGCGCCGGCGTTGGTGGCGCCCGCGACGAAGGTCAGGACCAGGCCGATGTGGCGGTCGGCTTGGCGGGAGCGTTGGGGACCGGTCAGGCGGCGGGCGTAGTTCAGCGGCATGGCGACGGCAGGGGCGGGCGCGGTCGGGATCGCGGGGAAATCTGTCCAGGCTCGATCATCGTATCAGGGACTATCGTTTCGGATATTTTCTGTTATAGTAGAAGGCTGTCTGGTTGAATTCCTGCGCTATTCGTTGCGCCGGGTGCGCGATCGATGCGTACTATCGGGTTCGGCCGGAGAGAGTCGCCGCTTTAGCTCAGTTGGTAGAGCAGTTCATTCGTAATGAAAAGGTCGCCAGTTCGAATCCGGCAAGCGGCACCAGGAATGTGAGAAGGGCAGCCCACCAGGGCTGCCCTTTTCGTTTACGGCTGCCTCAGGAGTCCGCCTGCCCGCCCGGGCTGCCGGACGCGTCCGAGCGAAACGCGATCCGCACGCAGGCCGTCGGCCCGAACCGCGCGACCGCGTCACTATCGCTCGATACCGGCAGCATACCGGTCGTCGATCCGGTGCTGATCATCTCGTCCGCCGCCAGGCCCAAGCCCCGCGCGCGAAGCGTCTCGGCCAGCCATAGCAGCGGCACCAGCGGATCGCCCATCACCTCTCGGCCGCTTCCGGTGCGGCGCACCTTGCCATTGGTCTCGAGAACGACGTCCATGTCGGCCAGGCCGTCGCGCCAGTCGGCGATCTCGTCCCCGTAGACATAGCGCCCCGACGCTGCGCCGTCGGCCAGCACCGCCGGCAGCGGCGGCAGGTTGGCGTTCGGGAAGCGGCATTCGGCGACCTCGATGCCGGCGTGGACGGTGCGGACCGCCGCCTTGACTTCGTCGAGCGTCCAGGGCCGCTCGCGCCAGGGCAGCGCGGCGCCGAGCGTGACGAAGAACTCGCAC
>JAKPAM010000172.1 GCA_029779435.1 Pseudomonadota bacterium | reverse complement strand
CGTACCACAGGTCCGCGGCCTCGCCCCCGCCTCGCCACAGCGCTTGACGCCCCTCGGCGCGGGGTCGATCTTAGCGTTAACAGGCCCTAGCTTACCACCGCGACGCGAGTCGACGGATGCGCCTGATCAACGAACGCGCGGGTCCTTCCGATGAACCACGAGTCCTTCGCGCGGCATCGCGTGCGGTCGTGCTCGCCGCGTCGCGCGCCGTGGTTCTCAAGTGCCGATCACACCGCCCTCGATCCGCCGGATCGCGAGCGTCGCCGAACGCGGCCGGCTGTCACCGCGCTGCTCGGGCCAGCCCGACAGACGCCGGGACGGACTCGGATCGGCGCCGGTGAAACCCGCGTCGCCCGGATGCCGGACGTTGACGAACAAGGTCGTGCCATCGGGCGTGAAGCAGGCGCCGCTGAGCTCGCTGCCGCGCGGCCCGGTCATGAAGCGGCGCGCTTCGCCGGTGGCCGGGTCCAGCACCAGCATCTGGTTGTTGCCGAACGGCGCGAACTCGCCTTTGAGCTGGTGCGTCGGCGAGATGCCCGTCTGCACCCACAGCAGGCCGTCCGGATCGAACACGAGCCCGCTGGGATTGGCGACTGGATCGCCGCTGAGCGGAACCCGCCGCCAGGTGAACTCGGTGGCCGCCGGTCCGCCGTCACGCTCGTCGAACGCCAGCAGGTGCCCGAGCGAACGGGGCCCGGTGGAATGGACGGCATCCGTGCCGGGCCTGCCCGGCGTGCCGCGTTCGGCATTGCCGGCCAGCGCGCAGTAGACGGTGCCATTGCGCGGATCGATGGCCGTCCACTGCGGCCGGTCGAGCCGGGTCGCGCGTACATGATCGGCCGCCTGGCGCGCGCGGATCACGACGTCGGCCTGCGATGCGAACCCGGCCTGGGCCGTCAGGCCGTTGCGTCCCTGAACCAGCGCGATCCATTGGCCGGCGCCGTCTTCATGAAGGCGCGCGACGTACAGCGTGCCTTCGTCCAGCAGGTCGCGGTTCGCCGCGCGGTCCTGCGGCTGCCACGGCCGCGCCGTGACGAACTTGTACAGGTACTCGAACGCCTGCCCGTCGGCCATGTAGAACGCGACGCGCCCGTCGGGCGCGATCGCCGGCACGGCGGCTTCGTGCTTGAAGCGGCCGAGCGCCGTGCGCTTGGCCGGCGGCGCCGAGGGATCATAAGGATCGACCTCGACGACCCATCCGAAATGGTTCGGCTCGTTCGGATTGCGCTCGACGTCGAAGCGCGCGTCGGCGTCGCCCCAGCGCATGCGGTTGGCGGCGGCGCCGATGCCATAGCGCGCCTCGTCGGCGGTCGGCTGCGCACGCCCCTTGAACGCATGCTCGAAATTTCGTTCGCAAGACAGGTAAGTGCCCCACGGCGTCCAGCCGCTGCCGGCATTGGCGAGCGTACCCAGGCCGGCGCGACCGGTCGCGCTGCGCGAGGTCTTCATCGCGTCATGGCCGGCGGCCGGGCCGGCGATGCGCAGCGGCGTCTCGGCATGGATGCGCTGCGCGTGCGGCGACGGGCGCTGCGGCGTCCAGCGCGGACCGACTCGCAGCACGTCGACGATCGAGATGCCGACCGCGCGCTGCGATTTGCGCACCTTGGCCAGCGACCATTGCGTGGCGCCATCGGCGAACAGCAGCGTGTGGTCGACGTACTCGTGGTTGATCGCGAGGTAGCCCCGCTCGGACGATGCCTGCTCGTCGGGTTGCGCCGCGATGCCGCTGCGCGCCCGCCACGGCGCGCTGAAGAACTGCATGCCGTCGTGATGCATGCCCGCCTGCAACGCCTGGTCGTCGGCGCTGTTGGACGCGTCGGGCCGGTACGGCGGCAGCCCGCGCGACAACCCGACCGGGTCGCCCCACGGCAGCAGCACCGTCACCGCGTAGCCTTCGGGCACGTGTACGCCGTCATCGCGCGCGATGACGACGGACTTGAAACGCTGCCGCGACGACGCGCGTTCGGTGGAAGCGCCTCCCGCGCCGGTGGGCGCCGCGCAACCGGCCAGCCACGGCAGCGCGCCCGCGGCGCCGCCACCCGCCGTCAGCGACGCGATCCGCCGCAGCCATCGCCGGCGGCTCGGCGCGAGCGCGACGGCGGGGTCCGGTGCACGATTCGGTGCAGGATTCGACACCCCGATCGGTGTGTCGATCGACCCATCAATCGACGCACCGGCGGCGCCTCGCGTATCGGACGCGGTCCGCCCGCTCATGGGTTCGACGGCACCGACGGCACCGACGGACTCGAGGCGGTCGGCGGCTTCGGCGGTGGCCGGTTCGATGGGCAAACGATGCAGCTCTCGCATGGGGACAGGGTAATCGAACGATCGGTTGACCGACCGTGATCTTTCTCCGCATGACGGGGCCGGAAATGCTGCGAACCCTGCCCCGGATCCAGGCAGGATGATAGCCGCCACGCTATGCTGCGCCCTATTTGCCACACTCCGACAGACCCTGGACATCATGACGAAATCGGCGAAAGCGGCCAACACGCAACACTCGGCGGGGCCGATCTGGCAGCGGCCGGCCACCCTCGACGCGATCCACGCGAACCACCACGGCACGATCTGCGAGCATCTGGGCATCGAGTTCACTGAAGTCGGCGACGACTATCTGGTCGCGCGCATGCCGGCCGACGCGCGCACGCGCCAGCCGATGGGCATCGTGCACGGCGGCGCGTCGGTGACGCTGGCCGAGACGCTGGGCAGCGTCGGCGCCAACCTGTGCCTGCCGCCGGACCGGGCCGCCGTCGGCCTGGACATCAACGCGAATCACATCCGCTCGGTGCGCGACGGCTGGGTCACCGGCCGCGCGCACGCCGTCCACCTGGGCCGCACGACGCAGGTATGGCAGATCGAGATGCGGGATGACGACGGCAAGCTCACGTGCACGTCGCGGCTGACGATGGCGGTGATCTCGCGCCCTTCGTGATCGCACCGGGAGCGCCCACGCCAGGAGGGTGCCCACGCCAGGGGGGTGCCCACACCAGGGGACGCCCACGCAAAGGGAGGCGCAACCACCAGGCAGTCAGCGCGATGAAGGCAAAGGCGCGGCGGGCGCGCTCGCCGCGACAGAAGCGGGAGCCACGACAGGAGCGGAGGACGGCGCCGTGACAGATACCTTGGCGGGCGCCGAAGACGCGGGAGGCGAAGGCTTTGGCGGCGGCGGTGGCGCATAGGCCCAGCGCTGCCATGCGGCGAGCACCAGATTGGGGTATTCGGGACGGCCCAGGCTGCCGTTGTAGCGCCCGAGCGCGCGAAACAGGTCGCCCTTCTCGATGTCGAGGTAGTGGCGCAGGATCGTGCAGCCGTAACGCAGGTTGGCGCGCATCTCGAACAGGCGCGACGCATCGCCGTCGCCGATCAGGCCGGCCCAGAATGGCATCACCTGCATCAGTCCGCGCGCGCCCGCGCTGGAGACCGCGTACTGGCGAAAGTTGCTCTCGACCTGGATCAGGCCGAGTACGAGCTGCGGATCGAGCCCGGCTCGCTGGGCCTCGTAGTGCAGCGTGGACAGCAGGTCGACACGCCGGCGGTGGTCGGGCGCCCAGCGGCGCGGCAGCCGCTCGGCCATCGTCGCCAGCCAGTCGACCTTCTCCAGCACCGACGCGAACACCGGCTCGGGCGGCCGGCGATCGGCGATCGCCGCGCTGAGCGAACTGCGCACGGCCGCGCTGAGCGGCTCGTACTGCTGCGCCCCCGCCCGCGCCCGCAATGGACGCAGCAGGCCGCCGCCGAACGCGGCCGCCAGCGGCAGGCCACCGAGCAGCCGCGCGACCCCGCGGCGGCGTGCGCTCACAGGCCGCCGAGTCGCTCGCGGACGCGGGCGGCCGCCTCGGCCACGGGCACCAGCTCGGTCTCCAGGCCCCGCCGCACAACCATCTCGACCTTGCCGTCCTTCAAGCCACGCTCGCCGACCGTGACGCGCAGCGGCACGCCGATCAGCTCCCAATCGGCGAACATCGCGCCTGGCCGCTCGTCGCGGTCGTCGAGCAGCACGTCGACGCCTTGCTCGCACAACCGCGCGTACAGCTCGTCGGCGGTTTGCCGGACCGCGTCCGACTTGCCGTAGCCCAGCGGGCAGATGACGACCTCGAACGGCGCCAGCGGCCGCGGCCAGATGATGCCGCGTTCGTCGTGGTTCTGCTCGATCGCCGCGCCCAGCAGCCGCGTGATGCCGATCCCGTAGCAGCCCATCTCGATCAGCTTGGACTTGCCGTCGACGTCGACGAAGGTCGCGCCCAGCGCCGACGAATACTTGGTGCCCAGGTAGAACACGTGGCCGACCTCGATACCGCGCTGCAGCTTCAGCGTGCCCTTGCCGTCCGGCGACGGATCGCCCTCGCGCACGTTGCGCAGGTCGGCCACCTGCATCGTCTCGCCGAACGCGGCCAGCGCCGGCGCCACGTCGCGCGCCCAGTTGACGCCGGTGTAGTGGAAGTCTTCCTCGTTGGCGCCGCAGACGAAGTCGCTGAGATGGGCGGCCGTGCGGTCGGCAACGACCTTGACGGGCCCGCGCAGCCCCAGCGGGCCCAGGTAGCCCGGCCGGCAGCCGAAGCGCTCGGCGATCTCGGCCTCGGTCGCGAACCGGAACCCCGCCAGACCAGGCACCTTGCCGGCCTTGACCTCGTTGAGATCGTGATCGCCACGCAACATCAGCAGCCAAATCTCGGTCTTCTCGACCGGCCCCGGCGGGTCCCCGGGTTTGCCGGCGGCACGGTGGTCGACGGCCAGCACCAGCGATTTGATCGTCCGTTCGAGCGGCAGGCCCAGCAATTCGGCGACGTCCTCGCAGCGCGCCTTGCCGGGCGTCGGCGTCTTGGCCAGCGGCTCGTTGGCGGGCGCCGTTTCGGCGATCAGCGGGAGCGCCTCGGCCAGCTCGAGGTTGGCCGCGTAGTCCGAATCCGGGCAATAGGCGATCACGTCCTCGCCGGTGTCGGCGATCACCTGGAACTCGTGGCTCGCCGATCCGCCGATCGCGCCGGTATCGGCGGCGACCGCACGGAACGTCAGGCCCATCCGCGTGAAGATCGCCTGGTAGGCGCCGTACATCTTCTGGTAGCTGACCAGCGCGGCCTGGGGATCGCGGTCGAACGAGTACGCGTCCTTCATCGTGAACTCGCGTCCGCGCATCACGCCGAACCTGGGCCGCCGCTCGTCGCGGAACTTGGTCTGGATGTGATAGAAGTTGCGCGGCATCTGCCGGTAGCTCTTCAGATCCTGTCGCGCGATGTCAGTGATCACTTCTTCACTGGTCGGCTGGACGATGAAGTCGCGCTGATGCCGATCCTTGATCCGCATCAGTTCGGGACCGTATTGCTCCCAGCGGCCGGATTCCTGCCACAGCTCGGCCGGTTGCACGACCGGCATCAGCAGCTCGATGGCGCCGGCGCGGTTCATCTCGTCGCGCACGATGTGCTCGATCCGACGGATCACGCGCAGCCCCATCGGCATGTAGTTGTAGATGCCCGCGGCGAGCTTCTTGATGAAACCGGCCCGCGACATCAGCCGATGGCTGACGATCTCGGCGTCGGCCGGGGCTTCCTTGAGCGTGGCGATATGGAACTGGGAGGCTTTCATAGGCGGGAGGAGAGACGCCGGACGGTGGCGGCGAAACGTCGTCGGGTCGATATAATCGAACGCATTCTAAGGTATGAAGAGGTTCGGGCCATGCTGGACCGCGACGGTTACCGGCCCAACGTCGGCATCATTCTGATCAATCACCGGAACGAGGTCTTCTGGGGCAAGCGCATCCGCGAACATTCGTGGCAGTTTCCGCAAGGCGGCATCAAGCGCGGCGAAACGCCCGAGCAGGCGATGTATCGCGAGCTGAACGAAGAAGTCGGGCTGCAGCCCGAGCACGTGCACATCGTGGGCCGCACGCGCGAATGGCTGCGCTACGAAGTACCCGACAACTGGGTGCGCCGCGAATGGCGAGGCCACTACCGGGGACAAAAGCAGATCTGGTTCCTGCTGCGCATGGTCGGCCGCGATACGGACGTCGACCTGCGGGCCAGCAGTCATCCGGAATTCGATGCGTGGCGCTGGAACGACTATTGGATCCCTCTGGACTCGGTCATCGAGTTCAAGCGCGGCGTGTACCGGATGGCGCTGCAGGAGCTGTCGCGCTTCCTGGGCGGCCCGCCGCGGACCGACGCAGTGCGTGGCGCTCCCGCGCGCGGCGAGCGTCCGCCGGACGAACGGCAAGCCGCGCGCGTGCCGGCGCCCCGGCCTCCCAAGCCGCCGGGATCCGCGTGAGCGGGCCACTTCGGTGGTCTGCTGACCCGCTCTCGCTGGCCTGACCCGCTCTCGCCGCACCATCCCTCCGACCGACTCGCCGACTGCCGCCTATGCCCTTCCCGATCGCTCCACCGCTGCTGAGAACCCGTGAACGAATCGGTCCCGCCCGCCCGACACGCCGGGACGAGGCCTCTCCAGCGCGTCCGATCGATTCACAGGCTCCGGCCGCCCCTCGACACGGGCCGCTGCGCCGTGCGGCCGGCGTGCTGCTGGCCGCCGGGCTGTCGCGCGGGGCGCGGCCGCCGGCCGCCGCGCTGCTGCTCGCCGACGCGGACCACCCCCTGGCCGAGGTCGAAGGGCCGGATCCGCCCCCGGCGCCGCC
>JAKPAM010000096.1 GCA_029779435.1 Pseudomonadota bacterium | reverse complement strand
GATGCGCCTGCTGGTCCGCCCATGGACACTGGGGCCAGTCTGTCTGACCGACTACTCCGCTGATTGAAATCTCGTGAAGCGTGGGCTTGTCATGGCCGGCGCCGCCGGGTGTGAACGGGGCGGCGCCCAACGAGACCGCTCGTCATCGGTCGCCGCCCCCTTCACACCCGTCGACGCCTCGGAGCCATCGAGATTCAACGGTGAGGGGCGGGAGGGGCGCTGCCTCAGGCGGCGCGCCGTGCCGTCGGGTTCACCGCGCGCCCTTGCAGCTTGGCTTGCAATTCGGCATTGGCGTCGTCGAACTCGCGACCGAGGCGGGCGATCAGCTCGCCGGCCGGCAGCACTTCGTCGAGCACGCCGATGCCTTGGCCGCAGCCCCAGATCTCCTTCCACGCCTTGGGCTTCTGACGCTCCGAAGAGAAGTTCATCTTCGACGGATCGCTGGTCGGCAGCGCGTCCGGATCCATGCCGGCGGCGACGATCGACGGCTTCAGGTAGTTGCCGTGCACGCCGGTGAACAGGTTCGTGTAGACGATGTCCTGCGCGCCCGACTCGGTGATCATCTTCTTGTAGCCTTCGACGGCATTCGCTTCCTTCGTCGCGATGAAGGCCGACCCGATGTAGGCCAGGTCCGCACCCATCGCCAGCGCCGCCAGGATCGACTTGCCGCTGGCGATCGCGCCCGACAGCAGCAGCGGGCCGTCGAACCACTGGCGGATCTCCTGGATCAGCGCCAGCGGCGACTGGCCGCCCGCGTGACCGCCGGCGCCCGCGGCGACCGCGATCAGGCCATCGGCGCCCTTGTCGATCGCCTTGCGGGCGAACTTGTCGTCGATGATGTCGTGCAGCACGATGCCGCCCCAGGCGTGGACGGCGTCGTTGATCTCGGTGCGCGCGCCCAGCGACGTGATGACGATCGGCACCTTGTACTTGGCGCAGACCTCCATGTCGTGGTCGAGCCGGTCGTTCGAGCGGTGGATGATCTGGTTGACGGCGAACGGCGCCGACGGGGCCTCCGGGTGCTGGCGATCGTATTCGGCCAGCTCGGACGTGATCCGTGCGAGCCACTTGTCGAGCTCCTCGGCCGGCCGCGCGTTGAGCGCGGGGAACGAGCCGACGACACCGGCCTTGCATTGGGCGATGACCAGATCCGGGTTCGAGATGATGAACAGCGGTGAGCCGACGACGGGCAAGCGAAGGCGGTCACTCAGGATGGCGGGCAGACTCACGAAGCGGCTCCTTTGATTGGGGGACAGGGGCGGGGCGGCGGCAGCTTTTGCAACCGGTTGCATAAATGTACTCACTGTTCTGCGATAATGCAACCAAGTGCAAATGACCGATGCCCGCCATGTCGCTGCCGCATGCCTTGTTGACCGCCCTGGTCGAACGATCGAGTTCGGGGCTCGAGCTGTCCGCGCGGTTCGACAAGTCGATCGGCCTGTTCTGGCACGCGACGCACCAGCAGATCTATCGTGAGCTGGCCTACCTCGAACAGCAGGGATGGGTCGAGTCGGTCGCCGCTCCGGCGGCGCGCGGGCGCAAGCGCGTCTATCGCGTGCTGCCGGCCGGACGGCGCGAACTGCGCCGCTGGGCCGGCGAGGCCGAGGATCCGAAGCCGTCGCGCAACGACCTGATGCTGCGGATGCGCGCCGAGGCGGCGGTCGGCAAGACCGGCGTCGGCGGGGACATCGAGCGGCGGCTGAAGATCCACCATGAACGCCTGGCGCAGTACCGCGAGATCGAACGCCGGGATTTCAGCGGGCCGGGCCGCACGCGCGAGAACCGCATCCAGCACCTGATCCTGCTGGCCGGGATCATGACGCAGCAGATGTGGATCGACTGGTCGGAGATCGCGCTACAGCAGTTGCGGGAAGCCGACGGCGAGGATTCGCGCGATAGCGGGAATGGTGTCGACAGGCCGTAGGGCAGCGAAGCGATGACGACCGCGCAGTGGGTGGGCGCGCTGCTGCTGGCCGCCGTCGCGCTGTTCGCGGTCGGGCGGCCACGCAGCGACGTCGTGGCGCTGCTCGTCATCGTCGGGTTGCCGTGGACCGGCGTGATGAGCACGGCCGAGGCGCTGCAGGGCTTCTCGGATCCCAACGTGGTGCTGATCGCGCTGCTGTTCGTGGTCGGCGAGGGCCTGGTGCGCACCGGCGTCGCCCAGCGTGTGGGCGACTGGCTGGTGGCGCGGGCCGGCGCGAGCCAGAAGCGGTTGATCGTGGCGCTGATGGTCCTCGTCGCGCTGATCGGATCGGTGATGAGTTCGACCGGCGTCGTCGCGATCTTCATCCCGATCGCGATGCGGATCGCCGCCAACACGGGGATCGCGGCCAGCCGCCTGTTGATGCCGCTGAGCGTCGCCGCGCTGATCAGCGGCATGATGACGCTGGTCGGGACGGCACCGAACCTGGTCGTGCACGCCGAGCTGCAGCGCCATGGCTTCGACGGTTTCGCGTTCTTCGACTTCACGCCGGTCGGCGTGCTGGTGCTCGCGCTGGCGACCGGCTACATGCTGTGGGCGCGGCATCGGCTCAGCGATACGCCGCTCGGGCCGCCGGCCGGGCGGCCGCGCAACCCGATCCAGCGGTGGATCGACGACTACGCGCTGGCGGGACGCGAACACCGTCTGGCGATCGATCCCGCGTCGCCCTGCATCGGCCAGCGGGCCGACGCGCTGCCGATCGGGCATCTGCCCGGCGTCAACGTGCTCGCGATCGAGCGGCGCCATCGTTTCCATGGCGAATTGCTGCCGACCGATGAGATGCTCGCGGCGGGCGACGTGCTGCTGCTCGACGTGTCGAATCCGTGCGCCGACGTCGAGGCGCTGGCGCGCGATTACCGCCTGTCGCGTCGTCCGCTGGCCGCCGGCCACGTCGGCGGCGCCGCGCGCGAACCAGGGGCCTGTCCGCCGGAAGCCGCCGAACCGTCGCTCGCGGCGCGCAGGCTCCTGGGCATGGCCGAGATGCTGGTACCGCCGGATTCGGCGCTGATCGGCAAGACCGTCGTGCAATCGGGGCTGCGCGCGACGCACCAGGTGTCGGTCATGGGGCTCAAGCGCGGCGCGCGGGCGGTCCCGCACGAAGTGCTGGCCGAGCCGCTGCGCGCCGGCGACACGCTGCTGGTCGTCGGCACCTGGCGGGCGATCCGCAAGCTGCAGGCCGACCCGCGCGATCTGATCCTGCTGAACCTGCCCGCGGAGTTCGACCAGGTGGCGCCGGCCGAGGCCCGCGCGCCGTGGGCGTTGCTGAGCCTCGCCCTGATGGTCGTGCTGATGGTCGGCGGCTGGACGCCGAACGTGACGGCCGCGTTGATCGCGGTGTTGCTGATGGGGGCGACCGGCTGTATCGACCTGCGCGGCGCCTATCGTTCGATCCACTGGCAGAGCCTGGTACTGATCGTCGGCATGCTGCCGTTCTCGCTGGCCTTGCAGCGGCTCGGCGCGGTCGATGCGGCCGCCGCCTGGATGGCCGCCTCCCTGGGCGAGGCGGGGCCGCGGATCGTGCTGGCCGCGTTGTTCGCGCTGACGGCGGGGTTGGGGTTGTTCGTGTCGAACACGGCGACCGCGGTGCTGACGGCGCCATTGGCCATCGCGCTGGCGCAGCAGATGGGACTGTCGCCTTATCCGTTCGCGATGATCGTGGCGCTGGCCGCGTCGACCGCGTTCATGACGCCGGTATCGTCGCCGGTCAACATGCTGGTGGCCGGCCCGGGCAACTATCGCTTCAGGGATTTCGTCACGGTCGGCGTGCCGCTGGCGGTGTTGACGATGGTGATCTGCGTCACCGTCGTGCCGTGGCTGATGCCGCTGCGCTGAGGCACTCCGACATGGGAGGCGGCTCGATCTTGACGCGGTGATTCGGTTCGACTTGAATTATACTTGCCGGTATAAAAAAATATTACCAGACAATCATCGCTTGCGAAGAGCGCGGTCGGAGCCGTGCGGCTCCCGGACCGTGCCGGCCGCACCATCGCAAAACTCGGCGGTGCATCGACGTAACCCATCCCGTCACGGAGAGGCTGTTGACTCAGGACACCACCACCGCGGGTGCCGCGGAAAACTTGGGGTTCGACGCGGACGCACTGCGCGAGCGCTATCGCATCGAGCGCGACCGTCGCTTGCGCCAGGACGGCAACGGTCAATACGTCGCGACCGAAGGACGGTTCGCGCATTTCCTCGACGACCCTTACGCGGACCCGGATTTCACGCGCGCTCCGATCTCGGAGCACGTCGAAGTCCTGATCGTCGGCGGCGGCTTCGGCGGGCTGCTGTCGGCCGCCCGGCTCCGGCAGGCCGGTGTCGAGGATTTCCGCATCGTGGAGCGCGCCGGCGAGTTCGGCGGTACCTGGTACTGGAATCGTTACCCGGGTGCCGCCTGCGACACCGAAAGCTACATCTACATGCCGCTGCTCGAAGAGACCGGCTACATGCCGACGGCGAAGTACGCCAAGGCGCCCGAACTGCTCGAGCATTCCCGCCGTATCGGTCGTCATTTCGACCTCTATCGACGCGCGTATTTCCAGACGGCGATCACCGAGATGCGGTGGGACGATGCGAACGGCCACTGGGTCGTCGAGACCGATCGCCAGGATCGTTTCACCGCGCGCTTCGTCATCATCGCCGGCGGCACGGCGCTCGGCCGGCCCAAGCTGCCCGGCGTGCCGGGTGTCGAACGGTTCACGCGTCACTGTTTTCACACCAGCCGATGGGACTACGCTTATACCGGCGGAGACTCGTCGGGCGGCCTGAACAAGCTGGCCGATAAGCGTGTCGGTGTGATCGGCACCGGTGCGACCGCCGTCCAATGCGTTCCTCACCTGGGGCGGTCGGCGAAGGAGCTCTACATCTTCCAGCGCACGCCGTCGTCGATCGACGAGCGCAACGATCGTCCGACCGATCCTGAATGGGCCGCCGGCCTGAAGCCGGGTTGGCACAGGGAGCGGATGGACAATTTCTCGTCGGTGATTTCCGGCGTCGATTTCGACGTCGACCTGGTCAACGACGGATGGACCAATGTCATCGGCGACATTCTCCTCGCCGCGCGTCGACGCGCTCAGGCCGGGGAAGTCGTCGAGGATCCCGAGAAACTGGTCCAGATGGCGGACTACCAGAAGATGGAGCAGATTCGCGCCCGCGTCGATTCGATCGTCGAGGATCGGAAGACCGCCGAGGCGTTGAAGCCCTGGTACAACCAGTTGTGCAAGCGTCCGTGCTTCCATGACGATTACCTGCCGACGTTCAACCGGCCCAACGTCCACCTGATCGACACCGGCGGAAAGGGCGTCGAGCGGATCACCGAGACCGGTGTGGTCGTCGACGGTGTCGAATACGAACTCGATTGCCTGATCTACGCGACGGGTTTCGAGGTCGGCACCGGTTATCTGCGCAACACCGACTGCGAGGTCTACGGCCGGGAAGGCATCAGCCTCCACGAGAAATGGAAGGACGGGCCGGCGACCCTGCACGGCCTGATGACACGGGACTTTCCGAATGCGTTCGTCCTCGCGTCACTGCAATCGGGCCAAAGCGCCAACTTCCAGCACATGCTGGACGAGAAGGCCAAGCACATCGCGTTCATCATCGCCGAGGCGCGCGCGCGGGGAATCGAGACGCTGGAGCCGACCGCCGAGGCAGAACGGCAATGGGTCGATACGATCGTGCAACTGGCGGTCGCACGCCGTCCGTTCCTGGAAGAGTGCACGCCCGGTTACTACAATAACGAAGGGCAGGCGTCGAACACGCGAACCGCCAGGAACAGTCCTTATTGGCGCGGACCGATGGCGTACATCAAGGTCCTCGACCGCTGGCGTCGCGACGGGACTCTGCCGGGACTGGAACTAAGGCCGGGGGGCACGAACTAAGGCCTGTGTCGGTACGAAGGCCGAGCCGGCGTGAAGCCTGGTTCGATCCTTGGGTGAACAGACCCCCAGTCGCTGAATCATCGGCGGTCACACATGAAATCCGAAACGACACCGCGCAAGCCGAGCAGGCCCGAGCCGAAGCGCAAGCGGGCCAACGGCGACCTCAAGACGGAAATCGGGCAGCTCAAGCGCGAGCGGATCATCGATGCGGCCGTCGACCAGTTCGCCGAACACGGTTATCACGGTGTATCGGTCGAATCGGTTGCCGATTCGCTCGGCGTCACGAAGCCGTTCATCTACTACACGTTCCGCGACAAGAACGAGCTACTGGTGGCGATCTGCAGGAGAGCGGCCGATCTCACCGTCTCCGCCATGCAGACCGTCGATGAGATTCCCGCGAGCCCTCTCGATCGCCTCGAAGTGTTCTGCCGTCGGCTGGCCAACATCATTCTCGACAATACGAAGTTTCTCGCGGTCTATACCCGCGAAGAACCGTTTCTTCCCGAAAAGGAACGGATCGAGATCGAGGGTTTGCGCGGGTTGATCGATCGTCACGTCTGCAAGTTGCTCGTCGGGGCGACCAGGGACGGGGACGCGGACGTCCGCGATCCGCGTACGACGGCAACGGCGATCACGACGATGATCTCGGCGCTCTGGTATTGGTATGGGCGAAAGCGCAAGCCCGCGGACCGGGACGAAACGATCGAGACGGTCGTCACGCTTGCGATGCGGATGGCCGGCGCCAAGCCGAAAGCCCGTACCACCATGCCGGAAGCATGAACGCCGGGAGTATCCGTTCGGTCTTTCCGGCTCGATCCTGGTGCTGACAGGCCTGAGGGCCGTGGATCAGACGCTCATTCCGCCGCAGATCTGCAGCACCTGGCCGGTGATGTAGTCGGACTCCGGATAGCACAGCAGGGCCACGCCGCCGGCCGCTTCGTCGGCACTGCCCGACCGGCGCAGTGCGATCAACTGGAGCGCCGCCTGCCGGGCCTCCTGTCGAATGCCGACGCGACGCGCCTGGCCCTCGATATCGATGGTGGTGACCTTGTCGATCGCCTGGGTCAGCCGCGTGTCGATCATGCCGAACGCCACGCAATTGACGTTGACGTCGAGCCGGCCCCACTCTTTCGCGAGCGATCGGGTCAGTCCGAGCAGTCCGGACTTGGCCGCCGAATAAGCGGCCTGTCCCGCGGCGCCGCCGGTCGCCGATACCGACGAGACGTTGACCACCTTGCGCATCACGCGGCGACCGTGCTGCCGCTCCGCGGCGACCGTTGGCGCGAGCCATCGATGCCAGGCGCGCAGGATGCGGAACGGCGCTTTCAGATGCACGTCCTGCATCGCGTCCCATTGGTCATCGGTCAGCGTGTCGTAAAGGCCGTTCCATACGTATCCGGCGTTGTTGACGATGATGTCCGCACTGCCGAACGCGTCGAGCGCCTTGGTCAGGAACTGCTCGGGAAATCGTTGATGAGTGACGTTGCCGACGCATGCGACAGCTTCGCCGCCGAGGCCTTTCACGACGTGTTCGACAGCCGCGTTGGCGGGTTCTTCATCGAGATCATTGACGACGATCCGCGCGCCTTCGGCGGCGAGTCGCGTGACGATGCCCAGTCCGATTCCCCGGCCGCCGCCGGTGACGAGCGCGGTCTTTCCGTCGAGCTTACCCATTTGTCTCTCCTCCGATTTCGAGGCCCGCGCTTAGGGGGCCTCGCACGCTGCTCCGGCGCGCGTCATTCGCCGCTCCGGCGCGCGGTTCTCTTGAAGTTCTATTTCGTCAGAGCAGAAAAAACAAGGCCTCGCGCGATGGCGAGGCCCAATTTGCTTCGGTTACTCTGTGCTTCTTAGGAGAAATCTTGGCGCGGCTGGCAGGATTCGAACCCACGACCCCCTGGTTCGTAGCCAGGTACTCTATCCAACTGAGCTACAGCCGCAGCACCGAGTCAGAGACTATAGCACGTCTTTTCACGATGATGCAAGCGGCGGCGCGGGGGGTAGGGCGGTCTTCCGCTCATGCGCTCCGCCACCGCCCACTGCATGATCATGCGATCAGATCGTGACGCCGCCGTCGACGACGATCGCCTGGCCGGTCACGAACGAACCGGCGGCCGACGCCAGGAAGACCGCCGCGCCGGCGATCTCGACCGGTTCGCCGATGCGACGCAGCGGCGCGTTCTGCGTGCTGCGCGCCAGCGTCTCGGGGTTCTCCCACAGCGCGCGGGCGAAGTCCGTGCGG
>JAKPAM010000095.1 GCA_029779435.1 Pseudomonadota bacterium | reverse complement strand
GCGTCGACGCTCGGCGCCGCCAAGGTCGAGGTGATGGCCGCGCGCATCGCCGACATCGCAGCGGACTGCCGCGTCGACGTCGTCGATGATTTCATCGATCCGGACAACGTCGCGGCGATCGTGCCTGCCGCCGATCTCGTCATCGACGCGATCGACCAGCCGCGCGCCAAGGCGGCGCTGGTCGCCTGGGCCGGCCGCCAGCGCCGGCCGGTCATCGTCTGCGGCGCCGCCGGCGGCCGCACCGACCCGTTGCGACTGCGCTGCGACGACCTGTCCCGTACGCGGGGCGATGCGCTGCTGTCGTCGGTGCGCGCACGCCTGCGCCGCGAGTACGGCTTTTCGCGCGACCCGAAGCAGCGCTTCCGGGTCGACGCGATCTTCAGCGACGAGCAGGTCCAGGCCGCGCCGGAGGCGGGCGAGGCGGGGCGCTCCGGCGGCGCGCCGCTGAACTGCGCCGGCTATGGATCGGCCGTCGGCGTGACGGCGGCGATGGGGATGGCCGCCGCCCAGCGGGCGATCAACCGGCTGGCGTCCGGTCGCTGAGACCGTCCGCGCCGACCTCGGCCTCGCCTGCTTCGACGTCGTCCGGATCCAGCTCCGGCAGCCGCGCCAGCGCCCGGTACAGCAGCGAGAAATCCGGCGCGGTCTCGCGAAACAACTGGTCGAACGAATCGATGACGAAGTACGTGTGCTGGAAGTCGTCGATCAGGTAGCGCGTCTGCATCACGCGCACCAGATCGAAACCCAGCCGGTGCGGATCCGGGGATTCGATCGCATGGCGGATTTCGGCCGGCGACGACAGGATGCCGGCGCCATAAGCGCGCAGCGCGCCGTTCTCGGCGATCAGCCCGAATTCGATCGTGTACCAGTACAGGCGGGCCAGGTACTTGAGCCCGCCCAGGCTCGCCGCCTTCAGGCCGCCCTGGCCATAAGCCTGCAGGTAGTCGGCGATCACCGGGTCGAACAGCATCGGCACGTGGCCGAAGAAGTCGTGGAACAGGTCGGGCTCGGCGATGTAGTCGAACTCTTCGGGTTCACGGATCCACACGGTGACCGGGAACCGCCGCGCCGCCAGGTGCGCGAAGAACACGTCGTCGGGCAGCAGCCCCGGCACCGGCACGAGCTGCCAGCGCGTGGCCGCCTGCAGCGAGGCATTGACCGTGTCGAACCGCGGGATCGCCGCCGCGAAATCGAGCCGCCGGACCGCTTCGATGAAGCTGTCGCACGCGCGTCCGGGCAGCAGCGCGTTCTGGCGCGCGACCAGGCGCCGCCAGACGTCCTGGTGCGCATCGCTGTAGCGCTCGTAGCGCTGCTCGACCGTGTAGTCGGCGCGCATCGACGAGTAGTCGCCGCGCAGGCCGTGATCGTGGCGGCTGCGCGCCTTGACGATGGAGGAGAAATCATCGTTGTCGTTCATCGGGGCCTCCCGCAGGCAGGTGCGTGACGGGGTGTTCGATCAGCGCTTTCCTAGCTTACCCCCGCACCGCGTCGCGTGGGGCCCACGCATCGGTCGATCGCCGCCGCCATGCCGGCCGCCGGCGTGCCATGCGCCGCCGCGATATGCTATAAGCGATGCGATCTGGCAGGTAATCTGTTCCATTCGATGTGTTTGAGGTTCCGATGGCAAGGACACCGACGACAGGAAAGGGATCGAGATGTGGCCATCGGTTCTCAAGCTGGATATCAGCGGCATCCCCGAGGCGTGGATCGACGTCGAGGAGGCCGCCCACTACTATGCGACCGATTCGGTCGCGTATTCGTACGGCGAGGTCTGCGCGACCCTGCACGGCGGCATATCGCGGCTGACGTCGCGCCGCTCGGTCATCGACGTGCACCCGATCCTGGCGGTGCGCGGCCATTGCGTCGCGAGCCGCTTGCTGCGCGCGCAGCCGCGCCTGACCCGGCTCAATGACAAGCTGTTCCGCCGCGACAGGATGACCTGCGCGTACTGCGGCCAGGTCTTCACCGCCGCCGAGCTGGAACGCGAGCACATCCTGCCGTTCTCGCGCGGCGGCCGCGACACGTGGATGAACGTCGTCAGCGCCTGCCGGCCCTGCAACCAGCGCAAGGCCAACAAGACACCCGAAGAAGCGCGCATGCCGCTGCTGTACGTGCCGTACGTGCCGAGCCGCTGGGAGGACCTGATCCTGCAGGCGCGCAAAGGGCACGTGCTCGGCGACCAGATGGATTTCCTGCGCGCCGGGCTGCCCGCGCATTCGCGCCTGGCCGCCTGATACCCCCATACAGGGTGAAACGCGCTCGCCTCGCTTGACCACGGGCCAAAGCGCAAGCCTCGTCCTTCAGGGCGAGGTCAAGCGAGGCAAGCCCATTCCGGTGCCGAAGGCGCCCGGCCAGGCGCTCCCCGCTTCGTCGTCACGGGTAGGGCTGGCGCAGCATCACGTCGATCTCGCCGCTGTCGAGCAGGCGGGCGAGGTCGTCGGCGCCGCCGATCAGCATGCCGTTGACGAACACCTGCGGCATCGTCGGCCAGCCGGTCCACATCTTTATCGCGTTGCGGCGCCGCCATTGGCTCAGGTAGCCGCCGTACTCGAGGTACGTGTACGGCAGGCCGCGGCCGTCGAGCAGCCGCCGGGCCTTGCGCGGAAACGGATTCTGCTTCATGCCGACGACGACGATCCGCTGGCTCGCTATCGCCCCACGGACCTCGTCGAGCACGTTCGCGTGCAGTGTCCGGATCCGTTCGCGGATGTTCGGATGGATGTGCGTGTCGTCGAGGATCGGTCGCATCGCCCGATGTTACAACTGAAAGCCCAGCCACAGCACCGCGCCTTCGAACAGATCTCGCGCCAGCGTCACCGGCCGCGGGACATAGCGTTGCGATTCGGCGCGCCGCGCTTCGATCCACGACGCCACGCGCGCGCCGACCTCGGCGCGGTAGAACACCGCCGTGACTTCGAAGTTCAGGAACAGGCTGCGCGAATCCAGGTTGGCGGTGCCGCATAGCGCCAGGTCGTCGAACACGCAGGCCTTCGCGTGGTTCATCTTCGGAGCGAGCCAGATGCGCACGCCGGCCGTCGACAGTTGCCGGATCGCGCGGCTGCGCGCGTAGTCGGCCAGCCGGTGGTTGGATCGCCGCGGGATCACCACGTCGATCTGCACCTGGCGGCGGGCCGCGAGCATCATCGCCTGCAGCAGCGAACTGTTCGGGATCAGATAAGGGGTAACGATCAGGATCCGCCGCCGCGCGCGAAAGCAGGCGGTGACCAGCAGCGCCTCGAGCGAATCGATCGGCTGGTCCGGACCCGACGGCAGCAGTTGCACGTCGCTGTCCATCGACTCCGCGGGTTCTTCGAGTTCCCCGGCCGCCGTGGCCGGCAGCGACAGGCCGGTCGCCAGCGCCCAGTCGTGGCGGAAGATCGCCTCGCCGTCGGCGGCCAGCGGGCCCTCGACGTCGAAGGTCAGGTCGAACCACGCTTCGCATTCGGCGTTGCCCGTGAAGTACTCGTCGGCGAAGTTGCGTCCGCCCGACCACAATCGAAGGCCATCGGCGCAGACCAGCTTGCGATGGTTGCGGATGTTCGACTGACGATGCAGCAGCCGGCGCAGCGGTGGGAATGCGCGCGCCACGTGCCCGCCCGCCTCGACCAGCGGCGCGAGCCAACTGGCGCGCACGGGCAGGCAGCCGACGCCGTCGAGCAGCAGATACACGTCGATGCCGTCGCGCGCCCGTTGTGCGAGCCGTTCGATCAGCATCCGCCCGATGCGATCGTCGCCGAGCACGTAGGTGCTGACCAGCAACCGGGAGCGGGCGCCGTCGATCAGTCGCCACAGCGCCGCTTCGGCCTGCGCGGCATCGGTGTGCAGCGCCAGCCGGCCTTCGGCTCGGGCCGGCAGCGCGCCGAGCGTCATCAGCATCGTCGACAGCCAGTGGCGCCCGGGCGCCATCGCCGGCGCGATCGGCAGTGGCAGCGGCGAATCGGCGCTGCCCGGCCGGATCTTGCGCTGGCCGAAGAACAGATAAGCGGGCAGCGCGAGGTAAGGGACGAAGAAGAAGCACAGCATCCAGCTCACCGCGGCGGCCGGGTGCCGATGCTGCTGCAGCGCATGCGTCGAGATCACGTACATCAGGATCCCCAGGATGGAGACCGTCATGTGCAGCCAGACGCCCCAGAAGGCGAGCAGTTTCATGCCCCGATGGTAACGGATGCTAATCTTCCGGACGCGAACCAAGGAGACCGCTTACCGTGGCAATGATTTTTCTCGTGCGTCATGCGCAGGCGTCGTTCGGCACCAGCGACTACGATCGCCTGTCGGAACTCGGCCATCGGCAGGCCCGCTGGCTCGGCGAGTACTTCGCCGAGCGCGGCCTGCGCTTCTCGCGCGTGGTGACCGGCACGCTGCGCCGGCAGCGCGAGACCGCCGCCAACGTGCTCGACGTGCTCGGCCAGCAGATCGACGTACAGACGCACGCGGGCCTGGACGAATACCATGCCGAGCCGATGTTCCGCGCGCACACGGGCGTGAACCCGATCGAGGCGCAGCGCGCCGACTATGCCGAGTACTGGCGCCAGTTCCGCTCGGCGATGCTGGCATGGGCCGCCGACGGCCTGACCGGTCTGCCCGAGACCTGGGGCGAGTTCGGGCAGCGCATCGACGATGCGTGGACGCAGTCGGTGCACGAGACGCGGCGCGACGACAACATCCTGCTGGTGAGCTCGGGCGGTGCGATCGGCCGCGGCGTCGCGCAGATGCTGGGCGCGCCCGCGTCGGTGGCGATCGAGCTGAACCTGCAGTTCCGCAACAGTGGTTTCTGCGAGCTGATCGCCGGCGGCGGAAAATTCCGGATGCTCAGCTTCAACGTGATCCCGCACCTGGAACGCGAGGATCGCCGCCACGCGATCACGTTCGCCTGACCACTGCGCGTCGATCGAGGGGGACGCCGTGGACGACGCCGCGTCGATCGCGGCACGCTCGGCCCTGTAGTCTTACTGCCCGACTGCCCGACTGCCCGACTGCCCGACTGCCCGACTGCCCGACTGCCCGACCACTCGACCACTCGACCACTCGACCACTCGACCACTCGACCACTCGACCGTCCTGCGGCCGCGCACCGCCGAGGGTTCGCGCTCAGTTCGCGGACGGCTCGTTCATCGGCGCGGGGGCCGGGCGCTTCGCCAGCGCGTCGACGACCGCCGCGGCGACCAGCCGGATCGTCTGGCCGTTCCAGTGCCGATCCACCGGCGTGAAGTCGAGCAGGCGGTGGTGGCGTCGATACTCATCGAGCAGCAGCGGCGTCGTGTCGACGATGCGCATGCCGCGCTCGCCCGCGACGCGCTGCAGCCGCTCCAGTGCCAGCGAATCGCGTGTCGGGCACGACGGCGCCGCATGGTCGGGACGATCGACCGGATCGTAGATGAACGTCGCGTACGGATTGCGGTTGAAGACCATCGCGATGCGCTCCGGCGGCAGCCTCAACGCGGCGGGCAGTTCGGCGACGTAACGGTCGATCCGCTGCGTGTCGGCCGTCGTCAATCGCGCCGGCGGACAGCCGCCGCCGGCGGGGTGGCTGAACAGCGGCAGCACTTCGATCAGCAGGTTGCCGTGCAGGTATCGGTACAGCGCGACCTCGCGCAGCATCTTCTTCATCCCGCCGCGTGCATGCGTTTCGGTCAGCCGGATCAGCGCGTCGCCCGGTGGCCGGTCGGCGTCGTCGTCGGCCCAGCGGTATTGGCCTTCGGTCGAGTAGAAGCCTTCTTCGTAGTCGCCGGGAATCACGACCAGCACGGCCGAATCCAGCCGGTAGCGGCCCGACAGTTCCCGGCCCAGGCCGAGGTAGTGGGGCAGCGCCGCCGCGCTGAACCCGAAGTTGTACGCGGTGGCCGGCAGGCCTGCGGCGGGCGATGCGGCGACCCGCGCCTGCAGTTGGCTGGCCAGAGAATGCTCGAACGGCACCATCAGCCCTTCGACGAAGCTGTCGCCGAACAGGCCGATCACCGGCTTGCCGGGTTCATAGTCGACCGGCGACAGGAAGCCTTCTTCGTTGACCCGGCCGCGCACCGCGTCGCGCAGGTCCCAGGACAGCGAGTTCACGTAGGGGCCCGGCGCATAGCGCGCGGTCGGCGTGCCGGGGCGGGGGTCGGCGTAATGGATGCCCGCGACGACCGGCAGCCGCGACAGCGCCAACTGCAGCACCAGCGCCAGCAGCAACCCGCCGATGCCGATGCCGATCGCGCGCAGCCCGATCACGCGCCACGGCGTCGCCGTCGCCATTGCCGGCGCGGCCTCAGAAGTTGAAGTAGATGAATTCACGGGTTCACCAGGCGGCGGAGATGAACGTCAGCAGCAGCATCAGGCCCAGCAGCACGCCGGTGACGATGCCCCCGCCCAGTGCGGCGGACGGCGCCACCGCGGTCGCGGCGAGCCCGGCCGCCATGACGGGAGCCGGCTGGCCGGTCGACGGAGCGGCCGTTCCCGTAGACGCCGTCGCGGCGCGCTGCGCGACGGCGGAGCCGCGCGCCGCGCGAGCCGCCAGCGCGCCGATGACCTGCTGGCTGTTGCGCGCGAAGACCGCGATCGCCAGTCCGAGTCCGACATAGGCGGCGGTGCGCGGATCGTAGATGCCGGCCGACACCGTCGCATGCCCGGCGAACATGCCTTGCAGCAGGTGCCAGGCGCCATGGAAGCTCTCGGCGCGGAAGAACACCCATGCGACGACGACCGCGACGAAGGTCAGCAGCCAGGCCAGCGCGCCGAGCGGCACGCGCCACGCGGCACCCATCCCTCGCAACGCCGGCGACGTCTCGACGACGTGCCGCCACGCGTGGTTGATCTGCAGGTACAGGCCGTGCAGGCCGCCCCAGACGACGAAGTTCCACGAAGCGCCGTGCCACAGGCCGCCGAGCAGCATCGTCATCATCAGGTTGAACTGGCGCCGCGCGGGCCCGTGGCGGCTGCCGCCCATCGGGATGTACAGGTAGTCGCGCAGGAAGCGCGACAGCGTCATGTGCCAGCAGCGCCAGAAGTCGATGATCGACCGGCAGCGGTACGGCGAGTCGAAGTTCAGCGGCAGCCGGATGCCGAGCATCAGCGCCAGGCCGATCGCCATGTCCGAATAGCCGGAGAAGTCGAAATAGATCTGGACCGTATACGCGAGCGCGCCGAACCAGGAATCGGTGAAGCCGAGCTGCTGCGTCTCGACCAGCGTGAACGCACGGTTGGCGGCCGGCGCGACGCAGTCGGCGATCAGCACCTTCTTGGCCAGCCCGCAGACGAAGAACGCCAGGCCTTCGACGAAGATCGGAAACGTCAACGCCGTGCGCAGCCGGCGCAGGAACTGCGGCATCATCTCGGCGTGATGCAGCACCGGGCCGGCGACCAGGTGCGGGAAGAACGTGACGAACAGCACGTAGGCGATCGGCGAGCGTTCGGCCCGACCCGAACGATAGGCGTCGACGATGTAGGCGATCTGCGTGAACGTATAGAACGAGATGCCCAGCGGCAGCACGATGTCGAAGACGGGCGCGGGCGTGCCGGTGACCGCGGCCACCGAGCCGGCCAGGAAGTTCGCGTACTTGTAGTAGGCGAGCAGCCCGAGATCGACCGCGATCCCGGCGATCAGGATCGCCTGGCGAGCGCCGCCGCCGGCGGGAGCGTCGCGGGTGGCGCCGACCTCGCCGTCACCGCGCGTGGCCAGCAATCGCCCGATCGCGTAGTTGAACGCGATCGACATCAGCAGCAGCGGCACGAAAGCCGGGTTCCAGTAGCCGTAGAAGAACAGCGACGCGACGGCCAGCCATGCGATGCCGGCCTGCGACCACGGCAGGCGGACCGCCAGCAGATAGACGAGCCAGACCACCGGCAGGTAGACGAAAACGAAGATCGGGGTGTTGAACAGCATCGAGGGCGGCGGCCTTGAAGGAGGCTGGGAGGCGCATGCAGGTTCGTGACGGCCGCGTTGTCGATCGGGCCTCAGGCATGTTTCCAGTGTCTCACTGACCGAAAACTGACGTGTGGCGGCCCAGCCGACAGGCTTCACACGCCGGCCGACAGGGGGTGTCGCCGGGACGTGGAAGAGGCGTTCCCTGGCGCTCAGAACCCGTGGATGAATCGGACGCGGCCGAGCGGCCTCGCCCTGTCGGGTCGAGCGGGCACGGCTGATTCGTTCACAGGATCTCAGGCCGTGGCGGTATCGCGCGCGCCGGCGTTGCGCGCATACCAGACCAGCGCCAGCGCCTGCAGGACGATCATCGTCCACCACGCGGTGTGATGCGCCTCGGGGGCGTAGCGGCCGCCATCGTGCGGCCACTGGTCGAGCAGCACGCCGATACCATACTGGAGCAGGAATGCACCGCAGAACACCAGCAGGTTCAGCGCGGTGCTGACGCGCCCGGCCAGCATCGGGTTGAACGCCCGGGCGAGGCTGGCGTAGGCGAGGATGCCGGCCGTGCCGCACAGCCCGAACAAGGCCCAGGTCAGTGCCGGCGGCAGCGGCAGCCGCGCGGCGATCAGCACCTGTGCGAGCACGAACAGGCCCATGCCCGCGCCCGCCGACGCATGCAGGCTCAGCCCGGCCATCTCGAGGCGGCGCGCGAGCCAGCCGAGCGAGGCCGCGCCGATGACCATCATCCACCCGACCAGCGTGACGATCGAGGCCGTCGTCGTGTCGTCCAGGCCCTCGACGTCGCGCAGGTACGGGCCGGCCCACAGCCCCTGGACCGCCATGTACGCGCCCTGGCTGAGCATCGCCAGCGGCGCGACGCGCCAGAACACGCGGCTGCGCAGGATGCGGACGATGCCGCGCGCCACGTCGATCGTGCGCATGCCGCTCGCGCCGTGCGCCTGGTGCCGCGCGGGCACGCCGAACCAGATCAGCAGGCTGGCCATGAGGATCAGCGCCGCGACGATCAGGAACAGCGACCGCCAGCTCATCGCCTGCAGCGCCAGTGTCGCCGGGGTGCCGGTGACGACGCTGCCCAGGCCGCCGATCGCGTAGATCGCGCCATTGAGGACCGGCAGCCGTTCGGGCGCGAACCACATGACGATCGCCTTGAGCCCGGCCATCAGGCAGCCGGACGTGCCGATGCCCAGCAGCAGTCGTCCGGCCAGCAGCATGCCGAAGCCTTCGGCCTGCGACGAGAGCAGCGCGCCGCCCGCGGCCAGCAGCAGCAGGCAGCCCTGCACCGGGCGCGGACCGAAGCGATCGAGCAGCACGCCCAGCGGTAGCTGGCACAACGCGAACGCGATCAGGTACACGCTGGTCAGCAATCCGAGCTGCGCGCCGGACAGCGCCAGCTCGCTGCTGAGCAGCGGCATCAGCGGCAGGTTGATCCCACGGGCCAGGTAGGACAGGAAGTAGCCCAGCGCGAAGATCAGGAAGACGCGGGCGGCCACGCGCGGAGCGGCGGATGACGGCATGGGTGTGATTGTCGCAAAAGGCGCAGGCCGATCCGGGGACGGCCTTTCGTTTTCGTCACGGCCTGGTGAGCCGGCGTGGCCCGCGCGCGTCGGTGCCGTCCGCCTCGCGCGCCGGCACCGAGTTTCGTTGCGTGCCGGTGCCGGTACTGGTGCTGGTGCTGGTGCTGGTGCTGGTGCTGGTGCTGGTGCTGGTGCTGGTGCCGCCGTCGTCGCCGTGCTACGGCGTCGTCGGGCTCGGCGACGGCGCCCCCAGCAGCAGCGCGGCGCTCGGGGCGTCGCTCGGATACCCGAACAGGAAGCCCTGGCCCTGTTCGCAGCCGGCCCGGCGCAGCACGTGGAGCTGGTCGGCTGTCTCGATGCCCTCGGCCGTCACCGTCATCGACAGGCTCTTGGCGAGCGCGACGATCGTGTTGACCACGGCCATGCTCTCGTTGCTGGACGGCAGGTCGCGGATGAAGCTGCGATCGATCTTCAACGTATCGACGGGCAGCGAGCGCAGGCTGCTCAGCGACGAATAGCCGACGCCGAAGTCATCGATCGCCAGGCGCAGTCCCATCGCGCTCAGGCGCTCCAGGATCGCGGCGGCATCTTCGCGAAGCGACATCGTCGTCTCGGTGATCTCGATGCGCAGCAGATGCGCCTGCCAGCCGGTCGCGGTCAGGATGCGCGCGATCCGGTCGGGCAGCGCCGGGTCCCAGAAGCAGTGGCGCGAAACGTTGACCGCGATCGGCAGCGCCGGCAGCCCCTGGGCGATCCACGCGGCGCCCTGGTCGCAGGCGGCCTGGATCACCCAGTCGGTGATCGGGTCGATGACGCCCAGTTCCTCCGCGATCGGGATGAATACCGACGGCGAGACGGCGCCGAGTTCCGGATGCTGCCAGCGCAGCAGCGCCTCGAAACTGACGATCGATTGCGTCGACAGGTCGACGCACGGCTGGTAGTGCAGCTTGAACTCCCGCCCGTCGATTGCGGCGCGCAGGCCGTTGGCCAGTTGCAGCCGCATGCGCGAGTTCGACGCCATCGTCGGATCGAACATCCGGTAGCTGTTGCGCCCGCCGTGCTTGGCTTCGTACATCGCCATGTCCGCATAGCTGAGCAGCGTCTGCCAATCGTGCGCGTGCTCCGGATAGCGGCTGATGCCGATGCTGGCCGACACGCGCAGCGAGCGGCCGTCCAGGATCACCGGCTCGGCGATCCGTTCGAGCAGCTTGCGCGATACCTGCAAGTCGCTGCCCTCGATCGACAGGTCGCGCAGCAGGATCGTGAACTCGTCACCGCCGACCCGCGCGACCAGGTCGGTGTCGCGCATGCACGAGCGGATGCGCGTGGCGATCTGCTGGAGCAGGCGATCGCCGTGCTGGTGGCCATAGCTGTCGTTGACGGCCTTGAATCCGTCCAGGTCGATGAACAGCAGCGCCAGCGACCCTTCGCACGCGCGGGCCTCGGCCAGCGCTTCGCGGCAGTGCTCCTCGAACGTCGCGCGGTTGGCCAGCTCCGTCAGCGAATCATGGCCCGCCAGATGGCGCAGGCGGTTCTCGTACTGCTTGGACGCGCTGTTGTCGTGGAACACGCCGACGTAGTGCGTGACCCGGGAGTCGTCGTCGAGCACGCGCGAGATCGACAGCGCCTGCGGGTAAGGCTGGCCGTTCTTGCGGACGCAGTGCAGTTCGCCCTGCCAGCAGCCGCGGGTCAGCAGGTGCGACAGGATCGCGGGCAACTGGCCGCGGATCGGCCGGTGGCTCGGCGCGCGGTCGATCCGCCGGTCCATCACCTCGTCGCGTTCATAGCCGGTGATCGCCGTGAACGCGTGGTTGACCGACACGATGATGCCGCTGCGGTTGGTGATGAACACGCCTTCGGCGATCGTCGCCAGCGCGTTGGTGGCCAGCAGCAGCCGCTGCTCGGCCTCGATGCGATCGCGGATGTCGCGGATGATCGCGAGCCGCGCCGGCTGGCCCTCCCACTCGGCGTCGCTCTGGTTCACCTCGACCGGCGTATTGCCGAACCGGCCGATCAGGCGCTGCGAGTCGGTATTCGCGCGGGCCGCCGCGGCATCGATGACGCTGGGTGCCGGATCGGCCTGGACGAACAGCGTCTCGAAACGCAGGTCGCGCCGCGCCGCGGGCGAGGTGCCGAGCAGCTGTTCGGCGCGCTGGTTCATCGTCAGCACGCGGCCGTCGTCGCGCGACAGCACCACCAGCGCATCGCTGGCGCTGTCCATCAGCAGCCGGTACTGGCTCTCCGACATCCTGACTCGCCGAAGGATCCGCACGATCAGGTAGGAGCCCAGCAGCAGCAGCACCAGGATGACGGTGCCGGTCAGCACGAACAGGAAGCGCGTGGTCGCGCGTGCCGCATCGCCCAGCGCCGAGCTGAACTCGTCGGTCAGCGGAATGTTCGTCAGGTGGATCGATTCGATCTGGCTCAGCACGTCGGGCAGCATCGCGTCGAATTCGGCCGGCGAACCGGCCCGCGCGTGCAGCGCCGCGCCGATCTCTTCCAGCAGCCTGACCTGGCGATCGCCCTGGCGCCACGCCTGCACGGCCTGGCCGATCGACAGCAGGTTCGAGCAGCACCGGTACAGGTGGACCATGCCGTCGACGTCGTCCAGGTGGATGCCCGCCTGCAGCAGGTGCAGGCCGATGCGGTCCAGGCTCGCGTCCGGCTTGTCCGCCTCGTTGCGCGCGGCGCTGAAGGCCAGCGGGATCGCGAGCGCCGCCTGGAAGCGCGTGTAGTAGATCTCGTCGCGCGAGCGCGCATACAGGTCCAGCATGTAGACCGCGTCGCGCTGGGACTTGGACCAGCGGCTCTCGCCCTCGACGAAGCCGCGCACGGCCGATTCGACCGCGATCGAGACGAAGGTAACGCCCAACGACGCGATCGTGATGCCCAGGAAAATGATCAACACCGGCCTGAACTGCCGCTTCAGCGGTTCGCGTCGGCGTTTGAGCAAGCGTCTCGGCACTGCGATGATGGCGGCGATATTGCGAGAACCCGCGAGGATTCGGAATGGCTCGGGCGATCAGGCGCGATCAACCGCACACACCAATGGAACACGAATTGTAAAGGTGTGTGGCCTCAGATGCTCTCGACGCAAATTGTTGTTGCGATAAAACCTGGGAATTGTGGCGTCAAAGACGCAATGGAGCAGGGGGGCGTGGTGTAGCGCGAGGGAAACCCGCCATGGCGAGTGAGGAAGGCCGGCCATTGCGGCGGCCAAAATGCAAAGAGCCGGTCTCGTGAACCGGCTCTCGTGCATTCCATCTGGTAGGCCGTGCTGGGCTCGAACCAGCGACCAACGGATTAAAAGTCCGCTGCTCTACCAACTGAGCTAACGACCCATTCGCTATCTGCGAAGCCCTCTACTATAGGGGCTTGCCGTCCCTCTGTCAAATGAGCGCTTGAATCACCGCGCTGATCGGCAGAGCGACGGCTGTCCGCCTACCTGAGCGACGCCAGCCTTTCCTTGGCCGCCTGGCTCGCCGGCGTATCCGGATAGTGGGTAATGACCGATTCGAGCGTCTTGCGCGCCTTCGTCCGGTCACCGCTCTCGATCTGCGCGTAGGCGAGGTTCAACATCGCATCGGGCGCCCGCGCGTTGTCCGGGAACTTGTTCAGCAGCTCCTGGTGCGTGCTGATCGCGTTCTTGTAGTCCTTCTGCGCGAACTGCGCGCTGCCGAGCCAGAACATCGCATTGGGGACGTAGGCGCTGTCGGGGCTCTGCTGGATGAACTGCTGGAAGCCCGTTTGCGCGGCGCGGAAATCGCCGGCGCGGAACTGCGCGAGCGCGGCCTCGTAGCTCTTGCGCTCGTTCGGGTCGACCGACACGGTCTTGCCGTCCAGCTGCACGGGCGTCGGCTCGAACTTCTTCAGGCGCGTGTCCAGGTCGGTGAACAGGTCGCGCTCGCGGCGTTGCGAGTTGGCCAGCTCGTTGGCCTGCACCTCGATCTGGCCGCGCAGGCGCGCGATCTCCTGGCGCATCGATTCGAACTGGTTCTGCGTATCCAGTTGCGAGCGCGAAGCCAGTTCGTCGAGCTTGCGGCTGATCGCGTCGATCTGCCGCTGCTGTTCGGCCATCCGGCCGCGCAGGTCGAGGATCGCGCGCCGGGCTTCGTCGTCATCGAACAGCGCGGCATGCGCCGGCGGCGGGCCGACCAGCACGGTGCCGCCGATCGCCGCGAGCACGGCGGTCCCGAGCGTGGCTTGGCGCAGCGCGCGTGCGAGCCGGGCGAAGCGGTGGGGGCGCCGTGCCATGGCCATCAGTACGCGAGGTCGACGCGGCGGTTTTCTGCGCGCCCGGTCTCGTCACCGTTGGAGGCTTTCGGCTTTTCTTCGCCGAAGCTGACCGCCTCGAGCTGCGTGTCGGCCACGCCCAGCGACAGCATCGCCTTGCGCACGGCCTCGGCGCGCTTCTGGCCCAGCGCCAGGTTGTACTCGCGGCTGCCGCGGTCATCGGTGTTGCCCTGGAGCACGACCTTGCGATCCTTGTTGGTGGCCAGGTAGCGCGAGTGATTCTCGACGACCGGACGGCCGTCGTCGCGGATCGAGAAGCTGTCGAAGTCGAAATACACGCTGCGCTTGGCCAGCACGCCGGTCGGATCGTTCAGCGGATCAGGCGTCGCGACGGTGACGGGCGCGACCGGACGGCTCGTGCCGCTGGCGCCGGCATTGTTGTTGACGACCGGCGCGGTCTTGCCCGCGTTCTCGTCGAGCTTGACGCCCGAACTGCAAGCAGCCATAACGACGGCCGAGGCGACGACCGTCAGGGACATGGCGAAACGTTTCATCATTGCTCCGTTAAAGAAGGACTATTTGGAAAAGGGGCCCCAGGTCGGTTCCCGGATGTCGCCAAGAGACGACGTCAGCCGCTGTTTCACACGTCCATCGACTGACACCGCCATCAACGCGTCGCGCCCCCCAGCCCCGGTCGCATACATGATCCATCGGCCGTTGGGTGCAAAACTCGGTGATTCTTCGAGCCCGCCATCGGACAGCACCTGTTCGGTGCCGCCGCCGGCGAGATCCTTGGTCGCCACGAGGAATCGCCCGTCGCGACGCGTGACGAATGCCAGCGTCTTGCCGTCGGGACTCACTCGGGGGCTGACGTTATACCCGGAGCCGAAGGTCACTCGGCTGGCATCGCCGCCGCTTACCGACACGCGGTAGATCTGCGGCGACCCGCCGCGATCGGACGTGAAGTAGATGCTGCGGCCATCGGGGGAGAACGTCGGTTCGGTGTCGATACCGGAGGAACTGGTGACGCGCCGGGCCTCGCCGCCCCGCGCATCGATCAGGTAGAGCTGGGACGAACCGTCGCGGCTGAGCGTGACGGCCAGCGATCGTCCATCGGGCGCCCAGGCTGGCGCGCTGTTGCTGCCCTTGAAGTTCGCGACGACGATCCGTTGTCCGGTGCTCAGCGTATGCACGTAGACGATCGGCTTGCGCGCTTCGAACGAGACGTAGGCGAGCCGGTCGCCATCGGGCGACCAGACCGGCGAGATGATCGGCTCGGGCGAGTTCAGCGGGGTCTGCACGTTCTCGCCGTCCCAGTCCGAGACGTTGAGCCGGTAGCGCGTTCCCTGCTTGGTGACGAACGCGATCCGCGTCGAGAAGATGCTCTTGTCGCCGGTGATCTTCTCGTAGACCGCGTCGGCGACGCGATGCGCGGCCAGACGCAGGTCGGGTTCGGTGACGAC
The DNA here is from genome assembly GCA_029779435.1 of Pseudomonadota bacterium. GTDB lineage: Bacteria > Pseudomonadota > Gammaproteobacteria > Burkholderiales > Burkholderiaceae_E > JAKPAM01. Next base: position 4,175 of record JAKPAM010000095.1, on the reverse strand, counting down.
GATCGCCTCGGCCACCAGCGGCGTCTGGCGCACGACGTCGGTCAGCCGGTAGCGGATCTCGTAGCGGCCGTCGGCCGTGCGCTGGATCGAACCGCCGAGTACCGAATCGGCACCGCGGTTGCGGAAATCCGCACCGTTGACGTTGGCGGTCTCGGTCAGCGTGCTCTGCGGATCGATGACCTTGAACATGCCGCTGCGCGCCAGGTCGCTGCGGATCACCGCCACCAGGTCCTGCGGCACGCGTCCGTCGGTGCTGAAGGTGGCGATCGCGATCGGATACTGGGTGGCCCCCACGCCCTGGACGTCGATGCGCATCTGGGCCTGCGCGGAGGGCAGGTCGTAGGAGAGCGGTGCGACGAGCAGCCCGAACAGGGCCACGGCGGCAATCGAGGCGCGTTTCATGCGCGGATTATAGCCACGGGGTGCTAAGTCTGGATATTTTACCCGAAGTTCGTGCGCTAAATCATTGTTCATCGTCAGTTCCTGTCGCGCGGACCACTATGAATCGTGAATTCCCGCTGGCAAGCGCCGCTCGGTGGACGGGGGAAGGGATCGGTGCGCTGGATCGCGCGCTCGGCCGCCTGGTCCCAACTCGGAAAGCCGCTGGACCGCGTCATCCGCACCGACGCGATCGAGCAATCCGGCAGCAGGCTGACGGTGAATTGCGCCTGCGGGTTGCCGGTCAGGTCCGGTGGGATCGAGAACACCGTGTTGGCGCGGATCGCGCCGGCGACCTTGCTCGAATAAGCGCCGTCGGCCGCGCCGCTGGTGCCGCCCGCGCTTCCCCCGACCGCGGCGCCGGGGCGTGGCGTTCCGGATCGGGACGTGTCGCCGCCGGCCATGGCCTGCAGCCGTTCGAGATAGTCGTTGCGGTTCTTCGCATCTTGCCGCGCCTGGGCTTCCTTGCGCGCCTTGTCCTCGGCGGCCTTCTTCGCGTCGGCCTGCTTCTTCGCTTCGGCTTCTTTCTTTGCTTCCGCTTCCTTCCTGGCCTCGGCCTGCTTGCGCGCCTCGGCTTCCTTCTTCGCCTCGGCCTCCTTGCGGGCGGCTTCGGCCTTCTGGGCTTCACGTTGTGCCTGCTCGCGCTCGGCCTGCCGCTTCTGCTCGGCCTGACGCGCGGCTTCGTCCTGCTTGCGCTGCGCTTCGCGGCGTTCGAGCTCGCGGCGCTCGGCCTCCTGTTGCTGGCGCTCCTGCTCCTTGCGCAGCCGTTCCTTCTCCAGCGCGATGTCGGGATCGACCTTCGGCGGTTCGGGCCGGGGAGCGGGCTCCGGCGGCGGCGGAGGAGGAGGGGGCGGTGGCGGTTCGGGCTTGGGCTCCGGCTTGGGTTCGGGCTTGACCGGTACGGGGTCGGGCCGGGACGGGGGCGGCTCCCAGAGTTCGGCTTGCACGGCCACCGGCGGTTCGTTGCGCCAGTTGACGCCGATGATCAGGAACACCGCGAGTAGCACGTGCGCGGCCAGCGCCAGCAGGTACGCGCGCATCCGCGCAGGCGGCTTGGGTTTGCTCTGCGACTTGGCGAGCGCGCCGGCGGTGATCGGCCGCTGGCCGGTGGCGGTCGGCGAGATCGGCGGCGTCGCCGGGAACGACGACGGCGACGATGGCGAACGCGACGACGTAGCAGACGGCGATGAGGATGACGATGGCGGAGACGAGGCGGACGACGTGGACGTCGTGCCCGGCCGCGAGCCGACGTCGGCCGGATCCGTCGATCGTGCGGGCGGCGCCCCGGGGCGATCCGGCGGAAGGCCGCCGGAGGGCGGCGGCGGAACGGAATGGGACATCGGGTCGGCGATCAGGACTTCGGTTTGACCATCAAGGCGGCCTTGATGTTCTGTTGCTTCAACTGGTCGAGCACCTCCATCACGACCTCGTAGCGGATCGATTTGTCGGCGCTGATCGCCACCGGCATGTCGGGGCCCGCGCCGAATTCTTTCAGCGCGTCCGGCAGCTCGCGGCGCGTGACCTGCCGCCGGCTGCCATCGCCGGCATTGACGGTGCGCAGCTGGATGTCGCCATTGGCGGCGATCTGCAGGTCGATGTAGACGTCGCTGCGCGTCGAACTCTTGCCGGCCGAGGGCAGGTCGATCGATCCGGGCGGCTGCATCGGTGCCGTGACCATGAAGATCACCAGCAGCACCAGCATGACGTCGATGTACGGGACGACGTTGATTTCGCTGACCGCGCGGCGGCCGCGCCGACCGCCTCGGGAAGACAGGGTTGCCATGGTTGACCTCGGCCCGATCAGCGTGCCTGGCGCTGCAGCACGTTGGAGAACTCTTCCATGAAGCTGTCGAAGCGCGTCGACAGCCGATCGATGTCATAGGAAAAGCGGTTGTACGCGACCACTGCCGGAATCGCCGCGAACAGGCCGATCGCCGTGGCGACCAGCGCTTCGGCGATGCCGGGGGCCACCGAGGCGAGCGTGGCCTGCTGGACGTTGGCCAGGCCACGGAACGCGTGCATGATGCCCCACACGGTGCCGAACAGACCGACATAAGGACTGACCGAACCGGCCGATGCCAGGAACGCCAGGCTGCGTTCGAGCCCGTCCATTTCGCGCTGGTAAGCGGCGCGCATCGCGCGGCGCGAGCCGTCGAGCATCGCGGTGGTGTCGCCGGGTTTCTGCTGGCGCGTCTTCAGGTATTCGCCCATGCCGGCCTCGAAGATCCGCGCCAGCGATCCGGACACGTACTTGCCGTCGCGGATCTGCTGGTACAGCGCGCCCAGGTCGCGATCGGTCCAGAAGTCGTTCTCGAACCGCACAGTGGCATGCCGTTCGGTGCGGATCTGGAAGTGCTTGCGAAAGATCGTGGCCCACGAGCCGATCGAGATCAGCAGCAGCAGCGCCATGATCAGTTGGACCAGCACGCTGGCATGGAGGATCAGTTCGACGATCGACAGTTCGGCGTTCATGCTTGTCCGTTGGCGGAACCTTGAGGGGAGGAGAACCGCGCGAGCAGCCAGTCGGGTAAGGCGACCGGGCGGCCTCGCGGATTGATGGCAGCGACCTTGACCTCGGCCGTGACTAAGGGAGGGCCGGGCGGCTTGCCGGTCGCCTCGCCAGGCGATGTGCCGGCACGCGCATCGCCGTCGTCGAGGCATGCCCATTGGAGCAGCCGCAGCGATGCTCGCCGCACGTCGATCACGCGCACGTCGACCCGCAGCAGATCGTCGAGCCGCGCCGGCGACCGGAAGTCGATCGCCATGTCGCGGACGACGAATTGCAGATGTTCGCGCGCGGCGATCTCGCGCTGGTGCACGCCGAGCGAGCGCAGCCAGTCGGTCCGGACGCGTTCGAAGAACCGCAGGTAGTTGGCGTGGTAGACGATGCCGCCGGCATCGGTATCTTCGTAGTAGACGCGTATCGAGGACTGGAACACCGCTGCGGGCAATGCGTGCGCCGCTGTCGGTCGGAAACGGGCCACGGAGATCGGCTTCTGTACGGCCGCCGCTGTTCGCATCGCGCAGATTCTAGCGTGTGTGGCCGCCGATCTGCGGCGGTATCGTGGGTTTTTGCCGGGATTCCCCTCAAACGCTGGGGTTCGCGCCACAGCAGGCGGGCAACGGCGGCTAAGTCGCGCGAATCGTTCGCGGCTTTCGGTGGTGTTCGGTTTTGCTGGTGGGCTGGAATGGCGTTTGTATGGCGGTGGGCTTTGTTGGGGAGTCGACCTTTGCGTTGGCTCGTCGCGGGGGCGCCGGCCTCGTGGGTGAGGGGCGGGCGGCCAAAGGGAGCGGTCGTCGCTGCGCGCCGACTGCCCTCCGGTACTCGGAAAGGGGTTGGCGCGGCCAACTCACTTCGTTCGCTCTGCTCACTCCGTTCAAACAAGGGCCGCGAGTCAGAGGAACGAAGCGCGCTTCGCGCGCCAACCCCTTTCCTGCGTTCCTCGGCGCTCCCTATGGCTGCCCGCCCCTCACCCACGAGGCCGGCGCCCGGCACCATGGGGAGCACACGATTCGTGCTGCGCGAGCGGCGTGGCGATGATCATGGCGTATTCGGTACGAGAGGCGTCTCGCTCCTATGCGTCTTAGGTGCTGTCCATGCGATGGTCGATGACGTGTACCGGATAGTCGATCCTTCGCACAGGACATTGGCGTGCACTTCGCCCTTGAAACTCCGATGGTGCCGAGGTGTCGCCCGGTGGGTGTGGGGGGGGCGGCGGGCGGGGGGGGCGAGGCGC
>JAKPAM010000148.1 GCA_029779435.1 Pseudomonadota bacterium | reverse complement strand
CTCGTCACCCGCCCACAACTCGAACGGCTGGCCGTCCCAGCCGTACTGCGTGCCCTCGTGATCGACGGCACCGAGCCACTTGCCGTCGGCGTTGGCGATGACGAACTCGCCCCAGCCCGCGCGCACCGCGCCGAACAGCCCATCGCCCGCGAACATCTCGCGCCGGAAGTAGCCGCCGCTCATCAGGCGCGGCGCGATGTGCGTGCGCGGCGGCGTGTCGGTGGGGCGCGTCACCCAGCCGCGGCCGTCCGTGAAGTACCACGATTGCAGCGTGCCGATCGCATCGATCGCGGCGGTGATGCGCAGGACGAGGATCACTGCACCGGCTCCGGCGCCGTGGCGGTGCCACGCATCAGGTTGTACAGACCAGTGATGATCTCCAGAGTCTGCTGCTGCACGCTCAGGCTCTCGGTGTAGTACGCCGCATTCTGTTCGACGATCGCCTCGGTCCCATCAGCCTGTCGCGCCATCTCGGCGAACGCCGGGCCGCCCGGCGACAGCGCGGCCGCACCCGACAGCGTCGTGCTGCTGGTCGTCAGGAACTCTGCGATCGACGCGAACTGGCCCTGCACGTTCAGCAGGGTCGCGAGCTGCTGCTGGCCGGTCGACGTGCTGACGTCGAGCGAGTCGACCAGGGCGCGGAACTCGTCCTTGGTGCTGATGTCGGTCGACAGGCCGACGGCCTCGAGGGCGGTCACGATGCCCTGCGCCGTGATGCCGGCCTGCTCCTCGGAGCTGTAGAAGTTGCCGATGTACGACTGCACTTTCCCGAGGAACGCGTCGAGTCCGCCGGTGAGGCCCAGGATGCCGTCGCGCGCATCGACCGACAGCTCGCCGAACCGGGCGAACACGCCGCCCAGGTCCTGCACGGCGGTCGTCATCATGCGCGCGTTGGTCGCCGCGGCAATGGCGGCCTCGGCCTGGCCAGCGGTCAGCACCGCCGGGTCGAACTGCGCGAAGTATTCGGCGTAGGCCTGCGGCAAGGCCGAGCCTTGCAGCGCCGCGATCAGCACACGCTGGGCCTCAGCCTGCAGCTCGGCCTGCAGGGCATCCTCGTCGCGACCGACGTCGCGACCGGCGATGTTGTCGAGCAGCAGCTGGCCATTGGCACCGCGCACGAACGACGCCACACGCGACGATGCGTCGCCCTGCGGGTCGGTGTCGAAGCCCAGACCCAGCCCGCCAGCGAAAGACCCGCCGAACATGCCCGTCAGGGCTGCCACTTGCGCATCGAGACCCAGCCCAGCGAGCGACGCGTCCGAGCCGTTCGGCGTGAACAACCGCTCGCCGGTCGTCGAGAACGACCCGCCCGATTTCGGGCCGCCGCCCTTGCCGCCGAAGATCGAGTACAGCGCGATCGCGCCCAGGGCCAGCGGGCCGAGCGCACCGAGCCCCATGCCGATGCCGGACATGATGCCGCCGGCCGTACCCGTGCCGATCAGGGATCCTGCAGCACCCAGCGCACCAGTGAACGTCGTCGCACCGGTCATCCAGCCTGCGCCGGCAGCGAGCGCGCCACCGAGGCCACCTGCGCCGAACAGGCTGCCGACGCTACTCAGGACGCTGCCCAGGCCGCCGGCGTCACCCGTGGCGGCGTTGGCCGCACCAGGCAGTCCGAAGGCGGTACCAATGCCGCCGGCGAGCGGCGACACGACGGCCTGCAGCGTCGGCCGCAGCACGAGCGTCTGGAACAGGTTCTTCGCGGTCGACACCAGGTTCTCGAGGAACCCCTTGCCGCCCTCGAACCCGCGCATCAGTGCGTCGGTCAGGCTCTGCTGGATCGAGTCGCTCGTCTTCTGCCACTCGGCCGCCGACTCCTTCGCTGCATCCTTCGCAGCCTCCGCGGCCTCGGCCATCGCCGCGGCGGCCAGGCCTTCTTCCTTGAGCGCGATCAGCTCGGTGTACCCGGCGACCTGGTCGCGGATCGCCTCGACCTCGGACGCGCTGGTCGACGTCAGCTCGGCCACGCGCAGGCGCTGCTCGGTGGTCGCCCGCGCATCGGCCAGGCGCTTGATCTCGAGCAGGCCGAGCTCCTGCTTGGTCTTGCCGATCTCCTCGTTCTGCTCCTTCTGCTTCGCGATTGCGTCGAGCAGAGCGTCGGCCGCCTTGACCTCGGTGTTGATCCGCTCGACCAGCGCCTTCTGAAGGTCGTCGCGGGCCTTCTTCTCGGCCTCGGCCGCCTCCTTCGCCTTGATCTGCGCCGCGAACTGGTCGAGCTTGGCCAGGGTGGACGCACGCTCCGCCGCCGTGGCCTTGATCGTGCCGGCCTCGAGGTCCGCGAGGAACTTGGAGCGCAGCTTGTCCGCGTCGGTCAGCTTCTCCGTCGCGCGCAGCTCGTCCTCGGCGACGCGGATCTTCTCGTCGAGCTGGTCGACGAACTTCCGGAGGCTGTCCGCGGCCTTGTCGGTCTCGGCCTTCGCCCCTTTCGCGGCGGATCCGATCGCAGTGATCGACTTCGCCGTCGTCACCGCCTTCGGCTCGACCTTCGACAGCTCGCCCGTCCAGACTTTCGCGATGTCGCTGCCGGTCGTCGTGATGATCTTGCCGGCATTCGAGAAGCCGCTCTTCACCGTGTCGAACGCCGCGGAGAACTCGCCCTGCGCCGCCAGCGTGACGGCCTTCGCGACCGTCGAGACGTTGTTCGCGACGAGCTGAAACACTGCCGAGACGATCTGCCCGGCGTTCACGATCACGTTGAACGCGCCGGCGATCACCTTGGCGGCCACGTCGACCGCGCCGGACTCGATCACGAACGCCGTGAAGCGCTCCGTCAGACCGGTGATCGTCGGCGCCACCTCGGCCATGATCTTGTTGCCGAGGCCGACCGAGATCTGCCCCATCAGGTCGAGCGAGTCGCCCGCAGCAGCGGCCGCGGCGATCGTGTCCTCGGACAGCGTGATGCCCAGCGCATCCGCCGCGCGCGCAGCTTCGTCCAGCCCGTCGCGGCCGGAGTTCAGCATCGGGATCAGGTTCGTGCCCGACTTCCCGAACAGATCGACCGCGATCGCAGTCTTCGCCGCGCCGTCTTCCATCGTGGCGAACCGCTCTGCCACGTCACCGAGGATGTCCTCGGTCGAGCGCACCTCGCCGCCGGCGTCCTTGACGGACACACCGATGCGACCGAACGCTGCCGCGGCCTGCGAGCCGCCGTTCGCGGCGTCGTCGATCTTGATGTTGAGCTTCTGCAGGCCGCCGGCCAGACCTTCGATGTC
>JAKPAM010000147.1 GCA_029779435.1 Pseudomonadota bacterium | reverse complement strand
GATTGCACAGCACCATGCCGGGCTCGTCGAACGGCGGCGGGGCGTCGGCGAAATCGATCCGCCGCGTCTGGATGGATGCTACCTGTGTCGAGTTCAGGCCGGCCCGCGCCAGATTGCGGCGCGTCTGCGCGAGGGCGTCGGCGTCGATGTCGCTGCCGGCCAGCCGCAGAGGGGGGGCGCCCGTGGGGCTGCCCGAAGGGTTAGGCAGGACCGACGATGAGGCGAATCCGGAGGGTGGCGCGCGATCGTCCGGCGCGTGTTCGTCTGACGCACGGAGGGCTGATGCACGGAGGGCTGATGCGAGGGCAGCCGGTGACGGCGCATCCTTCACCGCCTTCCACTCCGCCGCATCGAAATCCCGCAGCGCCTCGAACCCGAACCGCCGCGCGTGCCCGGGTGCGATCTCCAGCGCGCGCTGCGCGGCTTCGACCAGGATCGTGCCGGACCCGCAGAACGGGTCGTACAGCGGCACGTCCGGCGTCCAGCCGCTAAGCGCCAGCAGGCCGGCCGCCAGGTGTTCCTTCAGCGGCGCCGCGCCCTTGACGGGGCCTTCGGTGTCGCCGCGGGTATCGGCATCGCGCCAGCCGCGCTTGAACAGCGGTTCGCCGGACAGGTCGACGTACAGGGTCAGCAGCCGTTCGTCGAGGAAGCCGAACACCCGTGCGTCCGGCGTGCGCGTATCGATCGACGGGCGCTCGCCGGTGAGCTGGCGCAGCCGGTCGACGATGCCGTCCTTGATCCGCAGCGTCGCGAAGTTCAGGCTGCGCACCGCGGCGCGATGGGCGTTGACGTCGACACGCAGCGTGTGCCGCGGGGTGATCCAGGTCTCCCACGGCGTGCGGGCGGCCAGCTTGTACAGGTCGTCGTCGTTGCGATAGCGCGCCTGGCCGACCTGGCGCAGCACCCGGTTGGCCAATCGCGACCACAGGTTGATCGCATAGGCGGCGCGCGTGTCGGCGTCGAACGCGACACCGCCGGCGGCCGTGACGATCGCCTCGGCGCCCAGCGACGCCAGTTCCTCGGCCAGCGCCGCTTCGAGCCCGCGTGGGCAGATCGCGAAATGTCGGATCAAGGGCAAGGCTCCGGCGATGAGGGTAAGGTCTGACGGGGAAGGGCCTGGCGCGGGTTCACGGTAATGCGATCGTGGCGTGAACTGCCGTGCGCGACCGATCAGAACGGTTTGACGACGACCAGTATGACGATCACCAGCAGCAGCAGCGCCGGTGCTTCGTTGAAGAAGCGGAACCACACGTGCGAGCGCGTCGACGTCCCGGCGCGAAACTGCTTGAGCAGGCGTCCGCAATAACCGTGATAAGCGGCCAGCAGCAGCACCAGAACGAGCTTGGCGTGCATCCAGCCGCCGCTTATGCCGTAGCCGAGCCATAGCCACAGGCCGAACACGAACGTGCCGATCATCAACGGCCCGCTGAAGCGGTACAGCTTGCCGGCCATCAGCAGCAGCCGTTCCCGCTCGGCCGGCGGCGAGGCCGGCGTCAGCATCGCCAGGTTGACGAAGATCCGCGGCAGGTAGAACAGCCCGGCGAACCAGGACACGACGAAGAAGACATGCAGCGCCTTGATCCAGAGCATCATCGTGGTCGTATCAGCCACTCAGGTCCGGATCTGTCCGGTGCCGAGCACGACGAACTTCAGCGAGGTCAGGCCGTCGAGCCCGACCGGGCCGCGCGCATGCAGCTTGTCGGTCGAGATGCCGATCTCGGCACCGAGTCCGAACTCGAAGCCGTCGGCGAAGCGTGTCGAGGCGTTGACCATCACCGACGCCGAATCGACCTCGCGCAGGAAACGCATCGCGTGCGCGTGGTCGTTGGTGATGATCGAATCGGTATGGTGCGAACCGAACGTATTGATGTGCGCGATCGCCTCGTCGAGCGAATCGACGATCTTGATCGACAGGATCGGCGCCAGGTATTCGGTGACCCAATCCTCGTCGGTGGCCGGCACCGACGCGATGCCCGCCTGCTCGAACAGCGCGCGGCTGGCGGGGTCGGCGCGCAGCTCGACCCGCTTGTCCGCGTACAGGCGTCCGAGCCGGGGCAACACCCGCGGCGCGATGCCGCGTGCGACCAGCAGCGTCTCCATCGTGTTGCACGGCGAATAGCGCTGCGTCTTGGCGTTGTCGGCGACCCGCACCGCCATGTCGACGTCGGCCGTGTCGTCGATGAACACGTGGCAGATGCCGTCCAGGTGCTTGATGACCGGTACCTTCGCGTCGCGCGACACCCGCTCGATCAGCGACTTGCCGCCGCGCGGCACGATGACGTCGACGTACTGCGGCGAGCCGATCAGTTCGCCGACGGCCTGGCGGTCGGTGGTCTCGACGACCTGCACTGCATCCTGAGGCAGGCCGGCCGCGGCGAGGCCCTCGCGGATCAGCAGCGCCAGCGCGCGGTTGCTGTGGATCGCTTCGGAGCCGCCACGCAGGATCGTCGCGTTGCCGGACTTGATGCACAGGCCCGCCGCGTCGATCGTCACGTTCGGCCGCGACTCGTAGATGATGCCGATGACGCCGAGCGGCACGCGCATGCGGCCGACCTGGATGCCGGTGGGCCGGTAGCGCAGATCCGTGATCTCGCCGATCGGGTCGGGCAGCGCGACGATCTGTTCGAGGCCGGCGGCCATCGATTCGATGACGGCATCGGTCAGCCGCAGCCGGTCGACGAACGCGGCGTCGAGTCCGTGCTGCTGCGCGGCCGCCAGGTCCTGCTCGTTGGCTGCCTGCAGGCGCGTGCGGTCGCGCCGGATCGCGGCGGCCGTGGCGATCAGCGCGCGGTCCTTGAGCGCGCTGGCGGCGCTGGCGATGACGCGGCTGGCTTGACGGGCGCGTTGCCCGACGTCGGCCATGTAGGCGGCAATATCGGTCGGAGCGAGCTGGGGATCGTTCATGATGAGCCGGTGCAAGAGGGCGAGGGCGGCCGTTTCGGTCGCGGTCGTCGCGAAGGGCGTCGGAAGTTCTCAGGCGGAGGTCGGGTCGGGCGCGGCGAGCAACGGGCCTCGCGCGACGCCGATGACGATGCCGGCCATCGTCTGCCAGGCGTCGCCGCGCTCCAGGCCCTTGATGATTCTATCCGCGATGGCGGCCTGCGTCAGCGCGCGTTCGAGCGGGGCGATCCGGGCCGATGGCGGGCCGGCGCGCAGCGCGGGCTCGTACATCCGATCGCGCGGCGGATAGATCCGCAGTTCGCGCATGACCTGCGCGACCTGCCGGCCGTCGCGCTGGGCGATCGACAGCCGCAGCAGGTTGCGCACGGCGTCGGCGAGCGCCCACAGCACGAGCGGCTCGGCTTCGCCTTCGGCGCGCAGGCCGGCCAGGCAGCGCAACGCGCGCTCGCAATCGCCGGCGAGCATCGCAGCGGCCAGGTCGCCCGGATCGTAGCGCGCGACGTTGAGCACGGCGCCGCGCACCGCCTGGGCGTCGAGCGGCCCGGGGGGGCACAGCAAGCCGAGCTTCTGGATCTCCTGGTGCGCGGCCAGCAGGTTGCCTTCGACCCGGTCGGCGATCAGCGTCAGCGTGGCGGCATCGGCCTGCTGTCCTTGCCGCGCCAGGCGTTCGGCGATCCATTGCGGCAGGCGCCCACGTTCGACCGGAAAGACCGGCACGACCAACGCCTGCGCGTCGACCGCGGCGAACCATGCGGTTTCGGTCGCCTGGCGGTCCAGGCGCGGCGACTGGACCAGCACCCGCAGGTCGTCGCCGGCGCCGGCGGCCACGTCGGACAGTACCTGGCCGAGATCCTTGCCGGGCTTGGTCGCGCAGCGCAGCTCGATCAGCTTGCGGTTGGCGAACAGCGACAGGCCCTGCGCTTCGGCCTGCAGCGCCGACGGCTTGAAATGGCGGTCGACATCGAACACCTGCCGTTCATCGAAACCGGCGTCGCGCAGGTGCCGGCGCGTCAGGTCGCAAGCCTCCTGGCATAGCAGCGGCTCGTCGCCGTGCACCCAGACGATCGGCGGCACGCGCTTGGCGAGTTGCGCGGCGAGAGCGTCGGGACGGACTTGCATCGGCGGGGCGTTCAGCGCCTGGCCGCGGCCAGGCGCCGCAGCAACTGCTGGATCAGGTCCGACTGCATCTCCTGGAACAGGATGACGTCCTCCTGCTGCTTGGCGAGCAGTTGGGCGTCGGACGTCGTCACGCTACGGCGCAGCACGATCTCGGTCGGCTCGATCCACTCGTCCTGCTGCGCGTCGATCAACCGGAAGCGATAGCGCAGCCGCAACTGGTATTCGCGCGGCGTGCCGGTGCTCGAGAACGCCAGGATCTCTTTTTCCTTGGTGTCGAGCAGCGTCTCGAAGCGTGCCTCGGCATCCTGCGGCTTGTCGACGAGCCGCACGTTGGTGTTCGCGAACGCGCGCCGCAGTTCGGCGGCCATCGAGGTATTGCCGCCCGGCAGGTACAGCGTGCGGAACGGCATCTGGATCGATCCGCGCAGATGAAAGCCGCAGCCGGCCGCCAGCGCCAGCACGCCGGCACCGGCCGCGGCGCGGACCAGTCGGCGCCGTGTGTCGCATCGCGTGTCGCGTCGTGCGTCGCGCCGATGCGGGTGCGTGGAACGCGCCGGCGCTCGCATCAGACGACCACGTTGACGAGGCGGCCCGGCACGACGACGACCTTCCTGGCCGGCCGCCCTTCGGACAGCCTGGTGAACGGCTCGCTGGCCAGTGCCGCGGCTTCGATCACGGCCTTGTCGGCGTCGGCGGCGACCCGGATCGCGCCGCGCACCTTGCCGTTGATCTGCAGCACGAGTTCGATCTGGCTGCGCACCAACGCGGTCTCGTCGACCTGCGGCCAGGCCGCATCGAGCAGCGGGCCGTGGCGTTCGGCCAAGCCGAGTTCGTTCCACAGCGCGTGCGTGACGTGCGGCACGACCGGGCTGAGCACGCTGACGAGGATGCGCGCGCCGTCGGCCAGCGCGGCCGCCCCCTGCGGCGTCGCGCCGCCCGTGAACGATTCGAGCGCGTTCAGCAGTTTCATGCCGGCCGAGACGACGGTGTTGTACTGCAGCCGCTCGAAGTCGTAGTTGGCCTGCTTGAGCACTGCATGGACGTCGTATCGCAATGCGCGTTCGGCATCGCCGAGCGCCGCGACATCGAGCGGCCCGGCGCCGCGGATCATATCGCGCTGCGCATGGCAGAACGCCCACAGGCGCCGCAGGAAGCGATGGGCGCCCTCGACGCCGGACCCGGACCACTCGAGCGACTGCTCGGGATGGGCGGCGAACATCGTGAACAGCCGCGCGGTATCGGCGCCGTACTGGTCGATCAGGCCCTGCGGATCGACGACGTTGTTCTTGCTCTTGGACATCTTCTCGATGCCGCCGAGCTGCACCGGCTGGCCGTCGGCCTTGAGTGTCGCCGACACCGGCCGGCCCTTGTCGTCGTGTTCGAGTGCGACGTCCAGCGGGTTGTACCAGGTGCGCTTACCGGCCGCGTCCTCGCGGTAGAACGATTCGTACAGCACCATGCCCTGCGTCAGCAGCCGGGTGAACGGCTCGTCGAACGTGACCAGGCCGCGGTCGGTGCCGTGACGGGGAGACACCCCCTTCAGGTCGCGCATCACCTTGGTCCAGAAGCGCGCGTACAGCAGGTGCAGCACCGCGTGCTCGATGCCGCCGATGTACTGGTCCATCGGCATCCAGTAATCGGTGCGCTCGTCGACCATCGCGTCCGCCGCGTCGGGCGAGCAGTAGCGCATGTAGTACCACGACGAATCGATGAACGTGTCCATCGTGTCGGTCTCGCGGCGCGCGGGCTTGCCGCAGCGCGGGCACGCGCAGCGCAGGAACGCGTCGTCGCGGTTCAGCGGATTGCCGCTGCCGTCGGGGACCAGGTGCTCGGGCAGCACGACGGGCAGGTCTTCATAAGGGACCGGCACCGCGCCGCAGTCGTCGCAGTGGATGATCGGGATCGGCGTGCCCCAGTAGCGCTGGCGCGAGATGCCCCAGTCGCGCAGCCGGTACTGGATCTTCTTGCCGCCCAGGCCCTTGGCCGCGAGGTCGGCCGCGACCCGGTCGACGGCCTGCTCGTGGGCGAGGCCGTCATAAGCGCCGGAGTTCACGCACGCGACGTCCTGCTTCTGCTCGTACCACGGCTGCCACTGCGACGTGTCGAAGCTGCCGCTGCCGTCGGCCAGCGCGATCACCTGGCGGATCGGCAGCCCGTATCGCGTCGCGAACGCGAAGTCGCGCTCGTCGTGCGCGGGCACGCCCATGACCGCCCCGTCGCCGTAGCTCATCAGCACGTAGTTGCCGACCCAGACGTCGACCGGCTCGCCGGTCAGCGGATGCGTGACGGTCAGGCCGGTGGGCACGCCTTCCTTGTCGCGCGCCGCGATGTCGGCCTCGGCGACGCCGCCGGCGTTGCATTCGTCGATGAAGCGCGCCAGCGCCGGATCGGTGGCGGCCGCGGCCTGCGCGATCGGATGTTCGGGGGCGACGGCCACGAAGGTCACGCCCATGATCGTGTCGGCGCGGGTCGTGAACACGTAGAGCCGGCCATCGCCGATCAACTGGCCGTTGGCGTCGCGCAGATCGTGCGGGAACGCGAAGCGCACGCCGGTCGACTTGCCGATCCAGTTCTGCTGCATCGTCTTGACGCGCTCGGGCCAGCCCAGCGGCTCGAGGTCGGTCAACAGCTCGTCGGCGTAGCGCGTGATCGCCAGGTAATACATCGGGATCTCGCGCTTCTCGACGAGGGCCCCGGTGCGCCAGCCGCGTCCGTCGACGACCTGCTCGTTGGCCAGCACCGTCATGTCGACCGGATCCCAGTTGACGACACCGGTGTGGCGATACGCGATGCCCTTGTCGAGCATCTGCAGGAACATCCACTGGTTCCACTTGTAGTAATCGGGCTTGCACGCGGTGACTTCACGGTGCCAGTCGATCGCCAGCCCCATCGCGCCCATCTGCTGCTTCATGTACGCGATGTTCGAATACGTCCACTCGGCCGGCGCCACCTTGTTGGCCATCGCCGCGTTCTCGGCGGGCAGGCCGAACGCGTCCCACCCCATCGGCATCAGCACGTTGTAGCCGTTCATCCGCAGGTAGCGGTACAGCACGTCGTTGATCGTGTAGTTGCGCACGTGCCCCATGTGCAGCTTGCCGCTCGGATAAGGCAGCATCGAGCAGGCGTAGAACTTGCCCTTGGGGAAGCGCGGATCGTTCTCGATCGCCCGATAAGCGTCGATGTCGTTCCAGTACTGGCGGGCCTGGGCCTCGACCTCGCGGGGGATGTATTTTTCTTGCATGGGGACGTCAGAGAGCCACGGGTGCTGATATCGGGCGGAAGAAGGGCGCGATGGGCCGGCGCGCGGAGCGCCCGCCGAACTCGCCATTATAGGGCGGCGGCCGGATATGCAGACGCAAGCGAACGGCGGCGTCGCGCGCGCCGGAAAGGAGGGGATGTGCCCTCGGTGGCCCCGCTTGGCCCTAGTCGCGCACCAGGCCCGCTATCGCCGTGTCGCGCGCGTCGATCTCCTGGCCGCGGTACGCGACCGGACAGTGACGGACGAGCGCCGCGACGATCCGGGCCGGACCGGTCGCCTGCACCAGCGATTCGCGCGGCAGCTTCGAGACCGGATTGATGCCGGAAGCGCGAATCTGCCCCTGCATGCCGGTATCGACGACGCCCGGCGCGAAGCCGGTCACCGCGATGCCGAGGCTGCCGTACTCGAGATCGATCGCGCGGCCCAGCATCGCCAGGCCGGCCTTGGACGCGCAATAGGCGGACCAGCCTTCCTGCGGCCGGTGCGCGGCGCCGCTGGACAGGTTGATGATCAGGCCGCGCTGGCCATCGCTATCCGGCGGGTTGGCCAGCAGCAGCGGCAGCGCCGCGCGCACGCAGCGGTAGGCACCGACCAGGTTGACGTCGATGGCCGTCGCCCATTGCGCGGCATCGGTCTCGCTGATTCGGCCGATCGGCTCGATGATGCCGGCGTTGTTGATCAGAACGTCGAGGCGGCCTTCCTGGCGGCGGATGTTGGCGAACAGCTCGACGACCGAGCGGTCGCTGCCGACGTCGCAGACGACCGCCCGCCCATGCTCGCCCAGTACGGCCTGTACCTCGGATACCCGCGCCGAATTGCGAAGGATCGCGATCACGTACTGGCCGTCATCGACGATTTCGCGGCAGATGGCCAGGCCGATGCCGCGGGCCGCGCCCGTCACGGCGACCACGCGGCGCGCCGTCCCGGCGAGCGAGGAGGGCGGGGGGGAAGGTTGGTCTTGCATGGCACGAGTATAGGACGAGTATCGGACCTCACCGGCCATGACCGGTGCGGAACCTGCCCGGCATCCCGCATTCGGGTCATCGGGAGCGCGAACGACCGTTCGGAAGCGCTCCGCGACCCGCTCGACATGACCGAATTTCCTCCGGCGAAACCCGAGGATTCGCAAAGAACACGCGACAGCCTGTTCCATTTTCTGCAAGAATGGGATCGAGCCGGCATTCCCGACAGGGATCCAGACCGGCCGGTAGAGGAGACAACCAGATGCTAGAAGCTACAGAGATTGAGTGCCCGCTCGGTGAACATGGCACGGAAGCGATTCCTGCCGGCTCCGCGATCCTGCGGGCCATCCGGATCGTCGACATGATCGCGCGGCACGATACGCCGCCCCAACTGGCCGAGATCTGCCGCCAGGTCGGTCTGCCCAAACCCACGGTCTATCGGATCCTTTCCACACTCGAACATGCCGGCTGGATCTGCCGCGAGCCCGGCAGCAAGCGCTACACGTGCGCCAGCGACCTGACGGCGGTGGCCGGCGAGGTGCTGATGCGTTCGCCGACGCGGGTGGCGCGCCGCGCGCTGCTCGAGGAGCTCGTCGAGCAGACCGGCGAGTCGTGCAACCTGACGATCCCCAACGTCAGTTCGGTGCTCTACCTGGATCGCGTCGAGTCGGACTGGCCGCTGCGCACGATGCTTAGCGCGGGCTCGCGCGTGCCGATGCATGCGAGCGCCAGCGGCAAGCTGTTCCTTAGCGCGATGCCCAAGCGCAGCCGCGAGCGGGCGATCCGGCTGGTGCCGCTGGTGCGCCATACCGTGCATACGCTGATCGATCCGGCCAAGCTGCTGTGCGAACTGGACGACGTGCGCACGCGCGGCTATGCGACCGAGAACGAGGAATACCTGGCCGGCATCTGCTGCATCGCCGTGCCGGTGCGCGACGAGGATTCGCGCGTCGTGGCCGCGTTGTCCGTCCATGCGCCGGTGACGCGCACGCGGCCGGACCAGATGGTCGAGTTCCTGCCGTTGATGCGCGAATGCGCGGACGCGATCGCGCAGACGATCGACTGGTAGGCCGGCAGGCTCCCGCCCGGTTCGTCAAGCATCAATCATCGCCGCTGGTGCGGCGCACGGCCTCCTCCCAGGCGGCCATCCGCGTCTGCGCCTCGTCGCGCGACATCGTCGGGACGAACGTGCGATCGACGTGCCAGTGCGACGCGATCTGCTTCAGCGACCCGAAGACGCCGCACTGCAGGCCCGCCAGATACGCGGCGCCCAGCGCCGTCGTCTCGGTGACCTGCGGGCGCACGACCGGCACGCCGAGCAGATCGGCCTGGAACTGCATCAGCAGGTTGTTCGCGCAGGCGCCGCCGTCGACGCGCAGTTCGGTCACCGGCGTCACCGCATCGCGGCGCATCGCGTCGAGCAGCGCGGCGCTCTGGAACGCGATCGATTCGAGCGCGGCCCGCGCGATGTGGCCGATGCCGGTCCCGCGCGTCAGGCCGAACACCGCGCCCTTGGCCTTGGGCCGCCAATAAGGCGCGCCCAGGCCGGTGAACGCCGGCACCATCACGACGCCGCCCGAATCCGGCACGCTTTCGGCCAGCGCCTCGATGTCCGACGATCTCTGGATCGCGCCGAGCCCGTCGCGCAGCCACTGCACGACCGCGCCGCCGATGAACACGCTGCCCTCGAGCGCGTAGCGGCGGTGTTCGTCGATCTGCGCCGCGGCCGTCGAGACGAGTCCGTTGGCCGAGGTCTGGCAACGTTCGCCGGTGTGCATCAGCATGAAGCAGCCGGTGCCGTACGTGTTCTTGGCCATGCCGGCCTCGAAGCAGGCCTGGCCGAACAGCGCCGCCTGCTGGTCGCCGGCGATGCCGCCGATCGGCAGCGCGCGGCCGAACAGCGACGGATCCGTATCGCCATAGGCGTGGCTCGACGGATGGACGGTCGGCAGGCACAGCGTCTCGGGGATGTCGAGACATCGCATCAGCTCGGGATCCCAGCGTCCGTTGTGGATGTCATAGATCAGCGTGCGCGACGCGTTGCTGACGTCGGTCACGTGCAGGCGGCCCCCGGTCATCTGCCAGACCAGCCAGCTGTCGACGGTGCCGAACGCCAGGTCGCCGCGCTCGGCCATGCGGCGGGCGCCCGGCACGTGGTCCAGCATCCACTTGATCTTCGTGCCCGAGAAATAAGCGTCGAGGATCAGTCCCGTGCGCTGCTGGAACAGCGGCCCGAGCCCCTGCTGGCGCAATGCCTCGCACGTGGGTTCGGCGCGGCGATCCTGCCAGACGATCGCGTTGCACAGCGGCTCGCCGGTGTGCCGGTTCCACAGCAGCGTCGTCTCGCGCTGGTTGGTGATGCCGACGCTGGCGATCGCCGCGGCGTCGACGCCCTCGGCGGACAGGACCTGATCGACCGTGGCACGCTGGCTTTCCCACAATTCGCGCGGGTCGTGTTCGACCCAGCCCGGCGACGGATAGATCTGGCGGAACTCGCGCTGCGCCATCGCGACGATCCGGCCATTCTCGTCGAACACGATGCTGCGTGAACTCGATGTGCCTTGGTCCAGTGCCAGAAGCAGCGGCATGTGTGTGTCTCCCATTCGTTGCCGTATGTTCGTGTTCGTTCGCCACGGATCACTGCCGGGCGTCCGGGCCTGCGTCGGCCTGGAGGCGAACGGACCTTAGTGCGCCACCACGTAGCGTCCGCCGGACTCGTGCAGCATCCGCGCGAGCGCGGCCGGAGGCTCGGCGTCGGTGAACAGCACGTCGATCTGCGACAGCGTCGCCAGTTGCACCATCGCCTGTCGCCCGAACTTGCTCTGGTCCGCGGCCAGCCACACCGATCGCGAGTGCGCGATGATCGCCTGGGCCACCTTGACCTCGCGGACGTCGAAGTCGCGCAGCGAGCCGTCGAGCTCGATGCTGGAGATGCCGATCAACCCGATGTCGACCTTGAACTGCCGGATGAAGTCGACGGCCGACTCGCCGACGATGCCGCGATCGCGCGAGCGCACGACGCCGCCGGCCACGATGACCTCGCAGTGCGTGTTGTCGGCCAGGATCGCGGCCACGTTCAGGTTGTTGGTGACGACGCGCAGTTCGCGGTGATGCAGCAGCGCGCGGGCGACTTCCTCGGTCGTCGTGCCGATGTTGATGAACAGCGAGCTGCCGTTGGGGATCTGCGCGGCCAGCGCGCGGGCGATCGCCTGCTTGCCGCGCGCGTTGATCGATACGCGCTGCAGATACGCGATGTTCTCGGTCGTCGACTGCGGCAGCGCCGCGCCGCCGTGGAACCGGTTGAGCAGGCCCGCCTCGACGAGCTGCCCGATGTCGCGGCGGATCGTCTGCGGGGTGACGCCGAGCTGGCGCGCCAGATCGTCGACCAGCGCGGTGCCGTGGCGGCGCACCTCGTCGAGCAGTCGCTTCTGTCTCGGGTGGATCGTCATGGCCCGGCCTGGTCCTCGTCTGGTTCCCTCATGCGCTAGTGTAATCGAACACCCGGCAAACGAACAAAAAGGAACCATAAGGAAAAATATCCTGCATTGCAGCATTGCTTTGTGTTCGTTTTTGTTCTTAAATGCTCGAAATCGGGGCTGATCCCGACGCGTTCGCCGGTCCGCTCATCCGTCTCGCCGATGCCCTCCAGCGGGTCGCGATTTCCACCATGACGTAACGGTTCCGACGTGCCACACCTTCCCGATCCTTCCGCTGCCTTTCGTGACGACTGTGACGACTGCGACCTGCTGGTCGTCGGCGGCGGTGTCAATGGCGCGGGTATCGCGCGTGACGCTGCGGGGCGCGGACTGCGCGTCGTGCTGTGCGAGAAGGACGACCTGGCCAGCCATACGTCGTCGGCCGCCACCAAGCTGATCCACGGCGGCCTGCGCTATCTCGAGCACTACGAGTTCTCGCTGGTGCGCAAGGCGCTGGCCGAGCGCGAGGTGCTGTTGCGCAACGCGCCGCACATCATCCGCCCGCTGCGCTTCGTGATGCCGCGCGACCCGTCGATGCGACCGGGCTGGATGATCCGGATCGGGCTGTTCCTGTACGACCACCTGTCCCGCCGCGAGGTGCTGCCGGGATCGACCGCGATCCGGCTGGACCGGCACCCGGCCGGCGAGCCGCTGCAGCCGCGCTTCGAGCAAGGGTTCGTGTATTCGGATGGCTGGGTCGACGACGCGCGGCTGGTCGTGCTCAACGCGCGCGATGCGGCCGATCGCGGGGCGACGGTGCTGACCGGCACGTTCTGCGAACACGCGCGGCGCGGCGCGACGCACTGGCAGGCCACGCTGCGCGGCCCCGACGGCCAGCGGCGCGAACTGCGCGCCCGGGCGCTGGTCAACGCCGCCGGCCCATGGGCCGCCAGCTTCCTGCAGCAGCAGGCCGGGCAGGTCGGCCGTCGCGGCCTGCGCCTGATCAAGGGCAGCCACATCGTCGTGCCGCGGCTGTTCGACCATCCGATGGCGTACATCTTCCAGAACACCGACCAGCGGATCGTGTTCGCCATTCCTTATGAACAGGATTTCACGCTGATCGGCACCACCGACGTCGAGGTACACGGCGACCCGGGCGCGGTGCGCATCGACGATGCCGAGATCCAATACCTGTGCAAGTTGAGCAACCGCTACTTCCGGCGGGTCATCGGGCCGCAGGACGTCGTCTGGCGCTTTTCCGGCGTGCGGCCGCTGCTCGATGACGAGTCGGGCGATCCGTCGGCGGTCACGCGCGACTACGCGCTGGAGTTCGATACGAAAGGGGCGGCGCTGCTGACGGTCTGGGGCGGCAAGCTGACGACGTATCGCAAGCTGGCCGAGGATGCGCTCGGCACGCTGGCGCCGGCGCTCGATTGCCGCGCGCCCGCGTGGACGTATCGCGCGCCGCTGACGGGCGGCGACCTGGCCGCGCGGCTCGGCGCGGCCGCGGCCCGCCGGCCGGACGAGGCGTTCTCGGCATTCGAGCGTGAAGTGCTCGCGCAATACGCGTGGCTGCCCGAGCCGATGGTGCGGCGGATGGCTCGCGCTTATGGCACGCAGATCGATGCCGCATTGGGGCGCGCGCACGACCTCGCCGGCGTCGGCGAAGCCGTGGCGCCGGGCCTGTACGAGGCCGAGCTCGAGCATCTGGTATCGCGCGAATGGGCGCGCACCGGTGACGACGTGCTGTGGCGCCGGACCAAGCTCGGCCTGCACCTGGACGCGGCGCAGCGCGACCGGGTGGCTGCCTGGATGGCGCGCCGCACGGCCGGTGCGACGGCGGATGCGACGGGAGGCGGGCGCGATGCGGCTTGAACTGGACGAGATCGGCCAGACCGTCGGAGGCCACGTGCATCTGCATCCGATGAGCCTGGTGTTGGCGCCGGCGGCCGTCACCGTGCTGCTGGGCGCCACGCTGGCCGGCAAGACCAGCCTGATGCGGATCATGGCGGGGCTGGACGCGCCGACGCAGGGCCGTCTCGTCGCCGACGGCCGCGACGTCACCGGCGTGCCGGTGCGCGAACGCGGCGTCGCGATGGTGTACCAGCAGTTCATCAACTATCCGTCGATGACGGTGTTCGACAACATCGCCTCGCCGCTGCGGCTGGCCAAGGCCGCGGACGTCGCGCAGCGCGTGCGTGCGTTGGCCGCCCGGCTGCACATCGATCACCTGCTCGACCGCCTGCCGGCGCAACTGTCGGGCGGCCAGCAGCAGCGCGTGGCGCTGGCGCGCGCGCTGGCCAAGGGCGCGCCGCTGATCCTGCTCGACGAACCCCTGGTCAATCTCGACTACAAGCTGCGCGAGGAATTGCGCGAGGAACTCGGCCTGCTGTTCGCCGACGGCGGCGCGACGATCGTCTATGCGACGACCGAGCCCGGCGAGGCGCTACTGATGGGCGGCCATACGGCCGTGCTCAGCGAAGGACGGCTGCTGCAATACGGGCCGACCGTCGACGTGTTCCTGCGGCCCGCGTCGATCGACGTGGCGCGCGCGTTCAGCGATCCGCCGATGAACCTCGTCCCCGGGCACGCCGAAGGCGGCACGATCCGCGTCTCGCCGACGATCGCGTTCGACGCACCGGTGCACGTAGCCGGTGACGTGACGGTCGGCATCCGCGCGAGCCACCTGGACGTCGTTGCGCGGCCCGGCAGCGTCGCGCTGCCGGCCGTCGTGGATCTGGCCGAGATGTCGGGGTCCGACACGTTCCTGTACGCGCGCACCGAGCTGGGCGAGATCGTCGCGCAGTTCACCGGCGTGCGGCGCTTCGAGATCGGGCAGCCGATCGCGCTGCACGTGCCGTCGTACGCGCTGCACGTGTTCGGCGCCGACGGGCGCCTGATCGAGGCACCGGAGGCGGGAGGCTGACATGGCGCGGATCGAATTGTCGCAGCTCGCGCATTCGTACCAATCCGCTCCGCGCGAGCCCGCCGACTATGCATTGCAGCCGTTCGACCTGGTCTGGGAGGACGGCGGCGCTTATGCGTTGCTGGGGCCGTCGGGCTGCGGCAAGACGACGCTGCTGAACATCATCTCCGGGCTCGTGCGGCCGTCGCAGGGCCGCGTGCTGTTCGATGGTCGCGACGTGACCGCGTTGTCGCCGCAGCAGCGCAACATCGCGCAGGTGTTCCAGTTCCCGGTCATCTACGACACGATGACGGTGTACGACAACCTCGCGTTTCCGCTGCGCAATCGCGGCGTGCCGGCCGACGCGGTCCGCCGGCGGGTCGGCGAGGTGGCCGAGATCCTCGAGCTGACGCGCGAGCTGCCGCGCCGCGCCAGCGGGTTGACGGCCGACGCCAAGCAGAAGATCTCGCTCGGACGCGGCCTGGTGCGCAGCGACGTCGCCGCGATCCTGTTCGACGAGCCGCTGACGGTCATCGATCCGCACCTGAAGTGGTCGTTGCGGCGCAAGCTCAAGCAGATCCATCGCGAACTGAAGCTGACGCTGGTCTACGTCACGCACGACCAGGTCGAGGCCCTGACCTTCGCCGACAAGGTCGTCGTGATGTCGCAGGGGCGGGTCGTGCAGGCGGGTACGGCCGAGCAATTGTTCGAGCGGCCCGAGCACACGTTCGTCGGGCACTTCATCGGAGCGCCGGGCATGAACTTCCGGCCCGCCCGCGTCGTCGACGATGCGCAGGGGCCGCCGACGCTGACGGTCGGCGGCGAGCCGGTGGTGCCGGCGCCGGCCACGGTGCCGATCGAGCGGCTGGCCGCCGCGCCCGCGCTGAAGCTCGGGATCCGGCCCGAATACCTGGCCCTCGTCGAACCGGGGACGCCGGGGGCCGTGCGCGCGCGCCGCGTGCGCGTGCAGCACCTGGGCGTCAGCCGGATGCTGACGGCGGCGATCGGCGACACGCTGGTGCGCGCGAGGCTGCCGCTCGACGTGGCGATCGGCGAGTCGCCGTACCTGGGCGTCGTCAACGCGCACACCTGCTACTACGCCGACGAGGAGCTGCTGCGATGAAGCCGGTCAACCAGAAGGCGTGGCTGCTGGTGCTGCCGGTGGTCGTGTGCGTCGCGTTCTCGGCGATCCTGCCGCTGATGACGGTCGTCAACTACTCGGTGCAGGACATCCTGGGGCCCGAAAGCCGCGTGTTCGTCGGCACCGAATGGTTCGCCAGCGTGATGCGCGACGGCGAGCTGCACGACGCGTTCGTGCGGCAGGTGCTGTTCTCGCTGGCGGTGCTGGCCGTGGAGATCCCGTTGGGCATCCTGCTCGCGCTGTCGATGCCGGCCAGCGGCTGGAAGGCATCGGCGGTGCTCGTCGTCGTCGCATTGTCGCTGCTGATCCCGTGGAACGTCGTCGGCACGATCTGGCAGATATACGGCCGCACCGACATCGGCCTGCTGGGCGCCGCGCTGTCGGCGCTGGGCATCGATTACAACTACACCGGCTCGTCGACCGATGCGTGGCTGACCGTGCTGGTGATGGACGTCTGGCACTGGACGCCGCTGGTCGCGCTGCTGTGCTACGCGGGGCTGCGCGCGATCCCCGACGCGTTCTACCAGGCCGCGCGCATCGACGGCGCGAGCAAGCTGGCGATCTTCCGCTACGTGCAGTTGCCCAAGCTGCGCGGCGTGCTGATGATCGCCGTGCTGCTGCGGTTCATGGACAGCTTCATGATCTATACGGAGCCGTTCGTGCTGACCGGCGGCGGCCCCGGCAACGCGACGACCTTCCTGTCGCAGTACCTGACGCAGAAGGCGGTCGGGCAGTTCGACCTCGGGCCGGCGGCCGCGTTCTCGCTGATCTATTTCCTGGTCATCCTGCTGCTGTGCTTCGTCCTGTACAACTGGATGCAGCGCGTCGGCACCTCGGATGCCGTCGACGAAGGAGGCGGCTGACATGGCCGACGCCACCCCCGCGCACGATCGGTTGTCGGCCCGGCGCACCGTGTTCCTGGTCGCTTACCTCGTCTTCGCGATACTGCCGATCTACTGGATGGTCAACATGTCGTTGAAGACGAACGAGGAGATCGTCTCGGTCTTCTCGTTCTGGCCCAACCACCTGACGTTCGACAACTACCGGACGATCTTCACCGACTCGTCGTGGTACTCCGGCTACATCAACTCGCTGATCTACGTGCTGATCAACATGGCGATCTCGGTCGCCGTCGCGCTGCCGGCCGCATACGCGTTCTCGCGCTACCGGTTCCTGGGCGACCGGCACGTGTTCTTCTGGCTGCTGACGAACCGGATGACGCCGCCCGCGGTGTTCCTGCTGCCGTTCTTCCAGCTCTACACGACGCTGGGGCTGATGGACACGCACCTGGCGGTGGCGCTGGCGCACCTGGTGTTCAACGTGCCGCTGGCGGTCTGGATCTTGGAAGGCTTCATGTCCGGCGTGCCGCGCGAGATCGACGAAACCGCGTACATCGACGGGTATTCGTTTCCGCGCTTCTTCCTGACGATCTTCCTGCCGCTGATCAAGGCGGGCATCGGCGTGACCGCGTTCTTCTGTTTCATGTTCAGCTGGGTCGAACTGCTGCTGGCGCGCACGCTGACGTCGGTGGACGCCAAGCCGATCGTCGCGACGATGACGCGGACGGTGTCGGCGGCGGGGATGGACTGGGGCGTGCTGGCGGCGGCGGGCACGTTGACGATCGTGCCGGGCGCGGTCGTCATCTGGTTCGTGCGGCACTACATCGCCAAAGGCTTCGCGATGGGACGGGTCTGAGGGTAAGGAGGAGACGGCATGTTCGGCTGGATGGTATGGACGACGCCGGTGGCGGTGTTCTTCTCGTGCGTGGCGCTGATGCTGGTCGGCATGACGATCTGGGAGATCCGCTCGCCGACGACGACACGCAAGGGCTTCCTGCCGATCCCCACGACGCGGGGCGATCGCTTGTTCATCGGGCTGCTGGCCGCCGCTTACCTGAACCTGTTCTGGGTGGGCATCAGCGGCTGGCTGGCCGAGCGGTTGGGGCTCGAACAGGAGCCGAGCATATGGATCAGCTTCGTCGCGTCGATGTTCGTGCTTGGATGGATCATGCGTCGCGGCTGACAAGGAAATCTGGATCGCCGATTGCCCTCGGCGGCGGTCGACCCCGGGTCGAACAGCGAGGGTGAACCCAGGAGGTGGATTGACATGAAGACGAACAAGACCGTGCTCGCCACGGCCATCATCGGAATGCTGGCCGCGGGGGCGGGCCAGGCGTTCGCCGACGAGCAGGCCGCGCAACGGTGGATCGACAAGGAATTCCAGCCGTCCACGTTGTCCAAGCCGCAGCAGCTCGACGAGATGAAATGGTTCATCGCGGCGGCGGCCAAGCTCAAGGCCAAGGGTGTCAAGGAGGTCCATGTGGTGTCCGAGACGATCACCACGCACGAGTACGAAGCCAAGACGCTGGCCAAGGCGTTCGAGGAGATCACCGGCATCGTCGTCAAGCACGACCTGATCCAGGAGGGCGACGTCGTCGAGAAGCTGCAGACCTCGATGCAGTCGGGCAAGTCGATCTATGACGGCTGGATCTCGGACTCGGACCTGATCGGCACGCACTATCGCTACGGCGCGGTCATGCCGCTGTCCGACTACATGCAGGGCGAGGGTAAGGATTTCACGAACCCCGGCCTGGACCTGAAGGATTTCATCGGTACGTCGTTCACGACCGCGCCCGACGGCAAGCTGTATCAGTTGCCCGACCAGCAGTTCGCCAACGTCTACTGGTTCCGCGCCGACCTGTTCGCGCGCAAGGACCTGCAGGACAAGTTCAAGGCCAAGTACGGCTATGACCTGGGCGTGCCGGTCAACTGGTCCGCCTACGAGGACATCGCCGAGTTCTTCACCAACGACGTGAAGGAGATCGACGGCAAGCGGATCTACGGGCATATGGACTACGGCAAGAAGGATCCGTCGCTAGGGTGGCGCTTTACCGATGCGTGGCTGTCGATGGCGGGCTCGGCCGACAAGGGCATTCCCAACGGCATGCCGGTCGATGAATGGGGCATCCGCGTCGCCGACGACAAGTGCACGCCGGTCGGCGCGTCGGTGGCGCGCGGCGGCGCGACGAATTCGCCGGCGGCCGTCTACGCGCTGACCAAGTACGTCGACTGGATGAAGAAATACGCGCCGGCCAACGCCACCGGCATGACGTTCGGCGAATCCGGACCGGTGCCCGCGCAGGGCGAGATCGCGCAGCAGATCTTCTGGTACACGGCGTTCACCGCCGACATGACCAAGCCCGGCTTGCCGGTCGTCAACGCCGACGGCACGCCGCGCTGGCGGATGGCGCCGTCGCCGCACGGCCCGTACTGGAAGGACGGCATGCAGAACGGCTACCAGGACGTCGGGTCGTGGACGTTCTTCAACGGCGGTGATGCCAACCGCAAGGCCGGCGCCTGGCTGTACGCGCAATTCGTGACGGCGAAGACGGTATCGCTGAAGAAGTCGATCGTCGGGCTGACCTTCATCCGCGACAGCGACGTGCGCAGCGACTACTTCACGCAGAACGCTGCGCGCTACGGCGGGCTGATCGAGTTCTACCGCAGCCCGGCCCGCGTCGCCTGGACGCCGACCGGCAACAACGTGCCCGACTATCCGAAGCTCGCGCAGTTGTGGTGGAAGAACGTCGCGGTGGCGGTCACCGGCGAGAAGACGCCGCAGCAGGCGATGGACACGCTGGCCAACGAGATGGATGACGTGATGGCGCGGTTGCAGCGCGCGGGCATGAAGCACTGCACGCCCAAGCTGAACGCGAAGAGCGATCCGGCCAAGTGGCTCAGCGATGAACACGCGCCTTGGAAGAAGCTGGCCAACGAAAAGCCCAAAGGCGAGACCGTTGCGTACGAGACGCTGCTCGAGGCCTGGAAGGCCGGCCGCGCGCGGTGATCCGGCACGACCCGGAAGCGCGCCGGGACGGCGCTTGGCGGACACGGGTCCATTGGCTGAAACGTCCGACCCGGCGTGGGCGGGCCGGCGGGGGCTTGCCGGCCCGGGCAGGCAAAAGATGATAAAAAGAGCTGGTATTTCGTTGCATCGGAAATCCCACCCATGTCTTGTTCCTCTGCCGCCCCGGCCGATCGTTCTCCGTCCAACGCGCCGGGCGCCGATGCGTCGGGCGTCGCCACGCCGGGCGTCGCTACGCTCGCTCCGTTCCAGACCCCCGCTGCCGACGATGACGTGCCCGTGCGCTACATGCAGCGCACGCGCGACTGGTACCTGGCGCTCAAGTACGACAATCCGTATCGCTGGGCCCACTACGCCGACGTGCCGTTCACGCCGCTGGCCAAGCCGCTGGCGCGCGCGCGCGTCGGCCTGATCACGACGGCCGCGCCGTTCCAGCCGGACAAGGGACCACAGGGTCCGGGCGCGCCGTACAACGCGGCCGCCAAGTTCTACACGGTCTACGAGGGCGATACCTCGATCGACCACGACCTGCGGATCTCGCACGTGGCGATCGACCGCAAGCACACGTCGATGGAAGACAGCGGCTCGTGGTTTCCGCTGCCGGCGCTGTGCCGGCTGGCGGCCGAAGGGCGCATCGGCGAGCTCGGGCCGTTCTTCTACGGCGCGCCGACCAACCGCAGCCAGGTCCATACGCTGACCATCGACGCGCCGGACCTGCTGGCGCGCTGCCGGCGCGATGGGCTCGATGCGGTGGTGCTCGTGGCCAACTGCCCGGTCTGTCACCAGACGCTGTCGCTGGTTTCGCGCCATCTCGAAGCGAACGGGATATCGACGGTGATCATGGGCTGCGCGCGCGACATCGTCGAGCACTGCGGCGTGGCCCGGTTGTTGTTCAGCGATTTTCCGCTCGGCAACGCGGCGGGGCGGCCGCACGACCCGGCGTCGCAGGCGCAGACGATCGAGTTGGCGCTACGCGTGCTCGAATCGGCGCCGGCGGCCCGCACGACGGTCCAGTCGCCGCTGCGCTGGTCGGCCGACGCGAGCTGGAAGCGCGACTACTCGAACCCCGAGCTGTTGTCGGCCGACGAACTCGAACGGCTGCGCGACGAAGCGGAGCAGGCGCGGATCACCGCGCGCCAACTGCGCGAAGCCGAACTGGCGGCCGAAGGCAGGAAATAAGGACGAGCCTTTCGGCTGTCGATTTTGGCTGTCGATTTCTGGCCGCCGATCCGCGGACACCGTTCGCGGGCGCTGATTTCCCGATAACGATTCCACACAGGAGACATCGACGATGAGTTCCCATCCCAACGGCGCCGAGGTGCTGGTCAAGACCCTGCTGGCCGGCAAGGTCGACGTGTGTTTCGCGAATCCCGGCACGTCCGAGATGCA
Source organism: Pseudomonadota bacterium (assembly GCA_029779435.1). Taxonomy (GTDB): domain Bacteria; phylum Pseudomonadota; class Gammaproteobacteria; order Burkholderiales; family Burkholderiaceae_E; genus JAKPAM01. Next base: position 3,665 of record JAKPAM010000147.1, on the reverse strand, counting down.
GTTCGTCGCGGCGCTGGACACGGTGCCCGGCATGCGCTGCGTGCTCGGCCTGTTCGAGGGCGTCGTCACCGGCGCCGCCGACGGCTATGCCCGGATGGCCGATCGGCCGGCCGCGACGCTGCTGCACCTCGGGCCGGGCCTGGCCAACGGCCTGGCCAACATCCACAACGCCAAGCGGGGCGGTTCGCCGATGGTCAACATCGTCGGCGAGCATGCGACCTGGCATAAGTGGGCCGACGCGCCGTTGCACAGCGACATCGAGGCGCTGGCGCGGCCGATGTCGCACTGGGTACGCACCAGCCAGTGCAGTGCCGACATCGCGCGCGACGCGGTCGACGCGGTCAACTATGCGAACTCGTCGTCCGGCCGGATCGCGACGCTGATCCTGCCGGCCGACACCGCCTGGGAGCCGGGGCCGGAAGTCGGCACCGGGTTCGCGACGCCGGCGCTGGGCCTGCCGGTCGCGGCGGTGCTCGACCAGGCGGCCAAGGCGCTGGCCGACGCCGCGCCCGGACAGTGCGCGATCATGCTGTCGGGCCGCGCGCTGCGCGCCGAGGCGCTGGCGACTGCCAGCCGCATCGCCGAGAAGACCGGCGCGCGGCTGCTGGCCCAGCAGTCGAACGCCCGTACCGAGCGCGGCGTGGGCCGCGTGTCGGTCGAGCGCGTGCCGTATCCGGTCGATCAGGCGCTGGCGAAGCTGCAGGGCATCAAGCGGTTGATCCTCATCGGTGCCAAGGCGCCGGTGTCGTTCTTCGCGTATCCGGGCAAGCCTAGTTCGGTGCTGCCGCCCGATTGCGAGGTGATCCGTCTCGCAGGCCCGGCCGAGGACCTGCCGGCGACGCTGTCGATGCTGGCCGAGCGGGTCGGCGCGACCAAGGTGGCGCCGCGCCTGTCGACGGAGACCAAGCCGGCGCTGCCCACGGGCCGGCTGACCGCCGATGCGGTGCTGCAGGCGGTGGGCGCGTTGCTGCCCGAGCAGGCGATCCTCGTCGACGAGGCGGTGACGTCCGGGCGCGCGCTGTTCAACTTCACCGGCGGTTCGGCGCCGCATGATTACCTGCAACTGACCGGCGGCGCGATCGGCGATGGTTTGCCGATGGCGACCGGTGCGGCGATCGCGTGCCCGGACCGCAAGGTGATCTCGCTCGAGGGCGATGGCAGCGGCATGTACACGCTGCAGGCGCTGTGGACGCAGGCCCGCGAGAAGCTGAACGTGCTGACCATCGTGTTCGCCAACCGCGGCTACCAGATCCTGAAGGGCGAGCTCAAGGGCGTCGGCGTCGACAAGGCCGGCGAGCAGGCCGAGCGGATGCTGACGATCGCATCGCCGGAACTCGACTGGGTGGGGTTGGCGAAGGGAATGGGCGTCGACGCCGCGCAGACCGATTCGGCCGACGAACTGGTCAAGCTGATGCGGGCGGCGATCGCCAAGCCTGGGCCGTTCCTGATCCAGGCGAATATCTAAGAGCCTGCGAACGAGACGCACCGCTCAGCCACACGACGCGCTGCGGCGCCTGCCGCCAGCGCGCTCGCCAGCGCTTTACCGCGCCGCGCACGATGCGGTCCAAGCATCGACAGATGGCTCATCAAGGGTTTCACATGTTTTCCCCGTGACATGTTGAAAATCCCCCTCGGTTTCCATTCGGATAAGTTCAGGCGCACGTTTTGTGGGATCGACGCGGATTCTGGAGATCCGCTCGCTCACACCGTGTTCGCTTAGCGCGAAGGGCGCGAACAAAAACCAAGAAGAAGAACCGAGATGGGCCGGCGTGCGCAAGCACGAAACGCGGCCAGGGGGAAGCCATGAGTACAGTAGGACGAGTGGGCCCGTCGATAGATGCCCTGTACGGCGAAGCGCCGGATCTGTACACGGGGGATGCCAGCGCGAGCCGCTCGCGCCGACAGCTCCCGGCTTCGCGGGGTCGAGCCGGGGGCCAACCGGAGACGGTTGCAACGATGCCGGCCCAAGTCTGGTACGGCGAAGTCAACGCCGGCGAGCACTACGACGCGCTGGAGGCGTCCGCGGCAACGCTGCAGAACGAACAACACACCAGCGATGATCGCGCCTCGGCGTACTACCCGCCGCATCAGGTCGTGGTCGTGGGCGGTGACCGGGTAAGCGTGTTCGGTGAGTCGGAGCAAGCCGCTGAAGCACCGGTCGGCGCGACGGGCGCGCCCGCCAAGCGATTGGCCTCGTTTGCCGACGTTCAGTCCGGCGCTGAGTTGGGGAGGGGCGGAACGGGATCGGATTCGCTTGGCCCCGATGAATCTGCGACTGACCGGGACATGGTCTTGACCACCAACACCCTTCGCTGGGTGGAGATGCCGTGGGGCGGCGAGTGGGAGTTGATTGACGACGACAGCTATCAGTCGCCGTGGGTGCTTGTCGAAGTGCCTGTGGATTGGGACCAGGGACAAGAGGCTCCGATACCGGTAGAGCCCCCTATCGAACCTCCTATGGCTCCCCCTACGGAACTGGTTCCGGTGTGGCCGTCCGGCCCAGTCGATCCCGAGACCGGTCAACCCACCTTGCAGCCGGTCGAAGTCATAGAAGGACGGATCCAATGGCCTCCCGGCACGACGTTCGTTCGGGTGCCTTGGGAGCCGCCGGCATACGGATCACCGGGATCGGGAGGATCAGGCAGTGAAAATACCCCTGACGTCCTGGCCATCAGTCGTAACGAGGATGGCGGCTATTCGGTTCGCAATGCTGCCGGGCACATGGTGGCGACCGTCACCCCCCAGGCCGCTGTTCAGGTCGAGGCCCAGGGACTGAGCGTCCAGCAATTCGTGGAAGCAGCCTTCAATCACCCAGGGGTTCGAACGGCGCTTACGGAAAATCAATCCGCCCCGGTTTCGCTTGGAATCCGGGTTAGCGAGGATGGCTCCACGTATAACGTTGAGCTGACGGTCGGCGGCGCGCCCGGTTCAGGAGTCTCGTATCCGGTTCTCGATAGCGATTTGAACCCTGTTCAAGGTCCGCCGCAATACGGTAGCGCCAACCCAAGGCCTGGGAATGGTGACTACCCGCTTACTGAAGAACTGCGCGCAGAACTCGATTCGTTGGTGAATTCCCCGCCGGACCCGGAGTGGCCAGCGGAGCGTTCAGCCTTGCGGGAATGGCTGGACGAGAGGTTTCAAGAAATCGAGAGCGCGATTCAGGCCATCCTTTCCCCGGAGGAACGAGTCCGCACGGCCGAGACCGTCCTCGGGCTGGTGCCTGGCATTGGGTTAACGTTCTCGATTTACGAGTTCATCTTCGGCACATCTCCATTGAGTGGGGACGATGCCAGCCGGGCTATAGCTCTGCTCGGGATCATAACCGGTGGCTACGGTGATGATGCCCTGCGTCTCGCTCGGGGCGGGCTCAGGAGTTTCCTGGCAGATCACATTGCGGATCTGACAAACATCGCGCGCTCGGAAGGACGCGATCTGATCCGGGCGACACCCGGTAGTCGCGGCAACTGGACTGCGGATCTCCGTTCTCCCCGGCCGAATGCGATGTACGTTCTCGACAACGGGCATGTCTATCGGACCGATGCGCTCGGGCGTGTGGAGTCGGTGGAGGGGCGGCTCAGCCTGGACAGGCTCGACCGGAACACCAGTGCACAGATTCGCGCGGGCCGTGAAGGGGGTACGGGCTACGATGGAGGGCATCTCATCGG
>JAKPAM010000117.1 GCA_029779435.1 Pseudomonadota bacterium | reverse complement strand
GTCTGAAAGACCGGTGAGGGTACCGATGCGACTGAGTGTTCGAGATGCCCGCTGCTGCGCGTCGTGGCCGGATTACGCCGAAAACCAGGTGGCCTGTTTATGCCGAAAACGGCCTGGCCGGATTACGCCGAAATCCTGCCCGACCAAGCCGGCCTGAATATGCCGAAAACCCACTGGCCTGATTACGCCGACGAGTGACATGGGCGACGCAGACACGCCGGATCGGCCATGCCAGCAGCCGACGCGCGCTGGCCGCGGCCGCGGCCCGATCGCGGACCATCAGACGCAAATGCCGTGCAACGCCAAGCTGGCGCCGAACCCCGGTCAGGCTCGCCCAGAGCCGGGGCTTCCACGGCAGGTCGTCACCGGTCCACCACTGGCACAGATCGGTCAGGATCAGCGTATGGCTGGGCCGGTGGAACCACACGGTCTCGTTGACCAGCGGCATGCCGCCGAACAGGTGGTATTCGAGTTCCGGCATCCAGTGGCCCGGTTCGGGTGGCAGGGGCTGCCCATCGAGGTCCGGCCGCTTGCGCGCCAGCCCGGGCGCCAGATAGAGGCGCGCCGACGGGAATCGCGCGACGAAATCCTTGGCGAACAGATGATGCGCACGGTTCGGTGCGACGACCGTGGTGACGGGGCCGAGCGCTTGCAACTCGGCGACCAGCGTCGCATCAGGCGGGATCGGTGAATGCACCCAGAGGTCGCCGTTGGCGAGTCGAGCCACCGTCATCCGGGTGTGGACCGGCAGGCCGTTGACGATGAACGCATGGCGGGCCTGCCAGAGACGATCGGCGATCGGAACGAGGGTCGAGGCGGAGACGGGTGAGGTTGGCATGGCCCGCATCCTGCCGTGGCGAGGGCCAGGCTGTATTGAACATCTCCGACATCTCCGGGGACCCCTTGGGTCGCGCTGATAGACTCGTTCGATGCGTGCTACCAGCGATGCCGAAACCGCCAACGAAGGTCGCCTGTGGCTGCCTTCGGCCAGCCTGGTCGGCTGCGTGCCGGCGGCGATGGCTCGCCGTTGCGACGACCCGTTGCGCGATGACGATGCCAACTGCTTCAACCACTATCCGGCGTCGCCGTATTGCACGGTGTCATGGTGGTTCGTGGGCCAGGGCGAGTGGTGCGGTGAGGGCGGTGAACAGGCTTCGTCCCAGCCGCGCGCGCCATTACCCAGGGTCACGTTCAACGGGCCGCAACGCGGGCCGGTGGCGACGTGGTGCAAGCCGCCGTTCCATGGGTTGATGCTGGGCTTCCAGCCCGATGCGATGCGCGCGCTGACGGGGATCGATGCCGCCGCCTGGGTCGATCGACGGGCGGATGCCTTCGAGGTGTTGCCTGGCGACTGGCATGGATTCCTGGGGCGCGTGTTGGAGGCTCCCGACGACAGACACAGGATGAACGCTATCGAAACGTTCGTCGCACCCCGTTGGCTCGATCTACGTCCACGCTCGACGCCGGCCGCCACGCGGGTGCTGGAATGGTGCGAGCGCCTTGCAGTGATCGCGGCGCTCAGCGGAACGGGCCGCAGCGCCCGGCAGATCGAGCGGCGCTTCAAGCAGTGGCTGGGGCTGCCGCATCGGGAGGTGTACGCGATCGGCCGAACCGAGCACGCCTTCTTTCAGGCCCTGGCGTCCGAAGCGCGTCAGGGGCGGATCGACTGGCCGGACGTCGCCGCTGCGGCAGGCTACGCCGATCAGTCCCATCTGATCCGCGAGACGCGCCGGATCACCGGCTTTCCACCCGCAACCCTGCGTCGCAGCGTGGCATCGGTGCCTGGGTTCTGGATGTATCGGTTGTGGGGCTTATGGGGGTAGCCATTGTCTCTCCCCGCCAAGCCCTGATTTCAGTGCACTCCGCCGTCATCGAGGTGCAGATAAACGTTTCGAGTTTTGCGAGCACAAACAGATGCTGACCATTCTGAACACCAACCGGATCGCGTACATCGCCGCTCTCGCCGGTGAGCCCGCGCGTACGGTCGGCACTCGTGCGTTGATCATTGCTCCGGGCGACGCGGCCGTCCTGCACGACTGGCTGGGCTTGCGGCGCTGGCAGGAGGTGGCGGGGGCGTGAAGCGCTGCCCGGCACCGTCTGGAGCGGCCCAGTCGGCGTGTTCGAGTTCGACGCCTTTGCCGAGTCCGAGGGCTTTTTAATCGCTGAGGTGCTATGATGACCAGATCAGATGACCAGTTGGAACCATGATGCGAACAGTCAGTCTCGCCGAGGCCAAAGCCCAACTGAGTGCTTTGCTCGATGCAGTCGAGGCCGGTGAAGAAATCGTCATCACACGGCGCGGCCGGGCCATTGCGCGCCTGAAATCGGAACAGCCGCTGGCCGAACCCGATTTCAGCGTATTCCGCCGTCATCGGGGGGCATGGAAAACGGGCATGCGCATCAACCGCGACGAGCTTCACGAACGTGACTGATCGCTGCTTCATCGACACCAATGTCGCGGTCTATCTGCTGGGGGAGGATCCGGTCAAAGCGGCCCGCGCCGAAGCGCTGCTGGTCAACCGCCCGACCATCAGCACCCAGGTCGCCAACGAGTTCATAAACGTCTGCACCCGCAAGCTCGGTCTGACGCGCGCGGCGGCGCATGAAAACGCACGCGCGTTGATGCGGCACTGCGAAGTCATCCCGCTCGATGCCGCTACCGTGGATCGTGCCATGCGGCTCGGTGAGCGATATGGTTTCTCCCATTGGGACGCATTGATCATCGCTGCGGCGACGCTGGCCGATTGCACGATCCTGTTCAGCGAAGACATGCAGAACGGTCAGGTCTTGGACGGTCTGACCATCCGCAATCCGTTCGGCTAAGCAGACCGCCGCGGTGTCCCGCTCCGCCGGATCCGGGTAATCATCGTTGACGGCACCGGGTTGGGTTCCTAGCATTCCCGGTGACCTGACGACCGGAATACAGAAGGGAGACACGATATGACGCCGGACATTGGCCTGGGCAACTGGATCGCGCAGCGTGCGCGCCGCGCCGCGACGCGCAAGGCGCTGATCTTCGAAGGCCGTACCTGGACATACGCCGAACTGATGCGGGACATCGACCAGTTGGCCGGGCTGCTGCGCGCGCGCGGCGTCGAGCGCGGCACGCGGGTCGCTTTCCTCGGGTTGAACCAGCCGACGTTCCTGATCGGGCTGTTTGCCACCGCACGGCTGGGCGCGGCCTTCGTGCCGCTGAACTTCCGGCTGACCGGGCCCGAGCTGTCGTTGATCGTCAACGACTGCGGCGCCCAGGTGCTGATCGCCGATGCCGCGCACCGGCCGGTGATCGACAGCGTGCGCGGCGAGCTGGCGACCGTGCGCGAGTTCATGACGGTCGGGGATGCGGTCGACGGCTGGCGATCGGTCGAGGAGGCCGCCGAGCCGATCGCCGAGGGCGTGACCGTCGACCCCGACGATCCGGCGATCCTGATGTACACGTCCGGCACGACGGGGCGGCCCAAAGGCGCGATGCTGACGCATTCGAACCTGTGGTGGAACAACGTCAACGCGATCTTCAACTTCGACATCCTGCAAAGCGATGTGACGCTGGTCGTCGCGCCGCTGTTCCACATCGGCGGGCTGAACGTGACGACGCTGATCACGTGGCAGAAGGGCGGCACGGTGGTGCTACATCGCTCGTTCGACCCGGGCGAGGCGCTGCGGGCGATGGCCGAGTTCCGGATCACGACGATGTTCGGCGTGCCGGCGATGTTCCAGTTCATGGCCCAGCATCCGGACTTCGCGACGTCCGACCTGTCGAGCGTGCGGATGCTCGTGTGCGGCGGCGCGCCGTGCCCGCTGCCTCTGCTCGAGACCTACGCGCAGCGGGGCATCGACGTGCAGCAGGGATACGGGCTGACCGAGACGGCGCCGATGGTGACGTTCCTCGATCCCCAATACGCGACGAGCAAGATCGGTTCGTCCGGCACCACGCCGCTGTTCACCGAGGTGCGCCTGATCGATGGCCAAGGCAAGACGATCACGCAGCCGGGCGAGCGCGGCGAAGTGCTGGTGCGCGGGCCGAACGTGACGGCCGGCTACTGGAACATGCCGGAAGCGACGGCGGCGGCGATCGACGCCGACGGGTGGTTCCACACCGGGGACGTCGCGTACGAGGACGAGGATGGCTGTCTGTACATCTGCGATCGCGTCAAGGACATGATCATCAGCGGTGGGGAGAACGTCTATCCGGCCGAGGTCGAGAGCGTGCTGTTCCGGCATCCGGCGGTGACCGAGGTCGCCGTCATCGGCCTGCCGGACCCCAAGTGGGGCGAAACCGTCGCGGCGATCGTCGCGCTCAAGCCCGATGCGAAGCTCGACATCGAGGAATTGCGCGCGTTCGCCGAGTCCGATCTGGCGCGCTACAAGCTGCCGCGCCGCCTGGAGGTGGTCGACGCGCTGCCGCGCAACGCGACCGGCAAGATTCTCAAGTACGAACTGCGCAAGACCTTCGCAGGAGGTTGATCAGGCGTTGCGCGCACGGCACGATGGCGCTCCGTGGACCGCGACGGTGAGGGGCGAACGGCGGTGGTGGGGCACAATGCCGGATCATTCATCCACACAGGGAAATGCGGATCGGCCTGCCCGTCAGTTAGCGGGCGCGCCGAGTCGGGCGAACCGATCCGCGCCTCCCCCAGCCGGCATAAGGAAAGTCGTACCGATGAACCGTGCCACCAAGATCGTCGCGACGCTCGGTCCCGCGTCATCCTCGCTGGAGGTTCTCGAAAGGATCCTGCGGGCCGGCGTCAACGTCGTCCGCTTGAACTTCTCGCATGGCACGGCCGACGAGCACGCGGCCGTGCTCGCCCGGGTGCGCGAGGTCGCGACGCGGCTCGCGGTGGACGTCGGCGTGCTGGCGGACCTGCAGGGTCCGAAGATCCGCATCGGCCGGTTCGCCGACGGGCAGGTCACGCTGGCTTCCGGCGACCGGTTCACGTTCGACGTCGATTGCGAGCTGGGCGATGCGTCGCGCGTCGGCCTCGACTATCGCGAGCTGGTCAACGACGTGCGGCCGGGCGACATACTGCTGCTCAACGATGGCCGGATGACGATGAAGGTCGTTGCGGTGACGCGCACGACGATCGTCTGCCAGGTGCTGGTCGGTGGCGTGCTGTCGAACCGCAAGGGCATCAACCGCCAGGGCGGCGGCCTGTCGGCGCCCGCGCTGACGTCCAAGGACATGGACGACATCCGGTCCGCGGTGGCGATGAAGGTCGACTTCATCGCCGTGTCGTTCCCGAAGAACGCGGCCGACATGTACATGGCGCGCGAACTGGCGCGGGCGGCGGGCGGCAAGGTGCTGATGATCGCCAAGATCGAGCGCTACGAGGCCATCGGCAACCTCGAGGAGATCCTGAAGGCCTCCGACGGCATCATGGTCGCGCGCGGCGACCTGGCGGTCGAGGTCGGCGACGCGGCGGTGCCGGCGCTGCAGAAGCGCATGATCCGGATGGCGCGCGAGCTGAACCGGGTCGCGATCACCGCCACGCAGATGATGGAGTCGATGATCCTGGCGCCGGTGCCCACGCGCGCCGAGGTCTCGGACGTGGCCAACGCGGTGCTCGACGGCACCGACGCGGTGATGTTGTCGGCCGAGACCGCGACCGGCGCGTATCCGGTCGAGACCGTCGAGTCGATGTCGCGGATCTGCATCGAGGCCGAGAAGTCGCAGCCGGTCTCGCTCGACACCGAGTTCCTGAACCGCACGTTCACGCGGATCGACCAGTCGATCGCGATGAGCGCGTTGTTCGCCGCGCATCACCTGAACGTCAAGGCGATCGTGGCGCTGACGCAGTCGGGCTCGACGGCGCTGTGGATGTCCCGGCTGAACTGCGGCGTGCCGATCTACGCGCTGACGCCGGAGGAGGGCAGCCGGCGCCGCGTGGCCCTGTTCCGCGACGTGACGCCGCTGAGCACCGAGTATCACGAGACCACCGAGCGGGACAAGCTGCTCGCGGTCGCCGAAACGACGCTGCTGGAGGCGGGCGTCGTGACCCAAGGCGACCTGATCGTGCTGACGTTCGGCGAGCCGATCGGCAAGTCGGGCGGCACGAATACGTTGAAGATCGTCAGAGTGGGCGAGCAAGTCTGACGGTCACCCGACGACGCACGGGGTTTCGGTGCGAAAATCCACGGGTTTGCCCCGGTGGCGAGCGGCGCTATGTCACGCCCCCCGCCGTGCGGCCGCGCGATAATTCGCACCGACTCGGATTCTCACCCCTTCTTTTTCAGCCCTTCAGGATATACCGATGAACAAAGAGCAGTTGAACAAGGTCGCCCACGGCAAGGGCTTCATCGCCGCGCTCGACCAGAGCGGAGGCAGCACGCCCAAGGCCCTCAAGCTGTACGGCATCGAGGAAAGCGCCTATAGCGGCGACGCCCAGATGTTCGATCTGGTGCACGCGATGCGTACGCGGATCGTCTCCAGCCCGGCTTTCGACGGCAACCGGGTGATCGGCGCGATCCTGTTCGAGATGACGATGGACCGCCAGTTCGACGGCATGGACGCGGCCGACTACCTGTGGAAGCGCAAGCAGGTCGTGCCGTTCCTGAAGGTCGACAAGGGCCTGGCGCCGGCGGCCGACGGCGTGCAGATGATGAAGCCGATCACCGGCCTGGTCGATCTGCTCGGGCGCGCGGCCGCCAAGGGCATCTTCGGGACCAAGATGCGGTCGGTCATCGACGAGGCGAACGCCAAGGGCATCGACGCCGTGCTGGACCAGCAGTTCGAGTACGGCATGCAGATCCTGGCCGCCGGCCTGATGCCGATCCTCGAGCCCGAGGTGTCGATCAAGGCGCCGGACAAGCAGCAGGCCGAAGCGATGATGAAGGCGGGCTTCCTGAGCCGGCTCGACAAACTGCCGTCGGACGTCCAGGTCATGCTGAAGCTGACGCTGCCGACCGTCGACGCCGCGTTCACCGAACTGGTCAAGCATCCGCGCGTCGCGCGTGTCGTCGCGCTGTCTGGCGGCTACAGCCGCGACGATGCCAACGTGCGCCTGGCGGCCAACCCCGGCGTCATCGCCAGCTTCAGCCGCGCGCTGACCGAGGGCCTGACCGCCCAGCAGACCGACGAGCAGTTCAACAGCGCGCTGGACAAGGCGATCGAAGGCATCTACCGCGCATCGATCACCTGAATGCGGGATCCACTCGCATCGTCGGCGACCATGGCAGAGGCCGTTTCGCTGCGCGGGGTTGCGGCCGGTGGGGCTTCGTTACGCGGCGGCGCCGGGCCCGCGCTGCCGCGCCGCCGGGCGCTGGCCGCCGCGCTGCGCGGCGTGGGGGAGCTGTTGTCGGTCGGCGCCGGTCTGGCGGCGATGCCCGCCGCCTGGGCGCAAGCGTCGAGTAGCGGCGCCACGGGCGCCGATTGGCCGGCGAGGCCGGTCAAGCTGGTCACGCCGTTCGCTCCCGGATCGACGCCCGACATTCTGGCGCGCCTGCTCGCCGAACGGCTGACCGCCGCGCAGGGCCAGCCGTTCGTCGTCGAGAACCGGCCCGGCGCCGGCGGCAACATCGGGACGCTCGCCGTTGCGCGGGCCGCGCCCGACGGCTATACGCTCGGCGTATCGATCACCGGTCCGCTGGTCAACAACGTGCTGTTGTACCCGAAGCTCGGCTATGACCCGTTCACCGACCTGACGCCGATCACGCTGGCGGCCACCCAGCCGAACGTCGTCGTCGTGTCGCCCTCGTTGGGCGTGCGCGATGCGGGCGGCTTGTTCGACCTGTTGCGGCGCAACCCCGGCCGCTACAACTACGCGTCGGTCGGCGGCGGCACCGTGTCGCACCTGTCGATGGAGCTGATCAAGGCGCGCACGCGGACGTACGCGGTGCACATCCCGTACAACGGGTCGCCTGCCGCCGTCACGTCGATGCTGTCCGGCGACACGCAGATGGCGTCGCTGGCGCCGGCGGCCGTGATGGGACAGATCCGCGCCGGCAAGCTGGTCCCGGTGGCCGTCACGTCCGCGCAGCGTTCGCCGGACCTGCCCGACGTGCCGACGTTCAAGGAGATCGGTATCCCCGAGGTCGAGGCGACGGCGTGGATCGGCATCGTCGGTCCGGCGCGCCTGCCGGCACCGCTGGTCGAGCGCATCCATCGAGCGATGGTCGCCGCATTGAAGGACCCGGCGCTGGTCGACAAGCTGCGCGGCCAGTACATGGATGTCGTCGGTTCCACGCCTAGCGAGTTCGCATCGTTCATGCAGGCCGAGTTCCAGCGCTGGAAGCCGATCATCGAACGGGCGGGGATCCAGCTCGACTAAGGTCACCGTTCGCCCTGGGCGCCGGGGCGATCCGCTTGTGCGCCGGCCGGGGTTCCGGGCTAACCGGGGCTGGACGGCGCGCGGCCGGATTCGGCAAGACGGCCAATCGGGCAAAATAGCGGCCTCGACCACCGGATGCCTCCCGTGACCTCACACCCGCCTCTGTATCGATCGGACATTCGCTCGCTGCCCTTGCTCGGCCGCGGCAAGGTCCGCGAGAACTATGCGGTCGGCGACGACCGCCTGCTGATCGTCACGTCCGATCGCCTGTCGGCCTTTGACGTGATCCTGAACGAGCCGATCCCCGACAAGGGGCGCGTGCTGAACCGGATGGCGCTGTTCTGGTTCGACCGGCTCGCCGACATCGTGCCCAACCACCTGACGGGCGTGGCGCCCGAATCGGTCGTCGCGCCCGACGAGGTCGCGCAGGTCGCCGATCGTTCGATGGTCGTCAAGCGGCTGCGTCCGATCCTGGTCGAGGCGGTCGTGCGCGGCTACCTGATCGGCTCCGGCTGGAAGGACTACGAGGCGAGCGGCGCGGTCTGCGGCGTGCCGCTGCCGGCCGGGCTGCGGATGGCCGAGAAGCTCGCCGCGCCGATCTTCACGCCGGCGGCCAAGGCCGAGATCGGCCACCATGACGAGAACATCACGTTCGACACGATGGCCGCGCGGATCGGTGCGCCGCTGGCCGAGCAGATCCGCGACGTGAGCCTGCGGCTGTACCAGCGCGCGTCCGAGTACGCGGCCGGCCGCGGCATCCTGATCGCCGATACCAAGTTCGAGTTCGGCCTGGATGACGCAGGGCGCCTGCACCTGATGGACGAGGTGCTGACCGCCGATTCGTCGCGCTTCTGGCCGGCCGACTCGTACCGGGTCGGGATCTCGCCGCCGTCGTTCGACAAGCAGTTCGTCCGCGACTACCTCGAGACCGTCGACGGTTGGAACAAGACGCCGCCGGCGCCGCCGCTGCCGGCCGACGTCATCGCGCGCACCGCCGACAAGTACCGCGAGGCGCTGCGCCGGCTGACGGGGCAGACGCTCGACGACGGAGGCGCCCGATGACCGTGCGCAACGACAACCCCCGGCCCGATCCGCTGGTCGGCGTCGTCATGGGCAGCGCCAGCGATTGGGACGTGATGCAGCACGCGGTCGCGATGCTGCGCGAATTCGACGTGCCGCACGAGGCGCGCGTCGTGTCCGCGCATCGGATGCCCGACGAGCTGTTCGCTTATGCCGAGCAGGCCGAGACGCGCGGGCTGCGCGCGATCATCGCCGGTGCCGGCGGTGCGGCCCACCTGCCCGGGATGCTGGCCGCGAAGACGATCGTGCCGGTGCACGGCGTGCCGGTGCCGTCGCGCTATCTGCGCGGCGAGGATTCGCTGCTGTCGATCGTGCAGATGCCGAAGGGCATCCCGGTGGCGACGTACGCGATCGGCGAGGCCGGGGCGGCCAATGCCGCGTTGCACGTGATCGCGCAACTGGCGCTCGGCGATGCGCGGCTGGCGGATCGGCTGCGCGAGTTCCGGCGTCGCCAGACCGACGCGGCGCGCGCGATGAAGTTGCCGGTGGACTGAGGACTCGATGGCCGATTCCCGATTCGATGACGCGTCGCCGTCGGCGCTGCTCGCAGCGCTGGCTTCCCAATTGCGCGAGCCGCCGCGGCGGCGTCCGCCGGCGGGCGGTTTCGCTCCCGGCGACTGGCTGGGCCTGCTCGGCGGCGGCCAGTTGGGGCGGATGTTCTGCATGGCCGCGCAATCGCTCGGCTATCGCGTCTGCGTGCTCGATCCGGCCGAGGACAGCCCGGCCGCGGCGACCGCCGACGCGCATCTGCGCGCCGCTTATGACGACGCCGATGCGCTCGATCGGCTGGCCGCGCGCTGCGTCAGCGTGACGACCGAGTTCGAGAACGTGCCGGCGGCGTCGCTGGCGAGGCTGGCCGCGTCGGTCGTCGTGTCGCCGTCGGCCAGCGCGGTCGCGGTCGCGCAGGACCGGCGGCTCGAGAAGCGGTTCATCCGTGCCGCCGGCGTCGACGTCGCACCTTATGCCGAGATCGCTTCGGCGGCCGATCTCGACGATGCCGACAAGGTGCCGGACGCGCTGTTCCCGGCGATCCTGAAGCTGGTGCGGCTCGGTTATGACGGCAAGGGTCAGGCGCGGGTCGCCGACCGGGCCGAGGCGCGGGCGGCCTTCGCGCGGATGGGGGCGCAGCCCTGCGTGCTCGAGCAGCGCGTGCCGCTGGCGATGGAAGTGTCGGTCGTGCTCGCGCGGGGATTCGATGGCGCGGTCGCCGCGTATCCGGTCGCCGAGAACGTGCATCGCGACGGCATCCTGGCGGTGACGACGGTGCCCGCGCGGATCCCGCCGGCGCTGGCCGGGCGGGCGCTCGACGCGGCCGCGCGCATCGCGGCGGCGCTCGACTACGTCGGCGTGCTGTGCGTCGAGTTCTTCGTGCTCGACGACGGCCGGCTGCTGGCCAACGAGATGGCGCCGCGCCCGCACAACTCCGGCCACTATACGATCGACGCTTGCGTCAGCAGCCAGTTCGCGCAGCAGGCCCGGGTAATGGCGGGCTTGCCCCTGGGATCGGTCCGGCAGAGCGAGCCCGCGGTGATGCTGAACCTGCTCGGTGATTGCTGGGCGGCTGGCGAGCCCGATTGGGCCGGGGTGCTCGCGCATCCGCAGGCGTGCCTGCATCTGTACGGCAAGCGCGAGGCGCGGCCCGGGCGCAAGATGGGCCACGTGACGGTGGTCGGACCCGCGCTCGGCGACGTGGTCGACGTGGCCGCGCGCATCGAGCGCCGGCTCGGGATCGTCGATCGGCCGGGCGATACGCCGCGGCCGGCATGATGCACGCCGGCGGCGCGACGCCAGGCGACGAAGAGGATCGGATGCCCATGCCCGGTACTGCCGACGTCGGGCGCGCGGCGCGCCGGCTGGCCGATGGCGGGCTGGTCGCGTTCGCGACCGAGACCGTCTACGGCCTGGGCGCCGATGCCGCGCAGCGCGACGCAGTCGCGGCCATCTACGCGACGAAGGGGCGACCGGCCGATCATCCGTTGATCGTGCACGTCGCCGACGTGGCCGGCGCACGCTGGTGGGCGGATCTGTCGCCGCGCGCCGAACGGCTTGCCGCGCGATTCTGGCCCGGTCCGTTGACGATGATCGTGTCGCGCCGTGAACAGGCACCGGCGTGGGCGTGCGGCGGTCAGGCGACCATCGGCCTGCGCTGTCCGTCGCATCCGTTGGCGCAGGCGCTGCTGTCCGCTTTCGCACGACTGGGCGGGCGGGGCGTGGCCGCGCCGTCCGCCAACCGTTTCGGACGGATCAGCCCGACCAGCGCGCAGCACGTGCGCGAGGACCTGGCCGACGCCATCGCCGCCGGCCGGGTGATGGTGCTCGATGGCGGCGAAGCGGTCGTCGGGCTGGAGTCGACTATCGTCGATCTGTCGCGCGAGCGCCCGGTGCTGCTGCGGCCGGGCGCGATCGGCATGCAGGCGCTGG
>JAKPAM010000113.1 GCA_029779435.1 Pseudomonadota bacterium | reverse complement strand
GCGGTTCGATGAACCGGTCGATGCTGAACTTCGAGGCGGGTGCGCGCACGCCGCTGGCATCGGTCTTCTCGTCGATCCTGCTGCTGGTGCTGGTGTGGATCAGCGCGCCGCTGCTCGGCCAGATCCCGCTCGCATCGATCGCCGCCGTGCTGGTACTGGTCGCCTGGGGGCTGCTCGACATCCAGCGCCTGCGCCGGTTGGCGTCGATCAGCCGGCTGGACTTCGGCATCGCGATGGGCACGCTGACGGCCACGCTGGTGATGCGGCTGGAGATCGCGATCCTGCTCGGCACGATGATGAGCCTGCTCGCCTACCTGTACCAGACCTCGCGCCCGGCGCTGCGGCCGCTGGTGCCGAATCCGGACGACCCGATGCGCCGTTTCACGCCGCTGGACGAGTTCGACGCGCCGCGGCCCGAGTGTCCGCAACTGCAGTTGCTTCGCGTCGAGGGCGCGATCTATTTCGGCGCCGTCCACTACGTGGCCGAGCAACTGCGCCGCTACCGGACCGACAGCGGCCAGATCTACCTGCTGGCGATGACCAAGAGCATGAACTTCATCGACGTGGCCGCCGCCGAGATGTGGGAGAAGGAACTGGCGGCACGGCGCGCGGTCGGCGGCGACATCTTCTTCCACCGCCCCCGCCGTCAGGTGCTCGAAACCTGGGATCGGACCGGCTTTCGCGCCGGCAAGCTGCCGCACCATATCTTCGAGACCAAGCAGCAGGCGCTCGCGACGATCGTGCCGCAACTGGATCCGGGCATCTGCGCCGGATGCCGAGTGCGGATCTTCAACGAGTGCGCGCGACAGCCCGGCGGCGCGGCAGCCAGCGAACCAGCATCCGGGTCAGCCACGGCAGCGCCGCCAGCCCGCTGAGCGACAACAGGACGCCGGGCGTCATCACGTCCTCGAGCTGCTGCACGCGCGACAACTGGGCGCCCGCGTTGACGTAGACGAGCACGCTGGGCAGTGCGCCGAGTTGCGACGCCCAGTAGAACGGCCACGCGCGGATCGGCGACAACCCCATCGCCACGTTGATGAGGAAGGCGGGCACGACCGGCACCAGGCGCAGCGTCAACAGATACCAGGTGCCGTCGGCCCGCAGGTTCCGCTCGATCGGCTCGAGCCGCGAACCGAGGTGCGCACGCACCGCATCGCGCAGCACGCCGCGCGCCAGCAGGAACGCGAGCAGCGAACCGATCGCGAACCCGAACGACGCCAGCGGGACCCCCCAGCCGAGGCCGAACACGATGCCGGCCAGCACCATCATGGCCGCGGCCACCGGCAGCAGCAATCCGATCGCGATCGCGGACGCACCGACGTAGGCCAGCCCGGCCATCACCGGGTGACCGAGCCGCCAGGCGACGACGCGGCCGTGATTGACGTGCCACCATGCGAGCCGCTGCGGACCGAACGGATCGAACCACAGGAACGCCAGCAGCACCGCGCAAAGCACCAGCATCAGGCCGAGCCTGAACGCGGGCCGCGAGGCGGCGGGCGGAGGGTGGATCGGCACGTCGATCGCGCCTGCGCCGCGTCTAGCGCCTGTTCACGCAACGATCGACAGGATCTCGCGCAACGCCGCCGTCAGCGCGGCGTTCTGCGCGTCGGAACCGATCGTGACCCGCAGGAACTGGCTGATGCGGGACTGCCGGAAGTGGCGCACCAGGATCCGCCGCTCGCGCAGCGCGGCCGCCAGCGCGGCGGCGTCATGCCCCGGATGGCGGATGAAAACGAAGTTGGCGGCCGATGGCAGTACGTCGAAGCCGAATGCGGCCAGCTCGCCGGCCAGATGCTCGCGGCTGGCGATCACGGCCCGGCAGTTGGCCTCGAAATGCTCGCGGTCGAGCAACGATGCGACGGCCCCAGCCGATGCGAGCCGATCGATCGGATACGAATTGAAGCTGTTCTTGACTCGGTTCATGCCCTCGATCAGCGCAGCGTCGCCGATCGCGAACCCGACCCGCAGGCCGGCCAGCGCGCTGGACTTGGACAGCGTGCGCACGACCAGCAGGTTCGGATGGCGCTCCACCAACGACACCGCCGACGCCGCACCGAAATCGACGTACGCCTCGTCGATCAGCACCACCGAATCGGGATGCCTGCGCGCCAGCGCCTCGATCGCCTCCAGCGGCAGCGCACAGCCGGTCGGCGCGTTGGGATTGGCGATGACGATGCCGCCGTTCGGCTGCTGGTAGTCGTCGACGCGGATCTGGAACGCATCGTCCAGCGGCACGATCGTCGACGCGATGTCGTAGAGCTGGCAGTAGACCGGATAGAAGCTGTAGCTGATGTCGGGCAGCAGCACCGGGCGCGGGTGGCGCATCAGCGCCTGGAACGCGATCGCCAGCACCTCGTCCGACCCGTTGCCGACGAACACGTGCTCGATGCCCAGTCCCTGTTGCGCCAGATGCGCGACGACCGCCTGCCGCAGCGCCGTGGACTCGGGGTCCGGATACAGGCGCAGCGAGTCGTCGGCCGCCGCACGGATCGCCGCCAGCGCGCGCGGCGACGGGCCATAAGGGCTCTCGTTGGTGTTCAGCTTGATAAGACCGTCGATCTTCGGCTGCTCCCCGGGTACATAAGGGGTAAGGCGATGAACGTCGGCGCTCCACAATCCACTCATGTCGTGCACTCGGTGTCGGGAGGAAGGTTCTCAGGCCATCAGCGTCTGGAACGCGCGGCGCGCGACCGCGATCGTCTCATCGATGTCGGCATCGCTGATCGCCGACGAGAAGAAGAACGCTTCGACCGGCGACGGCGGCAGATAGATGCCGCCGTCGAGCATCAGATGGTAGAAGCGCTTGAAGCGCTCGACGTCCTGGCGCATCACCTGCGCATACGAATCCGGCGGCGATGCCAGCATGTACATGCCCGCCAGGCCGCCGACGTGGCGCGCGCTGAACGGCACGCCCGCCGCCGCCGCGGCCTGCTCGAGCCCGGCGATCAGCCGCGCGCAGCCGGCACCCAACTTGTCGTAGAAACCCGGCTCGGCGATCAGATCGAGCGTCGCCAGCCCGGCCGCCATCGCGATCGGGTTGCCCGACAGCGTACCGGCCTGGTAGACGGGCCCGAGCGGCGCCATCATGTCCATGATCGATGCCGGCCCGGCGATCGCGCCGACCGGCATGCCGCCGCCGATGACCTTGCCGAACGCCGACAGGTCGGGAACGACGCCGCTGATTTCCTGCGCCCCGCCGTGCGCAACGCGAAAGCCCGTCATCACCTCGTCGAAGATCAGCAGCGCCCCGTGCCGCGTGCACAGCTCGCGCAGGCCTTCGAGAAAGCCCGGCACCGGCGGGATCAAATTCATGTTGCCGGCCATCGGCTCGACGATGACGCAGGCGATCTGGTC
This sequence comes from Pseudomonadota bacterium, assembly GCA_029779435.1. Taxonomy (GTDB): domain Bacteria; phylum Pseudomonadota; class Gammaproteobacteria; order Burkholderiales; family Burkholderiaceae_E; genus JAKPAM01. Next base: position 843 of record JAKPAM010000113.1, on the reverse strand, counting down.
GCCCGCCCCGTCGAAATGCGCGCGCACGCTGGCCAGGTCGTTGAATTGCGCGACCAGCGTGTGCTTGACCAGATCGGCCGGGACACCGGCCGAACTCGGCGTGCCGAACGCCAGCGCACCCGAGCCGGCCTTCACCAGCAGGCTGTCGGCCGTGCCGTGGTAGCAGCCCTCGAACTTGAGGATCCGGTCGCGCCCGGTGAAGCCGCGCGCCAGCCGCAGCGCCGACATCGTCGCTTCGGTCCCCGAACTGACGAAGCGCACGCGTTCGACCTGCGGGAACAACGCGCACAGGCGCTCGGCCAGTTCGGTCTCCATCACGTTCGGCGCGCCATACGACAGGCCCCGGCCGACGGCTTCACGAACCTTGTCCAGCACGTACGGATGCGACTGGCCGACGATCATCGGCCCCCACGAACCGAGATAGTCGATGTAGCGGCGCCCCTCGACATCGACCAGGTAAGCGCCCTGGGCGCTGGCGATGAAACGCGGCGTGCCGCCGACCGCGCGGAATGCCCGCACGGCGGAATTGACGCCGCCGACGAGAACCTTGCCCGCGCGTTCGAATTCGCGCAGGTTGGCGCCGGCCGAGCCGGTCGCGAGAGTGCTGTCAGTCATGCCGGAAGTCTAAAGGAATATGATGCCTTTACACGCCCGTTCACGGCCCGCAACGCCCCGCTCCACCCGATTCCGCCGCACTCAGAACCTGTGAACGAATCGGACGCGCCCGAGAGGCACGCCAGGGCGGGGCCGATCGAGGCGCAAAGCACAGCCATATCGCGTGATATGGCGAGCATTTGCAACGACGAGCGGCATCGTCCTGGCGGGTCGAGCGGGCGTGGCTGA
>JAKPAM010000106.1 GCA_029779435.1 Pseudomonadota bacterium | reverse complement strand
GAGCCAGTCCGGCAGCTTGCGGACCGGGATGCGCCAGCCGAAGATCTGCTCGGTCAGCGCATCGGCGTCGTCCGCGTCGTAGCGCCGGCCGTCGGCCGTCCGCAGCGTGGCGCCGCCGGGCGTCTCGCGCGCCGAGGCGATCGTGTTGCCCAACGGCGAGAGCAGTTCCAGCTCGGTGAACCGCGCGCCCTGCGACAGTTCGAAGCTGCCGGTATGGCGCTGTCCGTCGGCGAACTGCACGGACGGCTCGACGACGAGCGAGAAACGGCCGCGCCAGTGGTGGTCGGGCGCGCCGCCTTCGTCGCGCGGATCGAGCAGCGATGAACAACCGGCCAGCAAAGCGGCCGATAGCAGGACGGCCGGCAGCGGCGAGGCGATCAGCGAACCGAGCCGCGGCATCGGTCGGCGCGGGGAGGCGGTCGGCGCGAGCCCCAGCGCTTCGCGTGGGCTCTGTGTTGGCGTGTACAACGGGTACTCGAGCGAGACGTTGAGCCGCGCCAGCGTTTCCGTGAGGGTTTCGTTGGTCGGGTCGGCCTTCTTGGCCGTCGCCCACATTTCTCGCGCCTCGGCCGTCTTGCCCGACTTCCACAGCACTTCGCCCAGATGCGCGGCGATGTCCGGTTCGGGCTTGAGCGTGTACGCCTGCCGGAGCACTTCGAGCGCACGGTCCAGCTTGCCCTGCCGGTAGTACAGCCAGCCGAGGCTGTCGATGATGTGCGGATCGTCGGGCGCCAGCGCCAGCGCCTTGTCGATCAACTCCTGCGCCTCGTTCAGCCGGATGTTGCGGTCGGCGAACGTATAGCCGAGCGCGTTGTACGCGTGCGCCTGGTTCGGCCGCAGCGTGATCAGTTTGCGCAGGCTGGCTTCGAGCACGTCGATGCGGTCGATCTTCTCGGCGGCCATCGCCTGGTCGTACAGCAGGTCCGGGTTGTCGGGCTGGCGCTGCAGCGCCTGGTCCAGCACGTCGAACGCCGCCTGGTACTGGCCCGCCTGGCGCAGCACCTGCGCTTCGGCGCTGGTCAACTGGTTGCGCTCGCGGTTGGTCGTGACGTTCGTCGACCGCAACAGCGCGCGCGCCTCGTCGATCTTGCCCTGGCGGGCCATCAGTTGCGCCCGGCGCGACAGCGCGGGCAGGAACTGCTCGCCGCGCGTCACCATGGCCAGCCAGCGTTGGGCATCGTCCAGCCGTTGCTCGTCCTCTGCGATCTGCGCGTGGAACAGCCAGGCCGCCGTGTTGTCGCGCTGTACGTCGGGCGGCAGCGCCAGGTAGCGGTCCAGGTAGCCTTCGGCGGCGCGCGACTGCTTGAGCTGGTACGACAGTTGCGCCATCGACAGCAGGATCGCCGGATTGGCGGGCTCCTGCCGCAGGGCCAGGCTCATCTGGCGGCTGGCCTCCTCGGTCTTGTTCTGCGCGGCCAGCACGCGGGCGTAGGCGAAGCGCGCTTCGACCGCGCCGGGCTGGCGGGTCAGGAAACCCGCGAGCAATTGCTCGGCGCCCTGGTTGCCGCGCGCGCTCTGCTGCAGGTACTGGCCCGTCAGGATCGCCATGCGCTCGCTGTCGGGGCGCAGCTCGAAGGCCTGCTCGGCCTCGCTGGCGGCGCGGTCGTTGTTACCGCCGGCCGCCGCGACGCCGGCCAGCGCCAGGTGCGCCTCCGGCAACTGCTGGTCGGGCTGGCTGACGCGTTCGAGCAGCGCCAGCGCGCCGGCCGAATCGCTGGAGCGGGACAGCAGCCGCGCCAGTTGCTGGTAGGTCTCGGGCAGCGTGTTCGTCGTGCGCGCGCGCGCCACCCGCGCGGTGATCAGCGGCTCGGCCTGCGAGAGCTGGCCGGTGGCGAGCCACAGCGCTTCGACGGTCTGCGTGGCGTTGGCCGATTCGGGCGACAATTCGTGCCACAACCGCGCCGCGCGCATCGCGTGGTCGAGCGATTTCTCGGCCAGCGCCAGCTCGGTCGCCCGGCGGGCCAGCCGCGGATCGCGGATCGATTCGGCCAAGGACAGGTAGGTGGCCGTGGCCGCGCCGATCTGGCCGTTCTGCGCGGCGATCTCGGCGGCCAGCACCTGGAACATGACTTCGCGGGTCAGGTCGACCTTGGGCAGCGGCCCGTCGGCGTCGGGCGGTTCGACGCCTTGCGCGGCATCGCCACCGGCCGGAGATCCCGTGCCGGACTTGTCGGCGGCGCTGCCGCTGGTATCGGGGCCGGCGCCGCCGGCGTCCTGCCGGGCGACGGCGGCCGGCTTGTCGTCGCCCTTGGCCGCGGGCGCGGGCACCGTGCCCGCGCAGCCGGCCAGCAGTGCGGCCACCGACACGGAGGCGATCAGAAAGGTCGATTTCATGGACGGATCTTAGGTTGAATTACACTGCCCGGCAACCGAACGCGGGGCCGTCCCGCGGCTCGTCCGGACCGGCCGGAAGAGGGCTCTCGGACGTGATGCCAGCGAACGGCCGGCTCGGCCGGCGGCCTCTTTTCGAGCGGCCGTTCGTTTGGTCCGGATGGTTCGGCCGGCCGTATCGGGCTTGTCCGAGAGCCTTCGTTCGGCCGGGCCCGTCTCATTCCACCGACCCCCCATCGATCGGCGGTGCAAGCGATGCCAGAACTCCCTGAAGTCGAGATCGTCCGCCGCGGCTTGCAGCGTTCGCTGCAGGGCGACACGCTGCGCCGCGTCGACGTGCGCGAGCCGCGCCTGCGCTGGCCGATCGCCGACGACCTGGCCGTCGGCCCGCGCGATCGCGCGCTGGTCGACGTCGCGCGGCGCGGCAAATATCTGCTGCTGGACTTCTCGTCCGGATCGCTGCTCGTGCACCTGGGCATGTCGGGCAGCCTGCGGTTCCTGCCCGAGCCGGGCGCCGTCGGGCGGCACGACCACGTCGACCTGGTGTTCGATCGCGGCACGCTGCGCTACAACGACCCGCGCCGCTTCGGTTCGATGATCTGGCATGACGCGGCACGCGGGCCGGTGGATGCGCATCCGCTGCTCGCCGGGCTCGGCGTCGAGCCGCTGTCGCCGCGTTTCGACGGCGACGTGCTGTTCGCGGCCAGCCGCGGCCGGACCGTGTCGATCAAGCAGTTCCTGCTGGCCGGCGGGGCCGTCGTGGGCGTCGGCAACATCTACGCGTCCGAAAGCCTGTTCCGCGCCGGCATCCGGCCCACGGTGGCGGCCGGGCGCGTCAGCCGGCCGCGCTACCATGCGCTGGCCGAGGCGATCCGCCTGACGCTGACCATGGCGATCGAACGCGGCGGGACGACGCTGCGCAACTACGTGTCGACCGAGGGCGAGCCGGGTTACGCGCAGGTCGATGCGGTCGTGTACGGCCGGGCGGGGCAGCCGTGCCGGCGCTGCGACGCGCCGATCCGCGCGATCCGGCAGCAGGGGCGGATGACGTATTACTGTCCGCGCTGTCAGGCCTGACAGCGCGCCAAAGCGCGAGCCTCGTCCACGGCAACCCGCCTTCGAAGCGCTTTGGGCGACCGCCTCTTCGGCGTGCAACATCGGACAAGCCGCTTGGCGCCCTAAACACGCCGCGTGGCGGCGTCGGGCTCAAGTGCTCTGGGAGGCCGTCGGGCGCTGTGCGAGCATCATCTGCATGAGATCCTCCTCCTACAACTTCGAAGCTCGGGTCAATGCCTACGCGGAGTGGCGCCAGCAGGTCTCGCAGGCCGTGCGGCGCTACGAACAATGGCTTGGCGAGAATGGCCTCGGCGATCCCAGCCTGAAGTCGCGTCTGGACCAGATCCAGCATCGACTGAAGGACGAGCGGATGTCGGTCGCTTTCGTCGCTGAGTTCTCCCGCGGCAAATCCGAATTGATCAACGCGCTGTTCTTCTCGGGCTACGGCCGGCGGATCCTGCCGTCGTCGGCCGGGCGCACGACGATGTGCCCGACCGAACTGATGTACGACCGCCAGCGCAAGCCATCCATCCGGCTGCTGCCGATCGAGACGCGCCTACGCGACGTGTCGCTGTCCGACCTGCGGGAGGACGAGGCCGAGTGGACCGAGATCGGGCTGGACCCCGATGACGTCGAGTCGGTCGCGCAGGCTTTCGACGCGGTCCGCGAAACGCGCCGCGTGCCGGCCGCCGAAGCGGCCGCGCTGGGGCTGCACGATCCCGAGGATCCGGACCAGCCGGTGCAGCCCGACGCGTACGGGCTGATCGACATCCCGCGCTGGCGGCATGCGATCGTCAACATCCCCGATCCGCTGCTCGAACAGGGCTTGGTCGTCATCGACACGCCCGGCCTGAACGCGATCGGCAACGAGCCCGAACTGACGCTGAACTTGATTCCCAGCGCCGACGCCGTGCTGTTCGTGCTGGCGGCCGACGCCGGTGTGACGCGCTCGGACATCGAGGTATGGCGCGAGAACATCTCGTCCACGCATCGCAGCGGCCGCTACGTCGTGCTCAACAAGATCGATGGTCTGTGGGATGAATTGCGCGCGCCCGAGGAGATCGATCGCGAAATCCAGCGCCAGGTCGAATCGGTCTCGCGCACGCTGGCGCTGCCGGCCGAGCAGATCTATCCGGTGTCCGCCCAGAAGGGCCTGGCCGCCAAGATCCATCAGGACGGTGCGCTGCTGGCGCGCAGCCGCCTCCCCACGCTCGAGCACGCGCTGTCGACCGATCTGGTGCCGCGCCAACGCGCCGTCGTGCGCGAACACGTCGAGCGCGAGTTCAATGAACTGCATTCGGTCGCGCATTCGGTGCTGCAGTCGCGCCGGCGCAACCACGTCGAGCAGTTGTTCGAGCTGAACAGCCTGCGCGGCAAGAACCGCAATGTCGTCGACGTGATGGCCGTGCGCATCAAGGGCGAGCGCGGCGATTTCGAGAAAGGCTTGCGGCAACTGCAGGCGCTGCGTGCCGTGTTCGTACGGCATTCGCAGGCGGCCTATGCGACGGTGTCGATCGACAACCTGCGCCGGCACACGCAGATGGCGCGCGAGGTGATGCGCACGAGCAGCTTCTCGCTGGGCCTGCGCGAAGGCATGCGCAGCCTGCTGGCCGCCACGCGGGCCGATTTCGAGGAGCTGGGTCGCCGCTGCGACGAGATCAGCACGATGATGACGGCGATGTACAAGACCTTCAACGCCGAGCATGGCTTCGCGTTGGGGACGCCGATGCTGTTCTCGGTGCGCCGCTTCAATACCGAACTGAGCGCGATCGACGCGTTGTACCGCAACCAGTTCGGCGCGATCAGCCTGATGACCACCGAGCGGCGCGTGCTGATGAAGCGCTTCTTCGAATCGGTGGCCGCGCGCATCAAGGATGTCTACACGAAATCGCACGCCGAACTGGAGATCTGGTTGCGTGCGGTGATGTCGCCGATCGAGGGGCAGGTGCGCGAACATCAGCTCCAGTTGCGCCGGCGGCTCGATTCGGTGCGCCGCGTGCTCGATGCCAGCGAGAACCTCGAAGGCCGCATCGCGGAGATCGACGAAGGACGCAGCCAAGTCGAGCAGCAGCAGTCGGTGCTGTCGGAACTGGCCCAGACGATTCAGAAGCTGCTCGCGCAGGAGTTCGATGCGGCGCCCGAGGTGACCGAGGTCGCGATGGCGTCGGCTGCCTTCTCGGCGGTCGTGTCGGCGCAAGCCGAGGCCAAAGCTCGCGAGGAGGCCGAGGCCCAGGCCCGCGAGGAAGCCGAGGCCCAGGCCCGCGAGGAAGCCGAGGCCAAAGCTCGTGAGGAAGCCGAGGCCAAAGCCCGCGAGGAGGCCGAAGCCAAGGCTCGTGAGGAAGCCGAGGCCAAAGCCCGCGAGGAAGCCGAAGCCAAGGCCCGTGAAGAAGCCGAGGCCAAAGCTCGCGAGGAGGCCGAAGCCAAGGCCCGTGAGGAAGCCGAAGCCAAGGCCCGCGAGGAGGCCGAAGCCAAAGCCCGCGAGGAGGCCGAAGCCAAAGCCCGGGAAGAAATCGAGGCCCGTCTTCGCGCCGAGATCGATGCCGAGGCGCTGCGCCAGGACCAGATCCGCTCGCAGTCCGGCGATGACGATGCGCTGTTGGACGATGATGCCGGTCAGGCGGATGCGATCGAGCAATTGCGCGCGTACGCGGATTCCGGTCCGGATGCGCGGACCGCGATCAGCGAGCGTCACGCTCCCGCGCTTCCGGCGGCTCTGGTGCAGGCCGTCGAGGCGCGCCTCGCTCGGTCGCCGATCAGCGCCCCGGATACCGCGCAAAGCGTTCCTGATGCCACGCCGATGACGGCAGAACGGGTCGACGACGCGGGAGAACCGTCTGCCGATGCGAATGCCGGTGAACTCGTCGGGGTGCGGTCCGCGGACGCCATCGCAGCCGACGGGATGGCCGGGGCGGCTGCCGCAGTCGATGCCGATGTGACTCCCGAGGCGGTTTCTGAAGTAGCTTCCGAAGCGGTTTCCGAAGCGACCGCTGCGTGTTCCGACGAAGCGGCCACCGCAGCGGTCCCCGACGGCGCTGCCGCCGAAATCACCGACGTGTCCGCGGAAGCAGCAGCCACGGAAGCGGCTTCGGAAGCGGGCCGCGACGGCACTGATGCGATTCCCGCCGCTCCCGCCGCGAGCGCCGATGAAGCCGAGCCGCCGGCGCCGCCGCCGAGCAACGTCTTCAATTTCGCCGATGCCCTGAAGGCGGCGATCGCCGCGGCATCGCCCGACATGGCGAGCGAGAGGGCCGTCGACGCGGACGACGATGCGATCGCCGCCTCGGTGGATTCACCGGCCGAAGCGCGGATGTAATCAGGGGCGCCCCGCGCCCGTTCTTCGCGCTCGACGTGGTCCCGCCCTTCCGGCTGAGACCACGTCGAGCGCCGTCTGTGGGACACTGACGGCCCGCGACGCGCGCCATCGATCGTGGCGGCGCGCCCGCTCAGGCCGTCCGGTTTCACGATGCCCGTTTCCGATTCGACGTTCGCCGATCGCGTCATCGCCTGGCAGCGCCAGCATGGCCGCCAGTCGCTGCCGTGGCAGCATCAGCGCGACGCTTACCCCGTCTGGTTGTCGGAGGTGATGCTGCAGCAGACGCAGGTCGCCACCGTCGTGCCGTACTACCAGCGCTTCATGCAGGCGTTTCCCGACGTCTTCGCGCTCGCCGCGGCCGACGACGAGCAGGTCATGCAGTTGTGGAGCGGGCTGGGCTATTACTCGCGCGCGCGCAACCTGCATCGCTGCGCCAGGGAGGTCGTCGAGCGGTTCGGCGGCCGCTTCCCCGAATCGGTCGAGGCGCTGCAGACGCTGCCCGGCATCGGCCGTTCGACGGCCGCCGCGATCGCCGCGTTCGCGTTCGGCCAGCGCGCCGCCATCCTGGACGGCAACGTCAAGCGCGTGTTCTGCCGGCATTTCGGCGTCGAAGGCTTCCCAGGCGAGCGCAAGGTCGAGTTGGGCCTATGGGAGCTGGTCGAGCGCGAGCTGCCCGAGCACGGCATCGAGGCGTACACGCAGGGGCTGATGGATCTGGGCGCGGGCTTGTGCACGCGCTCGCGCCCCGCCTGCATCGTCTGTCCGGTTTCGTCGAGCTGCGTGGCGTTGCGCGAAGGGCGCGTCGATGCGCTGCCGACGCGCCGCGCGCGGCGCGCGCCGCCGCTGCGCCACGGAACGCTGCTGCTGGTGCGCGACGGCGCGCGCGTGCTGATGCAGCGGCGTCCGCCCACCGGGATCTGGGGCGGGTTGTGGAGCCTGCCCGAGATCGGCGCGGACGATACCCGGCCGCTGCCCGACGACGCGCTGCACGCCGCGCTGGCGCCCCGTATCGACGAGCTGTCGCGCGGCGGCGGGATCGGCGTCGAACGGCTGCGCGCGGCGACCGATCGCGCGGCCTGGCTGCCATCGTTCACGCACTACACGCTGCATGCGCAGCCGATCCTGATCGAGCTGGCGCCCGATGCACCCACCGTTCGCGAGGCCGCTCCAGCCGCCGCCTGCGCCCCGCCACCGGCGGCCTGGCGCTGGCTGGCGGGCGCCGATCTCGCCCAGGCGGCGCTGCCCGCACCGATCCGTACACTGTTGTCGAATCATCTGAGCTGAAACCGCATGACCGACTCCACCCCCTCGCGTCTGATCCACAACCGTCCGTTCGACGAGATCGCGATCGGTGATCGCGCCAGCATCGAGCGCACGCTGACGCCGCAGGACGTCCAACTGTTCGCACGGATGTCGGGCGATGCGGATCTCCAGCATCCGCAGGCGGAAATCGCCGCGTCCGCACCCAACCATGGCGTGATCGCGCACGGCATGTGGGCGGGCGTGCTGATCTCGACGGTGCTCGGCACGCGGTTGCCCGGTCCCGGCACCGATTACCTCGACCAGTCGCTGCGCTTCGCGCGCCCGGTGCGCGTCGGCGACACGCTGACGATCGAGGTGGTCGTGACGGCGCGCGATGCCGCCGACCGGCGCGTGACGCTCGCGTGCCGCGGCACGAACCAGCACGGCGACGTCGTCATCGAGGGACAGGCCACCGTGCGGGCACCCGCCGAGCGGATCACGCGCCCGGTCGACGCGCTGCCCGTGCTGCCGGATACCGACGACGCGATGCCGACACTGATGACGCTGGTGCGCGGCCTGGCGCCGATCCGGGTCGCCGTCGCGCATCCGTGCGACGCGCTGAGCATCGGCGGACCGCTGGATGCACGGGCCGCCGGACTGATCGAGCCGGTATTGATCGGGCCGCGCGCCAAGATGGAGGTGGCCGCGCGGGCCGCCGGCATCGACCTGGCCGGCGTGGCGATCGAAGACGTGCCGCACAGCCATGCCGCCGCGGCGCGCGCCGCGCAGATGGCCGGGCAGGGGCAGGTCGAGGCGATCATGAAGGGCAGCCTGCATACGGACGAACTGATCAGCGCGATTTTGGATGCCAGCGCCGGCTTGCGCACCAAGCGACGGCTGTCGCACTGCTTCCTGATGCAGGTCGCCGCTTACCCCCGGCCTTTCATCATCACCGATGCGGCCGTCAACATCGCGCCGACGCTCGAAGAGAAGGCCGACATCATCCGCAACGCGATCGAACTGGCGCAGGCGATCGGCGTCGAGCGTCCGCGCGTGGCGATCCTGGCGGCCGTCGAGACCGTCAATCCGCGGATGCCCGCGACGCTCGATGCGGCGGCGCTGTGCAAGATGGCCGATCGTGGCCAGATCGCCGGCGCGCTGCTCGACGGGCCGCTGGCGTTCGACAACGCGGTGTCGGCCGCGGCCGCGCGCATCAAGGGCATCGATTCGCCGGTGGCCGGCCAGGCCGACGTGCTGGTCGTGCCCGACCTGGAAAGCGGCAACATGCTGGCCAAGCAGCTCGAGTACCTGGGCGGTGCGTCGACGGCGGGCATCATGCTGGGAGCCAGGGTGCCGGTCGTGCTGACCAGCCGCGCCGACGCGCGCGACACCCGGCTGGCTTCGTGCGCGATCGCGCAGCTTCTCGCGCATCGGTGGCGCAGCCAGCCTCGCTGAAGCATCCGCTGATGCACCAGCGGAAGCACGCGATGATCCCTTCGATGACGCACCCGCCCCGGCGACAAGGTAATCCCGAGGGGGTAATTTCAAGGAACGAGCGATGAACGGGAACGCCAATCCACACCACGCATCGGGCGAAGGCCCGTTCGTGCTCGTGCTGAACTGCGGTTCGTCGAGCATCAAGTTCGGCATTTTCACGATGCGCGACGGCGAGCCGGTGCCGCGTGATCCGGCCTGGAACGGCAAGGTGCAGGGCATCGGCGGCGCGGCGCCCGACTTCGGCGCGACCGGCATCGCCGTGACGCCCGTTTCGCTCGACGGCGGGGATCCTTATCGCGACGCCTTGGGGATCATCCGCGAACACGCGCTGGCATGGCTGGCCGGCCGGCCGCTGGCGGCGGTCGCGCACCGCGTCGTGCACGGCGGCAGCAAGTATTTCGCGCCGACCCGCATCGATGCGCGCGTGCTGGCGGACCTGCGCGAATACGTGCCGCTGGCGCCGCTGCACCAGCCGTTCGCGCTCGATGCGATCGAGATCCTGCTGGCCGAGCGCCCCGAACTGCCGCAGGTGGCGTGCTTCGACACCGCTTTCCACCACACGCTGCCCAAGGTCGAGCAGATGCTGCCGCTGCCGTATCCGGCGTGGGAGCGCGGCCTGCGGCGCTACGGCTTTCATGGCCTGTCGTACGAATATATTTCCGTCGCGCTGGCCGAACGGCATGGCCGCGAAGAGGCGGAGCGCGCGCGGACGATCGTCGCGCACCTGGGCAGCGGCGCCAGCCTGTGCGCGATGCGCGAGCTGCGCAGCGTGAGCACGACGATGGGGTTCTCGGCGCTCGACGGCTTGATGATGGGCACCCGCACCGGCGCACTGGATCCGGGCGCCGTGCTGTATTTGATGCAGATCGAGAAGCTCAGTCTCGAACAGGTCGGCCATATTCTCTACCACGAGTCCGGACTGCTCGGCGTCTCGGGATTGTCGAGCGACCCGCGCGTGCTGCTCGCGCACGAGGCGCAGGACGACGCCGTCGGCGAACGGGTCCGGACCGCCTTGCAGTTGTACGTGCGCCGTATCGTCCGCGAGATCGGCGCGTTGACGGCCGTGCTCGGCGGGCTCGATCGGCTGGTGTTCACCGCCGGCATCGGCGAGCACAACGCGGTGATCCGCGCGCGCGTCTGCGAAGCGCTCGACTGGCTCGGCGTACGGATCGACGCGGCGGCCAACGCTGTCGACGCGACGCGCATCTCGGCCGCCGACAGCCGCGTCGACGTGGGTGTCGAGCCGACCAACGAAGAGTGGGTCGCGGCGTCGAGCGCGGTGCGGGTCTTGCGGGGTTAGGAGGGGGTCACCCGAGGCCGCGCTGCTGCATCACCTGCATCAGCAGCGACAGGCGCAGCAGCGGGTCGTCCAGTTCCATCAGCTTCTGGCGCGCGCCGATCGGTATCGGCAGCAGCTCGCACAGGCGGTTGCCGACCCAGCTCGCCGAATCGAGCTCGTGCGGCTCGGCGATCGGACGGGCGATCGGCGGGATATCGCGGCTGGCCAGCTCGCCAATCAGCCGTTCGAGCAGCTTGACGCACGGCGCATACTCGGCCGGCACCGGCAGGTCCGGATCGGGGTCCAGCGGTTCGATTCGCGCGCGGATCAGCCCATCGCGCTGTACGCTGCGCTCGAGCAGGCGCACGCGCTGTCCGCCGACGGCCCGGATCATCAGCACGCCCGGCTGTTCCATGTCCCATTCGGCGATCCGCGCCAGGCAGCCGATCATGTCGTGCTCGGCCGGATCGCCGACCTCGCGGCCCCGCGTGATCCGGCACACGGCGAACGGACTGTCGTTGCGCAGGCACTCGCGCACCATGTCGACGTAGCGCGTCTCGAACACTCTGAGCGGCAGCACGCCGGACGGAAACAGGACGGCGCCCAGCGCGAAGACGGGCGTCGTGGCGTGGGGCATCGTCGCGGCTCCTGTGGGTGTCCGGGGCCGGCGACTCAGTGCGCGCCGCCGGACTGCTGACGGGCCGACATCGCGCGGTGGCGCACCAGCACGTGCTCGGTGCGGCGGAAGTGCTCGGCCAGCCGCTCGACGCAATAGACGGAGCGATGCTGGCCGCCGGTGCAGCCGATCGCCACCGTCAGGTAACTGCGGTTCTCCTGCACGTAGCTGGGCAGCCAGTCGTGCAGGAATCGCGCGATGTCGTCGATCATCTTGCCGACCGACGGAATCTCGCCCAGGAATCGCGCGACCGGCTCATC
>JAKPAM010000076.1 GCA_029779435.1 Pseudomonadota bacterium | reverse complement strand
TCAGCGCGTCCCTACACTATCGCCCGCTTCATCGCGGAGTTTGGAGAAGACATTGCGTTCGCGTTTCACTCTCTCGCGCCGTGCGGCTCTTCGCACGGTCGCTTCCGTCCCGTTGCTGGCCGCTGCCGTGCCCGCCGCCCTCGCCCAGTCGTCCGATGCCGGTCTGCCCGCCGGCTGGCCGGCCAAACCCGTCCGCATCGTCGTCGGCTTTCCGGCAGGCAGCGCGACCGATGCGGTGGCGCGCGTGATGGCCGAGCAGTTGCGGCAAAAGCTCGGCCAGCCGTTCATCGTCGAGAACCGGCCGGGCGCCAACGGCATGCTGGGTGCCGCCGAGGTCGCGCGCGCGCCGGGTGACGGCTACACGATGCTGATGACGAATTCGAGCGCCATCACCGTCAATCATCAGGTCTACAAGAAGATCACCTACCTGCCCGAGCGTGACTTCGTGCCGCTGACGATGGTGGTGTCGGCGCCGTTCATCGTGGTCGTCAATCCCGCGAAGGAGCGCACCGCCAACGTCCGTACGATGGCCGACCTGATCGCGCTGGCCAAGGCCCAGCCCGGCCAGATCACCTATGGATCCGGCGGCGTCGGCAACCTCGCGCAACTGGGTTTCGAGCTGATCAACAATCAGGCCGGCATCCGGACCGCGCACGTGCCGTACAAGGGCGGCGCGGCGGCGCAGACCGGCCTGCTCGGCGGTGAGATCGACGTGATGCTCGACACGCCGCCGACGATCGCGCACGTCAAGAGCGGCAGGCTGCGCGCGCTGGCGGTTACCATCCCGCGCCGGCTGCCCGAACTGCCGGACGTGCCGACGATGATCGAATCGGGATTCCCGGGTTTCGACGTGCCGTTCTGGCTCGGCGCGATGATGCCTGCGCAGACGCCGCCCGCGATCGTCAAGGCGTTGTACGACGCGATGAAGTCGGTGCGCGACGACGCCAACGCGATGCGCCAGCTGGGTTTGCAAGGCACGGTCGAGCTACTGCCGCCGGCCGAGTTCGCGACGCGCATCAAGAGCGAGACCGCGATGTGGGGCGAAGTGATTCGGCGCGAGAAGATCGAGATCGAATGACGCTTCGGCGCGGTGCCGCGGTTCGCGCGCGCCGCGCCGATGGCGGATCGACGACACGCGCGGCCGTTCAGCCGTCGCAATGTGCCGATCACCAGACACCGCGTTTTTTTGTCCTTGGCGGGAAAATGCGAACGGCGTTAATGTTGTAGCCATTCACAGTGCCACAGGGGGTTCCATGGCATCGTTGAAGTTGGCAGATGGCGTCCGGTTACCCGTCGATGCATTCGTCTCCCGCCTGCTCGCGCGACTGCGCGTCAGTGTCCAGTCCGTTCCTCTGAATCTGCCGTCGGACATCAGCGCGCTGATGGCCCGCCCCGATCCCACCCCGACCGAACGCGAGCGCATCGCGGTGGCCGTCGACGATCTGATGGCGCGGTTTCGCGGCATCCATCGCTCGCGCCGTCGCGATCTTTACGCACCCGGCAACAATAGCGAAGCGATCGTGCCCGGCGTGACGGCGGCCGAGTCCGACGAGTTGTACGTCGTGCTCGACGGTGAAGGCGTGTTCCTGTTTCCGGGCGAGTCCGACGAACGCTCGGGCCTGGTCGTCGAGGTCAGTTCGGGCGACTGCCTGCGCATCGGACGGCAGGTCAGGCACCTGATCACCTCGGTGGACGGACAGCCGCTGCGCACGCTGCGCTACATCGTGGACGACGGCACGACACGCTGAAAACCCCAGCGCGCGGCCGGGCGGCTTACAGCGGCGGCCAGTCGAGCAATTCAGCCAGCCGCCGCACGATCCAGTCGGCTTCCGCTGCCGACACGGGGGCGCTGTCCCCGTTCGAGCCATCCAGTCCGGCCCTTACCCTTTCCAGCACGTCGCGCTCGGTGATGCCGAGTTCCCATCGCGTCGTGCTCGCCTGCTCGGTCAGCAGCGAGGCCAGGTCTTCGCAGAATTCATAGCGCTGCGCGATCTCGTCGCGGCCGGCGGTCGGCTTGATGCGGCCGGGCGGCACGTACAACGCGATGAAGGACGGCGGAATGTGGAATTGGTTTTCGTCGGTCACGACGCGAGCTTACCGCAACGGCGCACGCGCATCGCGATCCGGTCAGTCGAGGCGCAGGCTTCGACCCGGCGTTCTCCTACAGTGGCGCGAGTCGGTGGCGCATGGGACCGCCATCGCGCCGGGCGCATCCTGTCGATACCCGCTCACGTCTTCAGGAGAACGAATGAATACCCGCAAATCGCCTCGCCGGTCGTTGGCCATCGCTCTGGTAAGTGCCGCGCTGACGGTATCGGCCGCCGGCTGTGCCGTCCAACGCGGACAGCAGACGATGGGCGCTTATGTCGACGACGCGGCGATCACGACGGCCATCAAGGCCAAGTACGTCGAAAGCAAGGCGGTCGATGCGAACGCGATCAGCGTCGAGACGCTCAACGGTACGGTGATGCTTTCCGGTTTCGCCAAGTCGGCCACCGAAAAATCGTCGGCCGAGACCCTTGCCCGCAACACCAACGGCGTCAAGGCCGTGAGGAACGAGATCACGATCAAGCCCTGACGCCTTGCCCTGTTTTTCTTCCTGACTTGTCCGGGGATCGTCCTCGCTCAGGAATTCCTTGTCTCTTCGTGCAAGCGATTGGCCCCGGATCGGGAGATCCGGGGCTTTTTTTCGGCTTGTCGCGCCGGGAGGCGGCCTACGCGTCGGCCTTCGGAACGAACCTCAGGCCCACTCCGGGTTCGGTGGCGATCCAGCGCGGCTCTGCCGCATCGTCGCCGAGTTTCTGCCGCAGCTTGCCGACGAGAACCCGAACGTAATGCGTATCCTCGGAGTGGGTCGATCCCCACAATTCCCGCAGTATCTGCGGCTGCGTCACGACACGCCCGCTGTTCTTCAGCAGCAGCGCCAGCAGCGCGTATTCCTTGCGTCCCAGCGTGAGGCGCTCGCCGTCCAGACGAACCTCGCGCCGCGACAGATCGACATGCAGGCGGCCATCGTCGAAGACCGCCGCGTCCTCGGCGCTTCCCGCATGCTGCCGCAGCAGCACGCGGATGCGCGCCATCAATTCCTGCGTACCGAAAGGCTTGGTGACGTAGTCATTGGCTCCCGCATCCAGCGCGGCGACCTTCTCCGTCTCGCCCGCGCGCACCGTCAGCATGATGACCGGAATCCGCGACCAGCCGCGCAGCTCGCGCAGCACTTCATGCCCGTCCATGTCGGGCAAGCCGATGTCCAGTACGACCAGGTCCGCGCCTTGGCTCGCCAGGACTTCCAGCCCTTCCCGCCCGCTTGTCGCCGAGGCCACCTTATAACCTTGCGCGCGCAGGCTGATGTCGAGGAACCGGCGTATCTGCGGTTCGTCGTCGATCACCAGGATCTGCGCCGGGTTCGGCGAGGTTTCAGTCGGCATCCGGCATTTTCGATGAAGGCGGCGGTTCCAGCAGCGGGAGCGTGATACGGATCAGAGTGCCGCGCCCGTCCGGCGTCGGCAAGGCTTCGACGCTGCCGCCATGGGCATTCACCATGCCTTGCGCGATCGTCAGGCCCAGGCCGGTGCCTTGGCGGCCCCGGTCGCCGCGTTCGACGCTGTAGAACATATCGAAGATGCGGCTGCGTTCCTGCTCCGGTATGCCCGGTCCGCGGTCGCGCACGTCCAATTGCAGGTGCCCGTCCGCCAGCCGGGCGGCAATGTCGATGGTTTCGCCCGGCGGCGAGAACTTGGCCGCATTCTCCAGCACGTTGAACAATGCTTGTTCGACCAGCGCCGGATGCACCCGGATCGGCGGGAGGCCGCCGGCCAGGCTCACTTGCAGCTTCACCCCCGGCTGGTAGCGGCGCAGGCGGCTCGCCGCCGAACCGACCAGTTCGTCCACGCCGATCCAGTCCCGATTCAGGCTCAGCCCGGTGTGGCCGAGCCGGGTCATGTCCAGCAGGTTCTGGATGTAGCGATCCAGCCGATCGCCTTCCAGCAGGATGGTATCGAGCAGGCTCTTGCGGTCGTCCTCGCTCATGGCGTTGGCGTAGTTGGCCAGGCTGCTCGCCGATCCCACCATCGCCGCCAGCGGCGAGCGCAAGTCATGGGACACCGAGGACAGCAGCGCCGAGCGCAGTCGTTCGGTTTCGTTCGCCATCCGCGCGCTTTCCAGATCCGACACCAGGCGGGTGCGCAACGCGGCCTGCGCGATGTCCTCGGCCATCGCTTCGGCCAGACGACGCGATTCCGCCGTCGGGCGCTTGGGCACGGCGCCGAACTTCAGGCCCATCACGCCAATGGTGTCCGCGCCGTTGCGCAACGGCAGGAACCACCATGCCGAACTTGCCAGCGTGTCGGTATGGCATCCGGCAGGCTGCCCATGCGCGAGCACCCAATCGGCTGCCGCATCGTCGATGGGTTCGAGAGCCGCGCCGCCGGAGGCGTCGCTGACCTCGCCGACGCGCAGCCACGCATCCATGCCCAGCGATCGTTCCAGTGTGGCACGGCCGGCTTTGAGCACCTGCCCCAAATCCGCCGCCGAACTCAACTGCCGCCCCAGGTCCTGCAGGACGGTGGCGTGGGCATTGGCCGCGCGCAGGGCCAGCACCTGCATCCGCAATCGCGAAGCCAGACGGCCGGCGACCAGGGCCGCCACGAGGAACAGGGTCACCGTGGTCACGCCCTGGCGTGCGCCGATGAACAGCGTGAACGTCGGTTCGATGAAAAAGAAGTTGTAGGCCAGGAAGCACAGGATGGCCGCGAGCACGGCCGCCGCCATCCGGGTTCGCGCCGCCACCAATACCACGGCGACGATGAACACCATCGACAGGTCTTCGAGGCCGACCCAGCGCTCGGCGATCCATGCCAGCAGCGTGGACGCGGCCGCGGCGGCAAACGCCAGCAGCGCGTCCCGGCGCCCCGGCCACTGCACCGGATGTCGCGTGTTCCGCCGTGCACGCGCCCTGACTTCCGGGGCGCTGATGATGACCAGCTCGTAGTGCGCGCCACGTTGCAGCAACTGCTGGGTCAGGGTGCGGTTGACCATGCGGGCGAATGGACGCTCGCGGGTGCGCCCCACCACGAGGGTGGAAACACCATCGTGCTCGGCGTGATCGAGCAGGGTGTCGGCGACGTGGGTGCCGTGCAGGACTTCCGTATCGGCGCCCAGGCTTCGTGCCAGCGCGAAGGCGCGATCGAGTTCGGCTTGACGCTCCGGACCGGCCGCGTCGAGGGGCTGCACGGTGACGACGCTCCACGGTGCATCGCGACGCTCGGCGATGCGCCGGCCGGCGCGCACCAGGTATTCCGAAGCGCCCATGCCGTCGATGGCGATCAGCACGCGCCGACGCAGAGCGAGGCCCGGCAAGCCGCGCGCGACCTGCGATTCGCGCAGATCGTCCTCGACACGATCGGCTGCGGTCTGCATCGCCAACTCTCGTAGCGCCGTCAGGTTGGACGGCGAGAAGAAGGCCTGCAGTGCCCGCTCGGCCTGATCGGGAAGATAGACCTTGCCCTGGGACAGCCGTTCGATCAGCTCACGCGGCGGCAAGTCCACCAGGCGAATGTCGCGCAGGCGGTCGAACACCGCATCGGGCACCGTTTCGCGGACCCGCACGCCGGTGATGCGATGAACGATGTCGTTGAGGCTTTCGAGGTGCTGGATGTTGACCGTGGTGTAGACGTCGATGCCGGCGTCGAGCAGTTCCACGACGTCCTGCCAACGTCGTTCGTGGCGGCTGCCCGGCACGTTGCGGTGCGCCAGTTCGTCCACCAGCGCGACACGCGGACGCCGGGCCAGCACCGCGTCGATGTCCAGCTCCTCGAGCGTGCGTTCCTGATAGTCGATGCGCTTGCGCGGCACGACTTCCAGGCCTTCCAGCAGGGCCGCCGTCTCGCTGCGGCCGTGGGTCTCGACGATGCCGATCACCGTGTCGATACCCTGGCGCTGCAACTCGCGGGCGCGCGAAAGCATGGCGTAGGTCTTGCCCACGCCCGGCGCGGCACCGAGAAACAGGGTCAGGCGTCCGGCGCCCTGACGGCGCAGTTCGCCGGCCAGGGCATCGGCTTTCGCATCGCGATCCTCGTTCATTCGATCAATCTACGCCGCCCGGTGCTGCCAGGGCGTCCAGGGCGACATTCAATTCCAGCACGTTGACCCGTGGCCGCCCGAACAGGCCCCATTGCTTGCCTTCGACATGCAGGGCGAGCAGGGATTCGATGCGTGCCGGGGACAGATCGCGCGCCCTGGCGACGCGGGCGATCTGGATGCGTGCGGCTTCCGGACTGATGTGCGGATCGATGCCGCTACCGGATTGGGTCGCGAGATCGCTGGGGACGGCGGCGGGTGCGACGCCCTCACGGGTCGCCACCGTTGCGCGCGTCTCCTGCACGCGCTCTCGCATGTCCGGGTTGGTGCGTGCCTGATTGCTGCCCGCCAGTGCCATCGGATCGTAGCCGGCGGCGGAAGGCCGTGGCTGGAAATAACGGTCGGTGCCGAAGGGCTGCGCAACCAGCGCCGACCCGACGATCCGGCCGTCGCGTTCGATCACGCTGCCGGTGGCCGCCTGCGGAAACAGCGCGCGGCCCAGGCCGGTGGCGATCAGCGAATAGCCCAAGCCGAACAGCAGCAGCGAAACCGCCGCCAGGCCGAGGCTGGCGCGCAGCACGCCGCCGCGGCGGGGCGCTTGTCGGGCGGGAAGCTTCGTGGAGAGAGCCTCGATGGGCATGGCGGTATCCTCAGATGCCGGCCGTCGCGGCCAGCAGCATGTCGATGAGCTTGATGGCCGGAAACGGCAGCAGCACGCCGCCCACCCCATAGACCAGCATGTTCCGGCGCAGCAGCGCCGTGGCGCTGGCCGGGCGGAAGCGCACGCCGCGCAGCGCCAGCGGAATCAGCAGTGGAATGATGATGGCGTTGAAGATCAGCGCGGCCAGCACCGCGTTGGCGGGACTGGACAGGCGCATCACGTTCAGCGCCGCCATCGACGGAATCGTCCCGGCGAACAACGCCGGCAGGATGGCGAAATACTTGGAGACGTCGTTGGCCAGCGAGAACGTGGTCAGCGCCCCGCGCGTGATGAGCTGCTGCTTGCCGACTTCCACCACCGCCAGCAGCTTGGCCGGGTCGGAATCCAGGTCGACCATGTTGCCGGCCTCCTTGGCGGCCTGCGTGCCGGAGTTCATCGCCAGGCCGACGTCGGCCTGCGCCAGCGCCGGGGCGTCGTTGGTGCCGTCTCCGACCATCGCCACCAGATGCCCGCCGGCCTGTTCCTGGCGGATGCGTGCCAGCTTGTCTTCGGGCTTCGCCTCCGCGATGTAGTCGTCCACGCCGGCCTCGGCGGCGATCGCGGCGGCGGTCAGCGGGTTGTCGCCGGTGATCATCACTGTCTTGATGCCCATGGCGCGCAACTGCGCGAACTTCTCCTTGATGCCGTGCTTCACCACGTCGGACAGTTCGATCACGCCAAGTACATGGCGGCCGTCGGCGACCACCAGCGGCGTGGCGCCCCTGCGCGCGACCTGTTCGACCCGCGCATGGAGTTCGGCCGGCGCGTCGCCGCCCTGGGCCTGGATGTGGCGGACGATGGCGTCCATCGCGCCCTTGCGGACGCTGCGGCCATCGGCCAGATCGACGCCGGACATGCGGGTTTGCGCACTGAAGGCGATGAAATGCGCGCCTGCCGGTTCCTCGATCGCCACGTCCGGAGGGCGGGCCAGCCTGACGATCGACTTGCCTTCCGGGGTCGGGTCGGCCAGCGATGCCAGCAGGGCCGCTTCGCGCAGGCGGTTCGGATCGACCCCCGCAAGCGTATGGAAGGCCGTGGCCTGGCGATCGCCGTGGGTGATCGTGCCGGTCTTGTCCAGCAGCAGCACGTCCACGTCGCCGGCGACTTCGACCGCCTTGCCGGATTTCGCCAGCACGTTCGAGGACAGCGCGCGGTTCATGCCGGCGATGCCGATGGCGGGCAGCAGGCCGCCGATGGTCGTCGGGATCAAGCACACCAGCAGCGCGACCAGCAGCAACGGATCGAGCCGCGCGTCGACGAAGCCGGCGATGGCGGGCAGCGTGACGACCACGATCAGGAAGCTCAGCGTCATCGTCGCCAGCAGCAGGCCCAGCGCGATCTCGTTCGGCGTCTTCTGTCGGTTCGCGCCTTCGACCAGGGCGATCATGCGATCGAGGAAGCTGTTGCCCGGCAACGAGGTGACGCGCACCACGATCTGATCGGACAGCACCTTGGTGCCGCCGATCACGCCGGAGCGGTCGGTGGCGGCCTCGCGCAGCACCGGCGCGGATTCACCGGTCACGGCCGATTCGTTGAGAGTCGCCAGACCACGAACGATTTCGCCGTCAGCCGGGACGATCTCGCCGGCCGATACCAGGACCAGATCGCCCGGCCGCAATTCGCTGGCGGCGACGGTCCGCGCATCGCCCGTGCGATCGGGATCGGAGATGCGGCGCGCGACCAGGTCCTTGCGGGCGCGTCGCAGGGAGGCGGCCTGCCCACGGCCCCGCGCTTCGGCAATCGCCTCGGCGAAGTTGGCGAACAACACGGTGACGAACAGCAACGCGGCCACGCCCCAGCCGATGCCCGGCGCGGTCTTGCCCAGCAGGGTAAGCACGGCGCACAGCAGCGTGCCCAGCCAGACCACGGCCATGACCGGGTTCTTGAAGGCGTGCGGTGGCACGAGTTTGATGAAGGCGCCCAGGATGGCCGCCTGAAAGCCGGCGCCATCGAGCAGCACCGGGTGATGGCTGCGAGCGGCGATGGAGGGGGATGTTCCGGTCATGGGAATTCGCTTCAGCGGGCCGCCAGCGCCAGGTGGTCGGCCACCGGGCCGAGTACCAGAACGGGCATGAATTGCAGCAGGGTCAGGATCACGACGACCGCGATCAGGGTCAGGGCGAAGGTCGGCGTTTCGACATGCAGGGTGCCGGGGCCTTCGGGCGCGGCGCGCTTCCTGGCCAGCGATGCGGCGATGATCAGCGGCAGGATCAGTGCCGGATAGCGGCCCAGCGCCAGCACGGCGGCGCAACCAAGGTTCCACCAGTAGGTCGCATCGCTCAGGCCCTCGAAGCCGGAGCCGTTGTTGGCGAAGGCCGAGACGAACTCGTAGAACACCTGGCTGATGCCGTGGAAGCCCGGATTGGAGTTGCCGGTAATCGACGGCACGGCCAGGGTAATGGCGGTCATGGTCAGCAGCACCAGCGGTTGCAGCAGCACCAGCACCGCCAGCAGCTTCACTTCGGGCGCTTCGATCTTGCGCCCGAACAGTTCCGGCGTACGCCCGGTCATCAGGCCGGCGAGGAACACGGACAGCAGCAGATAGACGAGGAACTGCTGCAAGCCGCAGCCGATGCCGCCCCAGATGGCATTGATCAGCATGTTGATCATCGTCACCAGCCCGGTCAGCGGCGCCAGCGAATCGTGCATCGCGTCGACCGAACCGTTGCTGGTCTGCGTGGTCAACGCGGCCCATAGGGCCGAGGCATCGGTGCCGAAGCGGACTTCCTTGCCTTCCATCAGGGCGATGTCGGCCGCGCTGGCCGAATGGCCTTCCGACCATACCGCGACGGCGGTGGACGCCAGCGACATCGCCAGCATCGAGCCGAACACCAGTGCGGCGAACTTCTTCCTGCCGGTGAATGCGCCGACCATGAAGGCCACCGCGATCGGCAGCAGGATGAGGGCCAGCGTCTCCAGCAGGTTCGACAGCGGGGTCGGATTCTCTAGCGCAACGGCACTGTTCGGCCCGTACCAGCCTCCGCCGTTGGTGCCGAGCTGCTTGACGGCGATCATCGCGGCGACCGGTCCCAACGGAATCTTCTGCTCCTTCATCCCCGCCGTCGAGTCGATCGGTACTGCCGCCGGGCCTCCGTCGAACGTGGAAGGCACGCCCTGGCTGGTCAGCAACAGAGACAACACCAGGCTTAGCGGCAGCAGCGCGCGCACGGTGGGACGGATCACGTCGGCCCAGTAGTTGCCCATATCCGTTTCGACCCGGCCGGCATCGGCCGCCTCGCGCTGCGGCTTGCGTCCCCCGAACAGACCGCGCAGGGTTGCCGCCACCAGGGCCAGGCCCATCATCGGAGTGACGACCTGCAGGCCGACGACAGCCGTCATCTGCGCCAGGTGAGACATCTGCGCCTGCCCGGCGTAGTGCTGCTGATCGGTATTGGTGAGGAACGACACCATCGTGTGCAGCGCTAAGTCCCAGCGCATGTTCGGCGCGTCGTTGGGGTTGAGCGGCAGCCACGACTGGATCATGAAGATGACCCAGACCAACGTGCCCAGCACGAGGTTGCTCGACAGGAACGCGATGGCATAAGCCTTCCAGCCCATGCCCTGCGTGGGATCCACGCCGAGCAGGCGGTACAGCGGGCGCTCGACGACGTCGAAAACGCGATCGCCGCGCATCGGTGCGCCGCGCATCACCGCGGCAAGGTAACGGCCCAGGGGCCGGCCCAGCGCGATGGCGAGCACCAGGACGACAAGACACTCGATCATGGATCCTGCCCGGGAAGCCGGAACGGCAACGGCAAGATTCTCGAACCTACCTGCGTAAAGTCTCTATTCCCGCCTGGGGCGGCGCGCGTCAATTCTTCGTAAATTCCTGGTCCGCGCGCTCGCGCCGTATCCGCCTATCGGTTCCTTGATAGAGGCGCCGTTCTTTTCAGCCCAGGTGCGAAGCGGCGCGTTCGGTCCGCGCGCCGACGATCATCTCGGTCGCCCAGCGGGTCAGGATCGTCGCGTAGGCCTGCTGGCTTTGCTTGCTGGTCAATCCATGGTCGGCGCCGTCGATGATCCGGTGCGTCAGCGAGTGCGAGCGCGCGAAAGCCGCGCGGTAGTTCATGATCGTCGCATGCGGGACCAGTTCGTCGTGCTCGGATTCCACGACCAGCACGTCGCCGGTGAACTGCTCGCAGGCGGCCAGCGCGCGGTTGTGCGCAGGCGTGATCGACGTGCGCCGGTAAGAGGCCAGATCCTGCGGGTCCAGTTCGTACTTGGGCAGCGCCCAGTGCGTGTCGCGGTACAGCGCCGGCGCCTGCAGCGCGAGCCAGCGCACCGGCCGCAGCGTCGTCAATAGCGTCGCGAGGTAAGCGCCGTAGCTGCAGCCGATGACGGCGATCGCCCGCCGATCGATCGCCGCGTGCTGGACGAGGCGATCGTAGGCGCTGACCAGGTCGAGCAGGTTGTCCTCGCGGGTCACGCGCTGGCGTTCCTCCTGCGTCGCGCCGTGGCCGCGAAGGTCGAAGGTCAGGCAGACGCAGCCGAGCCCGGCGATCATCCGCGCGCGCGACAGGTCGTAGCTTTGCGCGCCTCCCCAGCCGTGCACGAACAGCACGCCGGGAATGTTGGAGCCGGGGGTCATGATCGTGCCGGCCACGCGTTCGCCGGCAACCGGTATCTGTATCTCGTCGCTATGTGTCGCCATGAGCCTTGATCGTCACGTATTTCATCAATCGTCCCAAATCGGGATCGTCGCCGTGATACAGGATCGCCGCATCACGCGCCGGTGTCGGCATCGGCGTCGCTCCGTAGACCTCGTACGTCGACGCCTCGACCGCGTCGAGCGACGGGTCCTGCGCGAAGCGCAGCATCGCGGCCAGTTCCGCGGCGCTGGCACCGCCGACGCGCCACGATTGCTCGAGCACGCCCGAGTGCCAACGCCCGTCGGCGGCGCGTCCTTGCGCGATGTCGTAGTTGCGCCGGGACGCGCACAGGCCGGGATAGCACGCCCGGGCGGCCTCGTCGTAGCACTGCGCTTGCGTGACGGCACGGCGGATGTCGCCGGGCAGCGGGCGCGCCAGCAATGCATCGAGTCCGCCCCGAACGACGGTCAGTGTCGAACCGCCATAGACGTGTTCGCCCTGGTTGTCCGGCACCAGCCGCTGCGTTCCCGTATAGGCGATCGTCATCCCGGCGACGTGAACCTGACCGACGCTCAGCGTGACGACGTCCTCCAGATGCGCTTCGACGACGATGCCGGTCCGTCCGAGCGCGTCCGGGTCGAGCCGCTGCAGCGCCTCGTCGATCGCGCGATCGTCGTGGAGGACCTGCTGACCCCGCCCCGCCGTCGCGTCGACGGGTTTCAGTCGCACGGGGCCGTGCCGCAGCAGTCGTCTCGCCCCTTCGCGTGCGTCGTCGGCCGAGAATGCGGTCCAGCCGGCGAGGACCGCGTCGGTGGTGCGCTGCGAGAAGGCGTCGGACCAACCTGGTGGGCGGTGCGCATCGGGGCCGACCACGGCGTGCGAGATCGCCTTCGTGCAGATGAACGCTTCGTCGACGACGCCGCCGAACAGGTCATCGCCATCGATGATCCCCAGCGCCCGGGCGCGGTCGGCGCCGACGATCGTGCTGCTGGGCAGGAAGTAGCAGCGCGTATCGGCCGGCCCGGGCTCGTCGCGGACCGGGTCGTGGTCGCCCGCGTAGTGGCCGCCGAGCAGCCACGCCAGCGATCGCGCAAGTGCGTGGTGCACGGCGCGTTCGTGCGCGGGTTCGCTTTCACGTATCGGCAGCGTCACGATACGGCGCGGCGCGTGGAGGGCCTTCGTGGGGCCGGAAGCAAAGGTCTGCATCGTCGATCTCCGGTCTATCGCCATCCTCGGGCTCGCTCGATGATCCCCGGCGCCGCGCCGGCCCATCATCAGCCGATGCCGCTCGATGCTGGCGCGCGGTAGAGAGATGGGCGCGTCGGACGCGTCCGACGCAGGGTGGGCGATATGCATCGCCACCTCGGTTGTTGTGTTGACGTCGCATCGGCGTTGCATCTGCGTCGCGCGTCGTTGTATCGACATCAGCGATCTTTGCGAATCGCCTGGCAGCGGGTCAAATGTCGCAAGTCCGGCGTGCGGGTGTCGCCGGAATGGTCAGGGACCGTTAATGAATCGGGCGCACCTCTCGGGCGTGGCTGCTTCGTTCATCGGTCCTCAGGGGGAGCGCCGTTGCGGTTCGGCGCCGATCATCACGACAACAGCCAAGACAGGGGGAGTGCATGACCCGAGTGCATGCGGCGCGTCGCGCCGATTCCGGAGATGCGTCCAGCCGGCGCGCCGACGAGTTGCCATCGACCGATGCGCCGATCCTCCGATCGCCAGACCATTCGGGATCGGGGACGGCACGGACCGGGGCATCGATAGCGGCAGTGTCGACCGATACGGCATCCATCACCGACGCGATGGTCGTGGCGGCCGCCACGCCGCGCGGCGGGCATGCCGATCGGGAAGCCGGTGCCACGCCCGAGCGTGATGACGAGCGTGAACGCATCGGGCGATCGCTGCGCGGCGGCGAGCCGGAGATCGCGCTCGAGGCGGTCGCCGATGCCGACGCTCCGGCGCCGGTGGGCGCCGCCCCGCAGGCGTTGCAACTCGCGCAGGCCGGTGCGGTGTCCGGGTCCGAAATGGGGACGACGGCCGGCGCGGGGACGGCCGATGCCGCGGCATCGGGCACGGCCGCGGCGTCATCCACGGGTATTGCGCCAGGTGCGGCCGCCTCCACCTCCTCGGATGTGACGGGAGCCCCGCCGTCGACCGCCACGGTCGTCGGCGTGGTCGCCGGGCTCGGGCTGCTGGGTGCCGCCGCGGGGGGCGGCGGTGGAGGCGGCGGTGGCGGGGGCGGGTCGGCAGGCGGCGAGGGCGCTGGCGGGCCGAATGGTGGCGGTTCGGGGCCGGACGGGTCGACGAATCCCGGCGGCTCGACGCTGTCCCCGCCCGCGACGCCGACCGTCGACGTCGACAAGCTGGCCCCCGTCTATGGTTCCTCGCTCGCGTCGCAGGGCATCACGATCGAGGGTTCGGTGGCCGGCGCGGGCGCCGGCACGCAAGTCACGGTGATGCTGGGCGCCGCGACCCGTACGGTCACGACCACCGCCGACGGAGCGTGGTCGACGACCTTCGCCGCGGACGACCTGCCGCCGAGCGATGGCGCCTACACGATCCAGACCGTGGCCAGCAATGCCAATGGCATCAGCCGCACCGGCACGGCCTCGATCACGTTCGATCGCACGCCGCCGCCGCCGGTGGAAATCGATCCGATCGGCGCGGACGGGGTGTTGTCGCCGCTCGAAGCATCGTCGCCGGTGCTGCTGACCGGCAACGCCGAGGCTGGCAGTACCGTGTTCGTCGCCTGGGGGGCGTTGTCGACCCACACGCAGGCGGATGCCGATGGACGCTGGCAGGTGTCGGTCACCAGGCTGCCGGACAGCGCGACGAGCCAGGGGCCGCAGGCGTGGGCGGTCGATGCGGCGGGCAATGCCGGCGAGGTCGTCGGGGCGCCTGCCGTCGCGATCGAGCGGCCGTCGTCGACGCAGCTCGGCTATGCGTCGCCGTGGGAGTACGGGTATTTGTCCGGCGTCGCCGAGGCAGGCGTCGTGGCGGTGCGCATCACCGATAGCAATGGCACGCACGATCTGGCGGTCGACGCCAGCGGCGTATTCTCGTCCCGCACTTATGGCACCAACTATGTGGCGCCCGGTGCGCCGACGCTGGTACGGGCCGAATTCTTCGACGCGTCGGGCGCCGCGATCAGCAGCTTCAACGATCTGCAGCTCAACGCCTCCCTGCCGATCACGCTCGACGATTCGGCGGCGCCATTGCAGGTCGGCCATTTCCTGCCGTTCAACTTTCCGGGCGAGAAGAACGTACTGATCGGCGATGGCAGCGATCAGGTGCTGGTCGGTGACAACGGCGTCAGCGTGCGCAACGCCCGCTTCGAGTTCTGGGACATGCGTGCGGGGGCGCCGGGGGCCAGCGATGCGACGACGCTGATGCTCGGCGCCGACCCGCATGGCGGCGCCGGCGAGCATCACGTATGGAATACCAGCGTCAACACGCTGGCCGGTGGCCCGGCGATGGCGCAGACCGTCATCGTCGGCATCGCAGAGCTGAACCTGTCGATGACCGTGTCGGGGCTGGCGTCGAGCACGACGTCGCTGGAGGTCAGTTACGACGGCACGGTGCTCGGGCACTACGATGGGCAGACCAGGACCTGGTCGACGACCGAAGGTGTCGCGCCGCAGGGTTTCTCGGCGCCGGCCGGCGATGGCGCGCAGACCTGGACCTGGTCGATCGGCATCAACCACGAACAGACCGGCCAACTGCGGATCGCCAGCACGCCGGGGCCGGGCGGGGCGTCCGTCGATCCGGGCCTGGACATCCATCACGTCGGATTGTCGGTGGCGGGCGGGGGCGCCGACCTGCTGGTGGGCGGCGCGGGGCGCGACGTCCTGTTCGGGCAGGTCGGGGACGACGCGCTGTATGGCGGCGTCGTGGACCTGGCCACCGGCGTGGCCGCGCCCGATCATGCGACCGACGTGTTCGTCTATTCGATGATGAACGACAACGGCAACGACGTGATCCACGACTTCGAGCTGGGCGTGGACCGGATCGCGCTGATCGACGTGCTCGATACGGCGGGTGCGCACCGCGGGCCGGGCCCGGCGGGCGCCGCCACTACCGATTATGCCGATACCAACCTGGGCCGCGAGGACCTCACGCAGTCCACGAGTCCCGGCCAGTATCTGACGGTATCGACCGACGGCGCCGGCAACATCGTCATCGGCCTGCACGGCGCGGCCGGCGCGTCGCTGGGCTCGGTCACGCTGGCCGGCGTGACCGTCGGTGCGGGCGCCGGCCAGCTCGCCTCCGCCGACGTGGCCGCGCTGTTCGACGCCGACGCGCTGGTGATGACGTCGGACGGGTTCTCGCCGGAGCGGCTGCTGGGCGTGCAGCAGGGGACGCCGCTGCTCGTCTGAGTACGTGTCGATGAACGGATCGCGCACCCGATCCGTTCGAGCTATCCCGATCCGGGGTGACGTGTTCAAGCGGTCGGGATTGACGCCGGAACA
Source organism: Pseudomonadota bacterium (assembly GCA_029779435.1). GTDB lineage: Bacteria > Pseudomonadota > Gammaproteobacteria > Burkholderiales > Burkholderiaceae_E > JAKPAM01. The sequence goes on along the minus strand of JAKPAM010000076.1, from coordinate 97,725 downwards.
GGGTTGGCCGCGGCGGGCGCCACCGTTCCGGACCCGTGATCTGAGTCAACGCCCGGGGCGGCGGGCGTGGCAGACTACGCCGATGGCTGGCTCCCCCGAACCCGATCCGATCGCGCTGGACGACCCGCAGGAGTGGTCCAGCTTCGGCCGGGCGTTGCGCGACGATGCGGCCATTCGGTGGGAGTCCGATGTCCACGTCGAGAACATCGTCTGCGCGGCCTGCGGCCTGAACATCGAGGCGGCGTTGCTGGCGGTACCCGGCGTCGGCCAGGTGCAGGTCAACACGGTCAGCGGCCGCGCGCGCATCGTCTGGGACGCCGCCGTCACGCAGCCGTCCGTGTGGTTTGCCGCCGCTCGGCGTGCCGGCTATCCGATGACGCCGGCCAACGGCCATGTCGACCGGCTGCGGCACCAGCGCCAGGAACGGCAGGCCTTGTGGCGCTGGCTCGTCGCGGCGCTGTGCATGATGCAGGTGATGATGTACGCGTACCCGTCGTACGTCGACGACGGGGCCGGGATGACGCCCGATGCCGTCAGCCTGCTGCGCTGGGCGTCATGGGTGCTGACGCTGCCGGTGCTGTTTTTTTCGTGCGGTCCGTTCTTCAAACAGAGCGTGCGCGACCTGCGTGCCGGTCGCGTCGGCATGGACGTGACGGTCAGCGCCGGACTGCTGATCGCGTTCGTCGCCAGTACGATCGCCACGTTCCAGCCCGACGGCTGGCTCGGGCGCGAGGTGTACTTCGATTCGGTGACGATGTTCGTGTTCTTCCTGCTCAGCGGCCGCTGGCTCGAAGCGCGGATGCGCCGCCGCTCGGCCGATGCGATCGAGTCGTTGCTGGGCCGCCTGCCCGAGACGGTCGAGGTGCGGCAGCCCGATGGCCTCTGGCTGCGCGTGGCGGTGCGCCGGCTCAAGCGCGGGGACCGGGTGCGCGTCTACCCGGGCGAGACGTTCCCGGGTGATGGCCGCATCGAGACCGGCATCACGCAGGCCGATGAATCGCTGCTGTCCGGCGAATCGACACCGGTGCTGCGCGGCATCGGCCAGCCGGTGCTGGCGGGCAGCCACAACCTGAGCGCCGTCGTCGAGGTGACCCTGACTTCCACTGGCGACCAGACGCGCTACGGCCAGATCGCCGAGCTGATCCGCGCGGCGGCCATCGATCGTCCGCGCATCGCGCGGCTGGCCGATCGCATCGCGATGCCGTTCCTGGTCGGCGTGCTGCTGATCGCCGGCCTGTGCGCGGCGTGGTGGTGGTGGCGGAACGATCCGGCCATGGCCGTGCGCACGGCGGTGGCCGTGCTGGTCGTCACGTGCCCGTGCGCGTTGTCGCTGGCCACGCCCGCTTCGATGCTGGCCGCGGCCGGCGCGTTGGCGCGGCGCGGCATCATGGTGTGCGACCTGGATGCGATCGAGCGTGGCGCGGCGATCGACACCGTCGTCTTCGACAAGACCGGCACGCTGACCAGCGATTCGCTACGGCTGGTGCATACGGCCTGCGCCGACGCGTTGTCCCCCGCCCGTGCACTGGCGCTGGCGGCGCTGGTCGCGCGCCAGTCGCTGCATCCGGCCTCGCGCGCGTTGCAGCGCGCGCAGGCGGCGGCCGAGTCCGGGCGATCGGGTGAAGGCGTCGGGGATGGCGCGGCGGGCGTCGCCACCGTCCTGGACGAGGGCGATCCGTTCATCGCATCGCTGCGCGTGCTCGATGCCGAGGAGGTCGCCGGCCAAGGCATCGTCGCACGCGTGTTCGTGGACGGCGCGCCGGGCGAGGCGCCCGCCGTCACGCTGCTGCGGCTCGGTTCGGCGTCGTTCTGCCGCGTCGATGCGCGGCACGAGCGGCCGGCACGGCAAGAAGAGGGCACCGGTGAGGCGAGCCACGCGTCGCCGGCCCAGTTGGGACGCACGCTGCACCTGAGCGGCCCCGACGGCTGGCTGGCGAGCTTCGATCTGGACGAGGACCTGCGGCCCGACGCGCCGGCTGCCGTGCGCGCGCTGCAGGTCGCGGGCCTCGACGTGCATCTGCTGTCGGGCGATCGGCCCGATGCGGTGCGCTTGTTGGCCCGGCGCGTCGGCATCGCACCGGCACAGGCCCGCGGCGGCTGCTCGCCCGAGAACAAGCTCGCCTACGTCCGGGATCTGCAGCAGGCCGGCCGCCGCGTCGCGATGGTCGGCGACGGCATCAACGATGCGCCGGTGCTGCGCCAGGCCCAGGTCTCTTTCGCGATGGGCCGATCGGTGCCGTTGGCGCGGGCCAGCGCCGATTTCGTCGTCATCGGCGACGATCTGACCGCGATCGTCGCGTCGATCCGCCACGCGAGCCGTTGTCTTCGCATCATTCGCGAAAACCTGGGTTGGGCCCTGACCTACAATGCGGTCTCGATTCCGCTGGCCGTCATCGGCGCGATGCCTCCGTGGGCCGCGGGTCTCGGCATGGCCGCCAGTTCGTTGATCGTCATCGCGAACGCGGCCCGGCTGGCTCGTCCCATTGCACGTACGACGACGACCGACGAGGGCATCGCCGGTCCGGACGACGGCGGACGCGATTCCGCTCCGCGACACGTGCCCACCGCGGCGCCCACCGCGCGCCCCGCGACCAACGCCTGATCATGGACATCCTGTACCTGCTCGTTCCGCTGTCTGTTGTACTCGTCTTGCTGATCCTGGGCGCGTTGTGGTTTGCTGTCGACCGTGGCCAATTTGACAATTTAGAGCAGGAAGGCGAGCGCATCCTCCGGGACGATTGATCATTATCAAGGGCCTCCGGGGCTCGCGCTCTGATACTTCCACGGTATCTACCTGGAGAGTCTAAGGATGTTACGCGCCAACGCGATGACGCCGGCCAATGGTCCGGTCTATTGCGACAAGCCTGTGCGCCAGTTCGCACTGGCTGCCGTGTTGTGGGGGGTCGTGGGGATGCTCGTCGGCGTTTTCATCGCCGCCCAGCTCGCCTGGCCCGAACTCGGCTACGGGATTCCGTGGCTCAGCTATGGCCGCCTGCGGCCGTTGCACACCAACGCGGTGATCTTCGCGTTCGGCGGCTGCGCGTTGTTCGCGACCAGCTATCACGTCGTCCAGCGCACGTGCCAGGCCCCGCTGTTCGCGCCGTGGCTGGCCAGCTTCACGTTCTGGGGCTGGCAGATCGTCATCGTGGCGGCCGCGATCTCGTTGCCGCTCGGCTACACCAGCGGCAAGGAATACGCCGAGCTGGAATGGCCGATCGACGTCCTGATCGCGCTCGTCTGGGTCTCGTACGCGATCGTGTTCTTCGGCACGATCGGCATGCGCAAGGTGCGCCACATCTATGTCGCCAACTGGTTCTTCGGCGGCTTCATCCTGGCGGTCGCGCTGCTGCACATCGTCAATAGCGCGGCGATGCCCGCGACGTTCTGGAAGAGCTACTCGGCCTACGCGGGCGTGCAGGACGCGATGGTGCAGTGGTGGTACGGCCATAACGCGGTCGGCTTCTTCCTGACCGCCGGCTTCCTGGGGATGATGTACTACTACATCCCTAAGCAGGTCGGCCGTCCCGTGTATTCGTACCGGCTGTCGATCGTCCACTTCTGGGCGTTGATCTTCACGTACATGTGGGCGGGCCCGCACCACCTGCACTACACGGCGTTGCCCGACTGGGTGCAGTCGACCGGCATGGTGTTCTCGCTGATCCTGCTGGCGCCGAGCTGGGGCGGCATGATCAACGGCATCATGACGCTGTCGGGTGCCTGGCACAAATTGCGCTCGGACCCGATCCTGCGCTTCCTGATCGTTTCGCTGTCGTTCTACGGCATGTCGACCTTCGAAGGGCCGATGATGTCGATCAAGACCGTCAACGCGCTGAGCCACTACACCGACTGGACCGTGGGCCACGTGCACGCGGGTGCCCTCGGCTGGGTGGGCCTGATCTCGATGGGCTCGCTGTATTACCTGATCCCGCGGATGTATGGCCGCGAGCAGATGTATAGCGTCAAGGCGATCGAGGTGCACTTCTGGATGTCGACGATCGGCATCGTGCTGTACATCGCCGCCATGTGGATCGCTGGCGTGATGCAGGGCCTGATGTGGCGTTCGATCAACCCCGACGGCACGTTGACGTACACGTTCGTCGAAAGCGTCAAGGCGACGTGGCCGTTCTACGCGGTGCGCCTGCTGGGCGGCCTGCTGTACCTGGCCGGCATGGTGTTGATGGCCTGGAACGTCGTGAAGACCGTGATGGTCGGCCGTGCGTTGCCGGCACCGATCCCCACGGCCGTGCACGCCTGAGGACACCCAGAGAACATCATGAGTCAGAGCAATCACAATACGGCGACCGGTTTCAGCCACGAGAAGATCGAAACCAACAACGCGCTGATGATCATCCTGATCGTCCTGGTCGTGGCGGTCGGCGGGCTCGTCGAGATCGTCCCGTTGTACTTCCAGACGTCGACGACGCAGCCGATCGAGGGCATGAAGCCCCCGACCGCGCTGGAGGTCGCCGGGCGCGACATCTACGTGCGCGAAGGGTGCTACAACTGCCACTCGCAGCAGATCCGGCCGTTCCAGTCCGAGACGCTGCGCTATGGCCACTATTCGGTGGCCGGCGAGTTCGTCTGGGACCATCCGTTCCAGTGGGGCAGCAAGCGCACCGGGCCGGACCTGCACCGCGTCGGCGGCCGCTATAGCGATGACTGGCACCGGATCCACCTGAACAACCCGCGCGAGGTCGTGCCGGAGTCGAACATGCCGGCGTATACCTGGCTCGACAAGACGATGGTCGACGGCGCGTCGTTGCCGGCCCATATGGGCGCGCTGCGCAAAGTGGGCGTGCCGTTCACCGACGAGGAGATCGCCAAGTCGACCGAGGCGGTTAGCGGCAAGACCGAGATGGACGCGATCGTCTCGTACCTGCAGTCGTTGGGTCGCGCTTTCAAATAAGTCACTGGACGGAAACACGATGGATATCACGACGCTACGCATGGCTACGACGGTGGCCTGTTTCCTGGCGTTCATCGGCGTGCTGGTCTGGGCGTTCGCGCCCCGTAACGCGCGTCGCTTCGATGAAGACGCGATGCTGGTTTTCGAGCCCGAGCACGCCCGCATCGAGGAGCGCCGGTCATGAGCGACTTCATCAGCCCCTTCTGGTCCATTTATGTGACGGTGATCACGCTGGCCGGCATTGCCGGCTGCGCGCTGCTGCTGTGGATCACCAGCCGCAAGCCGGTCGTGAGCCACGGCCCGGACAACACGACCGGCCACGTCTGGGACGGCGACCTGCGCGAAGCCAACAACCCGATGCCGATGTGGTGGGTCGGCCTGTTCATCATCACCGTGATCTTCGGGCTCGCCTACCTGGCGCTGTATCCGGGCCTGGGGACATTCGCGGGCCAGCTCAACTGGACGTCGCGCGGCGAGTACGAGGCCGAGGTCGCCGCGGCCAACGAACGGTTGAACACCGTCTACGCGCAGTACGCGTCGACGCCGGTCGAAAAGCTCGCGCAGGACACGGCCGCGATGGGCATCGGCGAGCGCCTGTTCATGAACAACTGCGCGCAGTGCCACGGCTCGGACGCGCGCGGGGGCAAGGGCTTCCCTAACCTCACGGACAAGGATTGGCGGTACGGCGGTTCGCCCGAGAAGATCACCGCGACGATCACCACGGGCCGTATCGGTGTCATGCCGCCGATGGCCGCGGCGGTCGGGTCGACCGACGACGTCGCCAACGTCGCGCAATACGTGTTGAGCCTGTCCGGCAGTCCGCACGACTCGTTGCGTGCGCAGCTCGGCCGCGACAAGTTCGCGGCGTGCGCGGCGTGCCACGGGTCCAAGGGCGAAGGCAGCCAGTTGGTCGGTGCGCCGAACCTGACCGACAAGATCTGGCTGCACGGCTATGGCGCCAACCAGATCGTCTCGATGATCACCAACGGCAAGAGCAACGAGATGCCTGCGCAGGAAAACCGCCTGACCGGTCCGCAGATCCACGTGCTATCCGCTTATGTCTGGGGACTGTCGAATCCGTCGGTCGTCGCCAGCCATTGATTGACCCGGGCGGTTAGTGTCGTGATCGGCCGCCGTCAAGCATCAGGCCACACCCATGGAAGCCCCGAAGAAGACCATCCCGATCAAGCCTGTCGCCGATGACAGGCCGGGGGGCGCCGCGCAAGGCGATGAAGCGGCAGGCGAAGGCAAGAGCGTTCGCCTGTTCGAAGCGTCGCGCAAGATCTATGCGCGCACGATAAGCGGCTACTTCGCTCGCTGGCGCTGGTGGCTGGTCGCCCTGACGCAGCTCGTGTTCTACGGGCTGCCGTGGCTCACATGGGGCGATCGCCAGGCCGTGCTGTTCGATCTGGCTTCCCGCCGCTTCTATCTGGGCGGCTGGGTGCTGTATCCACAGGATCTGATCTATCTGTCGGGCCTGCTGGTCATCAGCGCGCTGTCGCTGTTCCTGTTCACCGCGGTCGCCGGGCGGCTGTGGTGCGGCTATTCGTGTCCGCAGACGGTCTATACCGAGATCTTCATGTGGGTCGAGCAGCACATCGAGGGCAATCGCAGCGCCCGGATGCGGCTGGACAACACGAAGATGAACGCCGAGAAGCTCGTGTTGAAGAGCTTCAAGCACATCGTGTGGATTGGCATCGCGATGTGGACGGGCTTCACCTTCGTCGGTTACTTCACGCCGATCCGCGAACTGGGATTGTCCTTCCTGCAGACCCGCATGGGTTCGTGGGAGGTGTTCTGGGTGTTCTTCTACGCGTTCGCCACTTATGGCAACGCGGGGTTCATGCGCGAGCAGGTCTGCAAGTACATGTGCCCGTACGCGCGTTTCCAGAGCGCGATGTTCGACAAGGACACGCTGATCGTCGCGTACGATACCCAGCGCGGCGAGAAGCGCGGTCCCCGCTCCAAGAACGTCGACCTGCTCAAGACGGGCCTGGGCGACTGCATCGATTGCAAGCTGTGCGTGCAGGTGTGTCCGACCGGCATCGACATCCGGGATGGGTTGCAGTACGAGTGCATCGGTTGCGGGTTGTGCGCCGACGCCTGCGACTCGGTGATGGACAAGATGGGATACGCGCCGGGCCTGATCCGCTACGACACGCAGCGTGCGATGGACGGCGTGCGCGAGGTACACCGGGGGGTCGTCGATGCGTCCAAGCCGCCGCCCGAGCGCGCACCTCTGACGACGCACCTGTTGCGGCCGCGCGTCTTGATCTACAGCACGCTGCTGACCTTGCTGACGGCCGGCCTGCTGTTCAGCCTCGTCACGCGCGCGCCGTTGAAGGTCGACGCCGTGCGCGACCGCGCATCGCTGGCACGCGTCGTCGATGAAGGGCGGATCGAGAACGTCTATCGGTTGCAGATCATGAATGCGACCGAGCAGACGCAGCGCTACCGGATCGAAGCCCGTGGGTTGGAAGGCTTGCAGGTGGTTTCCGGCGCGGAGGCCGACGTCGGACCGGCCGAATCACGCTGGGTGGCCGTCCGCTTGCAGATCCCGCCCGAGAGCGCGCCTCCGGGCTCGCACCAGGTGCATTTCGATGTATCGGCGGACAATGGCACCGCGCGGGTGTCCGAGTTGGCGACGTTCATCGTCCCGCGTTGACCGGCAGGAGGCCGACAAGCATGACCCAGACATTACGACCCACGAACGAGCGGCAGGGCGGGCGGTGGTGGCAGGAACCGATCATGTGGCTGGTGGTGGGCGCGCCGGTCGCCGCCGTCATCGGGGGGTTCGCGATCTTGTGGATCGCGATGCGAGTGCCCGACCCGGTGTTGGCGACCGATTACCAGCGCGGTGCCATCACGTCCCGCGGCGAAGACAAATCACAGTTGCCGGCGTTGGTCGGGCGCAATCACGCCACCACGCCGAATCACGACGTCCCCGCCAAGGTGCGCTGATCATGGGTCGGTGGTTGATGAGTGTGCTGTGGCCCGCGTTCCTGCTCGCGTGCCTGATGGAAGTCCTGGTGTTCTCGATGGTCGATCCGAACGACGTGCATTGGGCCGTCGAGACGTTGGCGTTGTCGAGGATGGGGATCTACACCGTTGCGTTTTTTCTGTTCTGGGCGATCGGCATGGGGGCCTGCGCGCTGGCCGTGCTGTTGGCCATACCCACCGATGCGGCGGGGCGCGCCAAGCCGCTGCCGGCCACGTCCCGCGTGGCTCCGCCGATCGATGCGGTCGAGGACGACTACTTCAGTACCAAGCCATGACACGCGTGATCGTGCCGATCGTCCCCGCGTCCGCCGCAGATATCGGCGGATCGGCGATGTCGTTGTCGCTACTGTCATCGCCCGCGTCGGCGTGTGCGGCGGACCACGCCGAGATTCCGCTGACGCCGGTGAGCGGGCCGCGCTATACGTCGTATCCGACGGCCGATCGCTTCAATGACCGCGTCGATGCGTCGGCGTTGCGGCAGGCGCTGCACGCGCGGCGGGACGATCCGCAGCGCGCCGCCGCGCCGCTGTCGCTGTACGTCCACGTGCCGTTCTGCCAGTCGGTCTGCTACTACTGCGCGTGCAACAAGGTCGTGACGAAGCAGTACGGCAAGGCGACCGAGTACTTGTCGTTTTTCGAACGCGAGGTCGACCTGCTGGTCGCCGAGCTCGGCCGGGGCGCGCCGGTAGGTCAGTTGCACCTGGGCGGCGGCACGCCGACCTACCTCGACGATGACGACCTGCGCGGCCTGCTGGCCTTGCTGCGCAGCCGCTTCGCGTTGCGCCCGGATGCCGAGATGTCGATCGAGGTCGACCCTCGTACCGTCGATGCGGGACGCCTGGCGATGCTCGCCGAGCTGGGCTTCAACCGCCTGAGTTTCGGCGTGCAGGACTTCGATCCGGCCGTCCAGAAAGCCGTCCACCGGATCCAGTCGGCCGAGCAGGTGTTCTCGCTCGTGCGCAGCGCGCGCGAACTGGGTTTCGGGTCGATCAACGTCGATCTGATCCACGGTCTGCCGAAGCAGACCGAGGCGTCGTTCGCGCGCACGATCGACACGGTGATCACGCTGCGTCCCGACCGCATCGCCGTCTATGCTTATGCGCACCTGCCCACGCGCTTCAAGCCGCAGCGGCGGATCGATGCTGTCGACCTGCCGTCGCCGCAGGCGCGGATGACGATGCACCGGCGCACGATCGAATCGCTGACCGATGCCGGCTACGTCTATATCGGCATGGACCACTTCGCGCTGCCCGACGATGGCCTGTCGATCGCGCGGCGCGAGCGCAGTCTGCATCGCAACTTCCAGGGCTACAGCACGCAGGCGGATTGCGACCTGATCGCGATCGGCGTGTCCGGCATCAGCAAGATCGGCGATACGTTCAGCCAGAATGCGCGCGACCTCCACGACTACTATCGAATGGTCGACGAGGGACGGCTGCCGGTCGTGCGCGGCTGGACGCTGACCGACGACGATCGGCTGCGCCGCGACGTCATCATGGCGCTGATGTGCCAAGGTCGGGTCGATCGTGCGGCGGTGGCGCGCGCGCATCGTATCGACTTCGACGCCTGCTTCGCCGATGAACTGGCCGACCTGGCGCCGTTCGCCGAACAGGGCCTGGTGCGGATCGAGGACGAGGCGATCGTCGTGACCGACGCCGGCTGGTATGTCGTTCGAGCGATCGCGATGGTGTTCGACGCCTATCTTCGCCGCAGCGGCGACCTGAGCCGCTTCTCGCGCATCCTCTGATGCAGACCGCGCTGTGGCTGTCTGCGTTGGTCATGGGACTGGCGACCGGGCCGCACTGCGCGGTCATGTGCGGGCCGTTGTGCGCGGGCATCCGCGCCGGGTGCGGACGGTCGCCGGCCTCGGCCGAGCCGGAAGCCGGGCGCGGGTCGGGGTTCGGGACCGGGCTTGGTTCTGGATCGGGGCATGAGCCTGGACCTGGGCTCGAGTCGGGACCTGACCAGGTGCGCGCCCAGCCGGTGATGATCGTTCCCGCCGGACAGCGCCGGACGCGGACGGCGAGCTTGGGTTCGGTGAACATCGGGTCCGTGAACGCCGGCTCGACCGGCGTAGGTACGGCTCCGGCTTCGATTTCTTTCCCGTCGTCGGTGATGCCGTTATGGCATCTCGGCCGTCTGGTCGGCTACGGCGCGGCCGGCGCGTTGGCCGCGACCGTCGTCGGCTCCGTGGGCTGGCTGGCCGATGCGATGCCGGCCGTGCGGCCGTTCTGGGTGATGCTGCACGCGGCGGTCCTGGCCTGGGGGATCGTGATGCTCGTGCGCGCGCGGCCGCCGTTGTTCGGCCAGGCGCTGAGCCGTTTCATCGGGCGGCGGCTGGCCGCCGGCGCGCGGCCGGCCTGGTGGCCGCTGGTGTTGGGCGTGTCGTGGGCGGCGTTGCCATGCGGGCTGCTGTACTCGGCGCTGATGCTCGCCGCCCTCGGCGATTCGGCGCTCAGCGGAGCGGTGGCGATGCTCGTGTTCGGTGTCGGCAGCGGGCTGACGCTATGGGCGGGTCCGGCGCTGTGGGCGTGGTGGCGCCGGCGGCTGGCACGGGGCGGCGATCGCGCAGCCGAGGCCTGGGGCAACCGCCTGAGCGGCTTGCTGCTGATCGTGGTCGCGTCCGTCGTCATCTGGGGGGATGTCGTCGATCGCGTGATCGCGTGGTGCAGCTAGGGACGCGCTGATCAATTCCACCTGGCCGTCGCATCCGCCCCTCGGGCCCGTCAACGCTAAGATCGAACCCGCGTGAAGCCGGAAGTCGGTCGCCCGACCCTCGGTCCGGCACGAGCATCCGTCGGTCGTTGGGTCGGCCCAGGCCCAACCGGGGCTCGGCATCATCCGAGGCACGGATCGGGTCAGGGGCACGGATGCTTGCCGGGTGGGCGACGGACGCCGAAGCCGTGCCGCCGCATCCCCATGAAACCATGGACCCGACCAACGCCATCATCGTGCTCACCGTCAACCTGCTCGCGATGGGGGCGCTTTTCCATCTGGTCGGGCGGCGCATGCCCGCCGATTGCGGGCTGCGCGCCATCGCTGCCGGGTCCTCGCTGTTCGGCTCGGCCTATCTGATCCGGCTCGTTACGAAGTTCGATCCGTCGGAATCGATCGTGCTGTCGAGCGATGTCGTGATGATCGCGGCAGCGCTGTTGTTCCTGCGCGGCTTGAGGCAGTTCACCGGCCAATCGATGATCGGCATGCGCTTGATCATCGGGCTGGCCGTCGTCCATGGACTCGTCACGGTGCTGCTGCTGGCGCTTCTCGGCAATCAGGGCCGTTCCGCATGGCTGAGCCTGGCGCTGGGCGTCGTCTACGCAATGCTGGCCTGGAGCGCCGCCGGCGCCTCGCGTCGGCTCAGCCCGCTGCTCGGCGCACCGATGCGGGCGCCGCTATGGACGTTGACGACCCTGGTCGGCCTGCTGTCGGTCCTGACGGTGCTGCGCGGCATCTGGATCGCCCTGTACGGTGCCGACGCAGGCTACACCGGACTCGGTGGTCAGATCTACTACGCTTATGCGATGTTCGCGTCGACCATCCTGGGTCCGATCCTGATCTGGCTGGTGTTCGAGCAATTGAACGGCCATCTTGCCGATCTCGCGTCCCGTGACGTTCTGACGCGGGTGCTGAACCGTAAAGGGCTCGACGATGCGTTGCGCGATCACTTCGGCCGGAACGCGGGGATCGCAGTGACCTGGCTGCAGGTCGACATCGATCACTTCAAGCAGATCAACGACTCGCATGGCCATGCCGTCGGCGACGATACCCTACGGACCGTCGCTGCCGTGCTCCGGGACAACCTCCGGGCCGGCGACTTCATTGCCCGCACCGGCGGAGAGGAGTTCCTGGTCGGATGCGTCGGCGCTGACCTCGCCACCGCGTTCGCGCTGGCCGAGCGCTTGCGGGCCCGGGTCGCGGCAGCGAACGCGTCGTCGGTCGATGGCGATCAGACCCTGCGTTGCACGGTCAGCATCGGCGTCTCGCAACCGTTCAGCACGATCGGGCAATGGGAGGCGGCGGCGCGCACCGCGGATCGCGCCCTCTACGCCGCCAAGGAGGCAGGGCGCAACCGCGTCGTGGCCGCGACGGTGTGCTGAAGCCTGTTCAGGCTTTTCGCGTCGCCGGTCCGAGGCCGAATACGTTCACCGCCAGCCCGAGCAGTACCAGCATCGCGCCGATGATCTGTGGCGCCGACAGCCGTTCGTCCAGCGTGATCGCCGCCGCGGCCAGGCCCACGACCGGCACCAGCAGCGAGAAGGGGGCGACCTGGCCGGCCGGATAGCGCGACAGCAGCCGGCTCCAGATCGTGTATCCGATGATCGTCGACACCAGCGCCAGGTAGATCACCGCGAGGATCGTCGATCCTTCGATGTGGGTCAGCGCCTGGCCGATCCGTTCCGGTCCTTCGAAGATCCACGACAGCGCGAAGAACGGTAGCGGCGGAATCAGTCCGGCCCAGATCACCAGCCCTATCTGGTCGACCGGTCCGATCTTCTTGGTGACGATGTTGCCGAGCGCCCAGGCCGTCGCCGCGCACAGCGTCAGCACGAAGCCGGCGGTGGTCATCGCGGTGCCGCTTTGCAGGCCGATCAGCACCAGTCCCGTCGCCGCCAGCAGCAGGCCGCCAATGTTGCGGGCACGGATGCGTTCGCCGAGAAACACGGCCGCGAATCCCAGCGTCACGAAGGCCTGCGCCTGCAGCACCAGCGACGCCAGGCCGGCCGGCATCCCGACGTGCATCGCCAGGAACAGCAGCGAGAACTGCGCCAGCGAGATCGTCGTGCCATAAGCGATCAGCCATCGCCATGGCACGGCCGGACGCCGGATCAGGAAGATCGCCGGAAAAAGCACGAACACGAAGCGCATCGCCCCCAGCAGCATCGGCGGCATGCCGTTCAGGCCGATCCGGATGACGACGAAGTTGATGCCCCAGGCCAGCACGACGATCGAGGCCAGCAACAGATCCTTAGGTGACATGGGGTTCCAGGCGGGAGGGGAAATCAGATCTCGGCATAGATCTCGATGACATTGCCGTCCGGATCGCGGAAGAACAATGTTCGATGACCAAACGAGCGATCCGTCGGACCCGAAATCAAATCGACACCGCGCTCGCGAAGCGTGGACGCGCAAAGCGCGACTTCTTCCGGTGCGACGCGAAAGGCGAGTTGCAGCGAAAGAACACCGACCGGAGGGACGGGATCGTCGAAGAGCCCACCGGGTTCGGCAATCGCCACGAGGCTCGAACCGACGCGGAACTCTACCCACTTGGGGCTTAGTTTTCGATGCAGCGGGAAACCCAGGGTCTCGCCGTAGAACTCACACATACGCGCCATTTGCCGCGCAAAGATGACCGCGTAATCCAGGTTGCGAAGAGGAAGTTTGGGGTCCATGGGAATCCGGCCGGTGATCGAAGCGATTCAGGGGCGCCCCCCAGCGTAGCATTTCGACCCGGCATTGCGCGCTGGCGGCGTCGACGTCCGTCCTGCCTGCTTCGAAGGTCGTTGCCCGACCGCGTCAGGGTATCCACCCGCGCGTTTAACAAGGAGCAACCCGGATCCGGCAATGCGCGAGAATTGCGGACGTCGCATTCGATGCCGAACGCCAACACCACGAAGGAGACTTCCCGATGGCCTTGCACGACAAGTTCTGGCCCAAATACCTGCCTCGATCGATCGCCACGCCCGCCACATCGCTGTGGCACAACCTGAAAGTCAGCGCCGAACGCTATCCGGACAAGCTGGCGTTGGTGTTCCTGGGGCGCGAGACCACTTATCGTGAACTGGCCGGGCAGGTCGATGCGCTGGCCGGCTCGCTGCATGCGATGGGCGTGCGGCGCGGCGATCGCGTGATCCTGGACATGCAGAACTGTCCGCAACTGGTCGTCGCGCACTTCGCGATCCTGCGCGCCAATGCGGTCGTGGTGCCGGTCAACCCGATGAACCGCGCCGACGAGCTCAAGCATTACATCAGCGATTCGGATGCCAAGGTCGCGATCACGACGGCGGACCTGGCGGGTGAGCTCGTGGCCGCCAGCGATGCGCTGCCCGCCGAGCAGCGGCTGTCGCACCTGCTCGTCACGCAGTACACCGACGGTTTCGATGCCGACGCCACCGGCGACGAGGCGCCGATTCCCGCATGGCGCGACTGGCTGCTGACGCAGCATCCGCTGCCCACGCTGTCGAGCGGCCAGGTCATCGGCTGGACCGATGCGCTGGCGGCCGGCCACCCGCCGCCCGAGCACACGGTGGGCGCCAAGGATCTTGCGATGCTGCCGTACACGAGCGGCACGACGGGCCTGCCCAAGGGCTGCATCCACCCGCATTCGACGGTGATGCACAACGCGATCGGCGGCGTGTACTGGGCGCAGGGAACGTCGGAGGCGGTGGCGCTGCTGGTGGTGCCGCTGTTCCACATGACCGGGATCGTCAGCGTGATGCACTGCCTGATCGCGATGTCCGGGACGATGGTGATGATGCCGCGCTGGGACCGCGAGATGGCGGGGCGCCTGATCTCGTACCGCAAGGTCACGACCTGGACCAACATCCCGACGATGGTCATCGACCTGCTGGCCAGCCCCAACTTCGCCAGCTTCGACATGAGCAGCCTGGTGTACATCGGCGGCGGCGGCGCGGCGATGCCGCAGGCGATCGCGCAGCGGCTGCTCGACGAATACGGGTTGCGCTACATCGAAGGCTACGGCATGACCGAGACCGCGGCGCCGACGCATGCGAATCCGCTCGATCATCCGAAGCAGCAGTGCCTGGGCATTCCGTACCTGACGACCGATTCGCGCGTGATCGATCCCGAGACGATGCAGGAGGTGCCGCAGGGCGAGTCGGGCGAGATCATCGTGCACGGCCCGCAGATCTTCGAAGGCTACTGGAAGCGGCCCGACGCCACCGAGACGTCGTTCATCGAGTTCGACGGCAAGCGATTCCTGCGCACCGGCGACATGGGGCGCGTGGACGAGGACGGCTATTACTTCATGACCGACCGCCTCAAGCGGATGATCAACGCCAGCGGCTTCAAGGTATGGCCGGCCGAGGTCGAGCTGATGATGTACAAGCATCCGGCGATCCAGGAGGCCTGCATCATCGCGACCAAGGATCCTTATCGCGGCGAATCGGTCAAGGCCGTCGTCGTGCTGCGCGCCACGCACGCGCACACGACCGCCGAGGAGATCATCGCCTGGTGCCGCGAGAACATGGCCGTCTACAAGGTGCCGCGCATCATCCAGTTCGTGGCCGCGCTGCCCAAGAGCGGCACCGGCAAGGTGATGTGGCGCGCGTTGCAGGAAGCCGAGACCAACACCGCGCAATAAGCGGACAGGCCCGTCAGGGACGGGCGCGGCGGGCCGACGGATCCGAGCCATCGGCGGACCCGCGCGTTCGCCTGCGCGCACGGCTTTTTCCGGCAGATGTCCGGCGGCGGGGTTGGCCGATGATCCGCCCGGTTCGGGACGGTCGCTGATCGTGCCCGCCGGACCGGGTGGGGTGTCGAACCCATCACGGAGGTCTGCGAGCCATGGACAAGCCTCATTCCAAGACCGCCTGCTGGACGCCTTTATGGAATCCGCGGTATTCCGGCGTCGGCATGGAGCATCTGGTGCTGTCCGCCCAATCGGCGGAAAGCGACATCCTCGGTATCGACGAGGACGGCGTCCCGTTCCGGATGCGCTACCAGCTCGCGTGGAACGAGCGCTGGGAGCTGATGACCGCACAACTGTTCGCGTTCCAGAGCGGCGTGTCGCGGTCGCTATCGCTGCGCTCGGACGGCCACGGGCACTGGACCGATCGCGAGGGGCTGCCGATGCCGGCGCTCGAAGGCTGCGTCGACATCGGCATCTGGCCGACGCCGTTCACGCTGCCGATGCCGGTACGGCGCTCGCCGTTGTCGATCGGCGAGCGCCGGCGATATTCGGTGGCCTGGGTGCAGGGCCCGGCACTGACGTGCCGCAAGCGGCGCATGGACTACGGGCGGTCGGACGATGACCGCTATCGCTTCGAGTCGCTGGACGGCACCCATCAGGATGCCGACTTCCAGATCGACGAGGCGGGCCTCGTCATCGACTGCACGCGGCTGTTCAAGCGGGTCCGGCCGCCGCATTGATCACCGACGGCGCGCCCCATCGCATGGCGCGCCGTCGGCTGTCGCTGTGGTCACGCCGGGGCGAGCACCGGGCGTACCGCAGGCAGGGGTTTGACGATCGCCAACAGGGCCACTCCTGACACCAGCCAAAGGGCGGCCACCAGATACAGCGAGGTGTTCGGGCTGCCGGTGGCGGTGTTGAGCTGAGCGACCACCGAAGGCAGTACCGAAGGTCCCAGATTGCCCAGGCTGCTGATCAGCGCGATGCCACCGGCCGCGAGGGCCTTGGGAAGAATCTCGCTGATGGACGTGAAGAACAGCGGCGTGGACGAGGATTGTCCGATTGCGATCAAGACCAGACCCACGATCGAAACCGGGATGCTGCCTGCCGCGAAGATAAGGACCAGCGCGCCGGCGACGACCGTGAGGGCGCAGAAAAAGAAGTGCTTGCGTCGCTCATTGTGCTTGTCCGAACTGCGGCCGATCAGCACCATGGCGACCATGGAGACCGCCGGACCGATGGACGTCAGCATGCCGACCGTCAACACGTCCTTCACGCCCCAGCTCTTGATCAGCGAGGGCGTCCAGAACACCATCACGTAGGTGGCCCCCAGCAGCATGAAATACACGATCGACATCAACCACACCTGCCGGTTTTTCAGCAGGAGGCCGATCGAGCCATGCGACGAGCCGTGGGAGGCGGCGGGCGCATCTTCGTCGAGCATCTTGCGCAGCCGGGTCTTCTCACCGGCGGTGAGCCAGTTGGCGTCTTCCGGTTTGTCCTTCAGGTAGAAGAACGCGAAGATGCCGAGAATACTGGCGGGCAAGCCCTGGGTGACGAACAGCCACTGCCAGCCGCGGTGGTCCCACAGGCCGTCCATGTACTTCATGATGGCGCCCGACAGCGGCCCGGCGATCAGGTAGGCGATGGTGGCGCCCGTCATGAACAGGGCGATCGCCTTCGCGCGCCGGGGTCCGGGGAACCAGTAGGTCAGGTACAGGATGATGCCGGGGAAGAAGCCCGCTTCGAACGCCCCCAGCAGGAAGCGCAGGATGTAGAACATCGTCGGCGTCGAGACGTACATCATGGCGGAGGCGACGAGGCCCCAGCAGAGCATGATGCGCAGCAGTGTCTTGCGCGCTCCGTACTTCTCCAGGAACAGGTTGCTGGGCACTTCGCACAGGAAATAACCCAGGAAGAACACGCCCGCGCCGAAAGCGTAGGCAGCGTCGCTGAAATTCAGCGACTCGCGCATCTGCAACTGCGCGAAGCCGATGTTGACGCGATCGAGGAACGCGATCATGTAGCAGACGATCAGCAGCGGCAGCAGCCGCCAACTGATCTTGGAGAAAAGTTTCTCGTCCTCTTCGCTGTATTTGACAGCGGGGCCGCTCTGCAGCACGGGATGGGCCATGGGGTGTCTCCGGATTCTGGTTTTTCAGGGTGGTGGTGGATCGTTGGAAATCAGGCGGCGGTCGCGCGCTTGCGTGCCTCCTCGTCGACGAGGTCCTTCTTCGACAGCTTGCCGACGGCGGTCTTCGGCAGCTCGGCGCGGATATCGAGCGCCTGCACCATCTCGTGCTTGCCCAGCCTGTCTTTCAGGAAGGCCTGCAATTGGGCCAGCGTGAACGGCTCGGCACCGGGCTTGAGCGTGATGAAGGCCTTGGGCGACTGGCCCCGGTACGTGTCGGGGATGCCGATCACGGCGACTTCATGCACCGATGGATGCTGGTAGATCGCCTCTTCGAGCACGCGCGGATAGACGTTGTAACCGCTGCATAGCAGCATGTCCTTCGTGCGGTCGACGATGAAGACGTAGCCTTCCTCATCCATGTAGGCGACATCGCCGGTGCGGAAGAGCCCGTCGAAGGTCGTGTCCTTGGCGGTGGCTTCGGGGTTCTTCCAGTAGCCTTTCATCACGTTGGGACCCTGGATGCACATCTCGCCCTTCTCGCCTTGCGGTACGTATCGCGTCGGATCTTCGAGCGACAGCAGCTTGATGGTGATGTTGGCCAGCGGGATGCCGCAGGAACCGGGTTTGCTCTTGCTCATCGGTGAGAACGTACCGGTGGGCGAGGTTTCGGTCATGCCCCAGCCTTCGGACACCTCGGTGCCGGTGATGGCCGTATAGCGCTGGCCCACCTCGACCGGCAGCGGGGCGCCGCCCGAGCCGCAGAACTTCAGCGAACGCAGGTCGTATTTCGGCGTATCGGGGTGGGAGATCAGCGCCGTGAACATCGTGGGCACGCCGCAGAACATCGTGATCTTCTTGTTGGCGATGTCGTCGAGCGCCGCCTTCGGGTCGAAGCGCATGTGCTGCACGATCTCGGCGCCCAGGGCGACGCCGAACAGCATGTTGACGACGAGCGCATAGATGTGGAAAGGCGGCAGCACGCCGAGCAGACGCTCCTTGCCGCCCTCCAGCAACGGGGTCTCGTAGCGGGTGGACTCGACGTATTGCGCACAGGCGGCCGACAGGTTGGCGTGCGTGAGCATCGCGCCCTTGGGCAGTCCGGTGGTGCCGCCGGTGTACTGGAGCACCGCGATGGTGTCGATCGGGTCGGTGACCGGGTGGCGGGTGTAGGCGCCGTCGTTGTCGAGCAGGGCCGAGAACTTGACGTGCCGGTCGTCCCACGGCACATCGACGGTTTCCTTGGCCTCTTTCATCTTGGCGGCGACGGCGTCGGGGGCAGCCGTCATTTCAGCGACGTTGCCGACGATGAGTTTCTTCAAGCGGGTGTGGCCGAGCATCCCGGCCATCTGCGGATACAGCGCCGCCAGGTCGAGCGTGAACAGGAAGTCGGTCTCGCTGTCCTCGATCTTGTGCTCGAGCACCTTGGCGGCGTCCAGCGGCGAGTAGTTGACCACCGTGCCGCCGGCCTTGAGGATGCTGAAGAAGGCGATGATCGTATGCGGCGAGTTGGGCAGGAAGATGCCGACGTGCACGCCGGGGCCGACGCCCAGCGCCTGCAGGCCCTTGGCGCTGCGGTCGGTGAGCGCGCCGAGTTCCTTGTAGGTCAGGCGCTTGCCCATGAAGTCGATGGCGGGACGGTCGCCGAAGCGGGCCACCGTGTCATCCAGGATCTGCTGCACCGCTGTAGGCTTGATGTCGAGATCCCATCGCATGCCCGGGGGATAGGACGCGATCCAGGGCTTGTCGCTCATGAGTTGTTTCCTTTTGATGAATCCGTATAGCGAGACGAGCATAGGGGCTCGGATACCCGTGGCAAAGCCCGGCATGCGCTGAAACGAGACTCGTTGCAGCGGAGCTTCCGGTCCATTCGGTGAAACCCGCATCGTGACAGGCCAGGGGCCGGCCGCCAATACTGGCGGGATGTCCAAGGCCGACACGTCGCCCCCGCCCCCCACCGTGCGCCATCTGCGCCAGGCGCTGCTCTGACCGCTGCGCCTGATCCACCATTGTGTCCTCGATGACGCAGCCCAACGCCGCGAGCCCTGGCGGGCGCTGCGGCAGGACGGCCCGTGTCGTTCGTCAGTCAGGCGCGGCTCGCCCGCCACGCGACCCAGAATGCGCCTTGTGCGACGAGGCTGGCGACCGCCATCACGGCGGCGGCGGCCAGCGCGGTGCCATGGCCCAGGCCCGCCAGCGCCGTGCACAACGCGCCGACGCCCATCTGCAATGAGCCGTACAGACCCGAAGCCGAGCCGATCGCGCGGGGGTTGACGCTGATCGCCCGTGTCAGCGCGATCGGCGCCGCGATGCCCGCGCCGAAGCTGAACAGGATCAGGCAGGCGACCGCCACGCCGATGTTCAGGTGGCCGGTCCCCGATGCGCTCAGCAGCACGAACGTGGCAGTCAGGCCCAGGCCGTTGGCGCCGAACGTCAGCTTGCGGGCGTCGACGCGATGGGCGATCCGGCTGGTCACCATGTTGCCCAGCCAGACGCCGGATGTGAGCAGCGTCAGGTACAGGCCGACCTCGTGCACCGGACGGCCCAGTTCCTGCGTGAAGATGAACGGCGCCGATGACAGGAACGCGTACATCGACGTGGTCGCGCACGCGCCGCCGAGCGCGAAGCCGACGAACGCGGGCGAGCCCAGCAGCGACACGTAGTGCCGCGACAGCTCGGCCGCGCTGGCCGGCGCCTCGGCGCCGAGCGTTTCGGGCAGCCATCGCCATGCGCACAGCATCGTCACGCAACCGGCCAGCGTCAGCGCGACGAAGATCATGCGCCAGCCCCAGGCCACCGCGACCAGGCTGCCGAGCACCGGCGACAGGATCGGCCCGAGCGTGACCATCAGGTTCATCAGCGCCAGGCGGCGCGTGGCCTCCTGCGCCTCGGCCGTGTCGCGCACCATCGTGCGGCCCAGCACCAGGCCGGCGCATCCGCCCAGCGCCTGCAGCGTGCGTGCGATCAGCATCGTGTCGATGTCGCGGGCCAGGCCCGACACGACGCCGGCCACCGTATACAGCAGCAGGCCGGCCATCAGCACCGGGCGCCGGCCCCAGCGGTCCGCCAGCGGCCCGTAGATCGGCTGCCCGATCGCCAGCCCGAAGACGTAGACGCTGATCGTCATCTGCATCGCGCCGGCGCTGGCGTTCAGGTCCTGCGCTGCCTGGGGCAGCGCGGGGACGAACATGTGCATCGCCAGCGTGCCGCTGAGCGTCGCCAGCGCCAGCAGCCACAGCGGGGCGTGCGGGGGGCGACCGATCGGGGTCGATGGGGAAGCGGGCAGCGGCGGGGCGGGGTCGGCCATCGGGTGGGGCTCTACTACGGTTGCAGCGGACGGGCGGCGACGCCCAGGTCGCGCCAGGCGGCCGGATGGCAGGTGAAGATCAGGATCTGGTGGCGGGACGCCGCGTCGTACAGCACGCGCTTCATCTGCGCGAGACGGTCTTCGTCGCTGTGGACCAGCGCGTCGTCCAGGATCAGCAGCGTCGGCTTGCCGGCGGCGCGCAGCAGGTCGGCGTACGCGAGCCGCGCGATCACGCCCATCTGCTCGCGCGTGCCCACGCTGAGGGCATCGAAGGTGCCGGTTTCCGGGCCGTCCGGGCCGGTCCGCGTGATCGGGCCGGGCGCCAGGTTCTCGTCGATCTGCATGCGCGCGCCCGGAAACAGGATCCGCAGGTAGTGGTCGACGTGCTGACTCAGCGGCGCGCGCAAGCGCTGGGCGAACGCGTCGCGGCGCTCGTTCAGCAGCCGGAACAACAGGTCCAGCGCGTTGGCGCGCCGACGCAACTGGCCGTGGCGCCGGTCGGCCTGCGCCAGGTCGCGTCTTTTTTCGGCGGCGGCCTCTTCGAGGCCGCGTGCACCCTTGGTCTCCAGCTCGATCTCCAGCCGCGCGAGCTGTTCGCGGCGTTGCTGATGGCTGGCCTCGGCCTGCGCGGCGCTGGCCGTCAGGCGCTCGACGTCCTGTTCCAGCAGCGCCGGCCGGGCGTCGCGCCATTGCCGGTCGAGTTCGTCGAGCCGCTGGCGAGCGACCGACTGCACGCTGAGCGCGTCGACGAGCTGGCGCTGCGCCTCGTCCTCGCGCGCGCGCCGCTGCGGGTCGTCGAGCAATGTCCGCGCGGCGCTCCATTCGCGCTGCGCGGCGACCCATGCGGCGTCGGCACCGGCGGCCGCGAGGCGGGCGTGATCGAGCGCCGCCTGAGCGGCGTCGAGCGCATCTCGGGCCTCGCGCTCGCTGGCCTCGGCGGCGGCGATGTCGGGCAGCGGGGTACTCAGGGGATCGGATACGGGATCGAAGGGATTGGATAAGGGCTCGGACGCAGCGGCGGACGTAGGCGCTTGCGGAACCAGCGCTTCGCGCAGCCGCTCGATCTGCGCCTCCAACGCATGGCAGCGCTGCGACAGCACCTCCAGGCCCTGCGGCGCGAGCGTCGCCAGCAGCTTGCGGCTCGATTCGGCATCGGCCCGCCTGGCGCGGTATTGCTCGGCGCGCGTATCGAGCGCGGCCAGATCGGCGACGCCGGCCTGCCGCAGACGTTGCGCCACGCCGGCATCCAGTTCGTCGCGTTCGCGCGCCAGCGCATCCAGATCCTTGCCGCCGGGTTCGATCGTCAGCCCGCCCAGGCCGGGCAGCGTCAGCTCGGTGCGCCGGGTGATCGTGCGCGACAGCCGCTGCAGCGCGACATCGGCATCGGCATCGGCATCGCTATCGCCAGTACCAGTACCAGTACCAGTCTCGGTGTCGGTGTCGGTGTCGGTGTCGGTGAGCGGCTTACCGTCGATCGTCACCGCCGCGCCGGGCAGCAGCGTGAAGCGCAGGCGTGTGGCAACCGTATCGAGCTGGACCTGGACCTCGTGCCGCCGCTTGTCCAGCGCACGCAGCTCGCGCAGCGTCGCGTCATCGACGCGTAGTCGCTCGGCGTCGCGCTGGCGTTCGTCGAGCTGGCGATGCGCATCGCTCGCCATCGCCTGCGTCGCCGATAGCGCCGCATGCTGCTCGACGAGGGCGTCGAGCTGGCGCCGCTGCTCGGCGCGAGCCTGGGCTTGCCGTGCCGCCTGCAGCGTCTCGCGCGCCGCGCGTTCGGCATCCTGCGCCTGGCGGTGGCGCGGTTCGCACGCGGTCGCGGCCTGCATCGCCTGCTGCCTGGCCAGCAGCGCGTCGTCGAGCGCGCTTTGTCGTTCGGCGGCCGCTCGCGCATCCCGCGCGAAGCCCAGCACCTGTTCGCGCAACAACTCGACGCGGGTGTCGGCCTGGTGAACCGTGTCGTGCTGCTGCGTGCGCTGCGTGCCCAGCAGGCGCGCGTCGTCGAGCCGTCTGCGCGCGTCGTCGAGCGCAGCCCGCAGCGGGCGCCAGGGCGGGTCGGCCTCGTCGCGGTCGTGCGCCCGCCGCAGCGCATCGAACCGGTCGACATCCTGGCGATAGAGCGCGATCGCCGTTTCGAGTTCGGCCAGTTCGGCGCTTAGCGTCCGGCGCCGTTCGATCGCGTCCTTATAGTCGCCGCGCGGCCGGCCATCGCCGGGTGTCAGCAACTCGTGACGCTGCTGGCGGACGGCATCGAGCACCGTGTCGCCGTCGCTGCTGCCCAGCTCGCCGAACGATTGGCCCAGCGCCTGGCGCAGGTGGTCCTCGGCGTGGCGCACCGCGTCGGCCAGTTCGTGCGAATCGCCCTGCCGGATCCACAGCAAGCCGGGGATGCCCATGTGTTCCGGCGCGCTGGCCCCTTTGCCGGCGAAGCGGAAACCCAATAGCGCGGCCAGGTGGTCTTCGGCGGCGGCGCCGTCCATCGCCTGTCCGTCGATGACCAGCTCGCAGCGCTTGCGGCCGAGAAAGGCCTTGGTCAGGCGCGCCGGACGTCCTTGCAGCTCGAATTCGATCTGGACGCTGGGGGTCGCCGAACCCTCGCCCCATGGGCGCAGGTGCTCGACGGCGCTCGACCGGTGACGTTCGAAGAACGCGGCACGGATCGCCTCGGCCACCGTCGATTTGCCCGCTTCATTCGGGGCGGCGAACAAGTTCAGCCCATCGGCGAAACCTTCCAGGCACAAAGGTTCGCGAAACCGCTTGAAGTGCTCGATGCGCAGGCGCCGGATCTTCATCGACCGGCCCCATGCAGCGAGTCGAGTACCCCGGTCAGCAGCAGCAGCGCGTCCCGCGCGGTGCGGGCCTCGTCATCGATGTCGTCCCGATCGCCATCGATGTCCCCGCCAGTGGCGCCCCTATCGTTCTGGCCCGCCTGGCGTTCATTGTGCTTATCGTGCTTATCGCCATCGCACCCGTCGCTTTCCGCCGTCGCTTCGCGTCGGGCCTGCTGCCGGCCGCCACGCGACTGCAGCACTTCGCCGACGTAGCCGTCGGCGTGCAGCGCCTCGATGTCGCGGTCGGTCGGTTCGACGCGCAGCGAGGCGAGGTCGTCCATCAACGCGCGCGCGGTCGCGCGTGCGGTGTCGACCGCGGCATTCAAGCGGGAGAACGCGGCGACGTCGCAGCGGCCTGTCGGCCGGACCAGCGCGACGTCGTTCGAATCGAGCTGGCCGAGACCGTCGATCAGCGCATCGACGTCGCTGTCGACGCGGATCGCCGGTTCGAACGTCCGCCACCGGTAACGGCCGGTACGCAATGCCTGGACCTGCGGCGGCGAGCCGGGGGCCGTCAATCGCACGAGCAGCGCGTGTCCGGAATCGTTGGCGCGAAAGCGATCGGTCTCCGGCGTGCCCGCGTACCAGGTGCGTTCGTCGATGCGGCGCGTGCCATGCCAATCGCCGAGCGCCAGATAGTCGAGCCGGGCGGTGCTCGCGCGTTGCGCGGCGATCGGATTGGGCGAATCGATGCCGTCGGGCAGAACTCCCTGGACGCTGCCATGCGCCAGGCCGATCCGCGGCAGCGCGTCGATCCCGGGCGCGTCGTCGAACCATGCCGTCAGATCATGATGCGTGTGACGCTGCATCAGCGGTGCCGTCAGCAACTGGAACTTGCCGTCGATGACCAGCGATTCGGGCGCCAGGCACAGGCGATGGCCGGGCCGCACGACGCCGAGTCGCTGCGCACGTCGCCACACCGATTCGCCCAGCGCGGCGTCGTGGTTGCCGGGCAGCAGCAGCCACGGACCGTCATAAGCGTCCATCGCGCCGAACAGACGGCGGACCGTCTTGTCCGAGACCGTCTGCGCATCGAACACGTCGCCGGCCACCAGCACCGCGTCGACCGCATGCTCGCGGGCGAGCTGCGCCAGGCGTCGGACCACGTCCAGCCGCGCCTCGTACAGCGCGTTGGCGTCGTCGGGTTCGGCCTGGGTCGGCAGTCGGCCGATCTGCCAGTCGGCCGTATGCAGCAGTGAAAGCAAACGAAGACTCTCCGCGGGCAGGCCGTCGCCGTGCGAAGCACTGCCGTCGTGATCGAACCGAACACTATACGACGCGCGGATTTCTTGAAAAGAAATAGTTCTTATTTCTATAATCGGTGACCACCTGCCGAAGCGCAA
Organism: Pseudomonadota bacterium; assembly: GCA_029779435.1. Taxonomy (GTDB): domain Bacteria; phylum Pseudomonadota; class Gammaproteobacteria; order Burkholderiales; family Burkholderiaceae_E; genus JAKPAM01. The sequence goes on along the minus strand of JAKPAM010000076.1, from coordinate 72,841 downwards.
GCCTCGAATCCGCTCCTCGTCCGTGTTTTCCCGCCATGCCCAAAGCGCTTCGCCCGACGTTCCTGCCCACTTCGTCCCTGCCCGCTTCCATTGCCGTTTCGGTCGCCGTGGCCTTGACGCTGGCAGCATGCCAGGCACCGGTTGCGACGAATGCCGTGACGGCGCCGTCGACATCCGCCGACGCGCCTACCCGGGTCTCCACCCCGGCCGTTCCCGCGACGTTCGTGCCTGCAGCCGACACGGCGGCGCTCGGCCAGCGCTGGGCCGAACTCAGACGCGAGCAGCCGCGCCTGATGACGCGCGATGCGGCCCGCCAGCTCGGCGTCAGCGAAGCGCAGTTGCTGGCGACGACGGCCGGCGCCACGGCCACGCGTCTGCGCGACGGCGACGAGGCGGCTCGTTCGATGATGCGGCGGGTGCTCGACTTCGGCCCGATCCTGGCGGTGTCGCGCAACGAGCACGCGGTGATCGAAGCGACCGGCGTGCCGCGGCGTAATCCGCTGTCCGACGAGATGAAGCAGTCGACCGGCGATCCGGAGAAGGACAGGGAACGCGCGCGGCGGCGGCGCAATTTCATCGAGGGCTATATGGGTGGGCCGATCGACCTGCGCTTCGGGTTCGATCGCTGGCGTACCGCGTTCGCGGTCGTGCAGCCCGGTCGTGACGGCAAGATCTCGCACAGCCTGCAGTTCTTCGACGAACAGGGCGACGCGACGCTCAAGGTCTTCCTTCGCAACGACGATGGCGTGGCGGCATTCGATCGGCTGGTCGCCGACTTCCGGCATCCGCAGCAGCAGGCGGCCGTGCAGGTGGCGCCCACGCCGGCGCCCAAGCCCGAGAAGCCCGACGCGGCGATCGACGTCAAGGAGTTGCAGCTCGCGTGGAGCGAGATGACCGACCCGAACCAGTTCGGCCGCCTGGTGTTCGAGTTCGGCGTCACGCGCGAGCAGGCGCTGCGCCTGGCGCCGCCCGGCACCGCGCGGCGGCTGGCGCCTCGGTCGTCGGTCCGCGCACTGCTGGAAGGGGCGGCCGCGCAGCGGATTCCGTTGGTGATCAACGTCGCCAATCGCGGCATTACACAGATGTTCACCGGGCGGATCGACAAGGTCGCCGCCAGCGGCGAGTGGTTCAACGTGCTCGACCCGGATTTCAACCTGCACCTGCGCGACCAGGCGTACGCGCGGGCCTGGCTGGTGGAGCGGGCCGGCGTGCAGGCGGTCGAGGTCTATGACGACTCGGGTAGCCTCGCCGTCACGTTCGTCTGCGAGCGTGAACGGGACCAGCCGCAGCCGGCCGCGTGGGCGCGGCTCGTCGAGAGCCTGCCGCAGGGCTGACGATGGGCACCGCGATCGTCCATCACTCGCGCATCGACACCTGGCTGCTGGTCACGCTGCTCGCCTCGGCCGCATTGTCGACATGGGTGGGCATCGTGGTGCTGGCCGGCAGTGGTCGGGGGACGGGGGTGGGCTCGGCGGCGATCGCGGTGATGATCGTGATGACCGGCGCGGCCTTGCCATTGTGGCTGCTGCTCGATACCCGCTATACGCTGGCCGACGGTTGGCTGGTGATCCGTTGCGGGCCGTTCCGATCACGGGTCGCGCTGGACGAGATCGACGCGATCACGCCGAGCCGCAACCCGGTATCGAGTCCCGCGTTGTCGCTCGATCGGTTGCGGATCGATCACGGCCGTGGGCGCACGGTGTTGATCTCGCCCCGCGATCCGTCGCGCTTCATCGCCGATGTCGAGGCGATGCGCGCCATAAGCGGCGCATCCGGTTAGGAGCGTGGGCATCGTGAGCCGCGCGGGGGCTGGCGCCCTATGTCAGTCCGTATCGTCGAGCCCGCAGATGCGCGGGAGGAACTCGCCGATCGCGCCGTGGATGACGACGTCGGCCAGCTCGTCCATCGCGGTCGGCTCGGCGTTCAGGATGACGATGCGGGCGCCATTCTCCTTGGCCTGCGGCACGACCCCGGCTGCCGGATAGACCGATAGCGTCGAGCCGATCGCCAACATCAGGTCGGCCTCGCGGCTCAGTTCGAACGCCTTGTCGATGACCTCGGGCACGAGGTTCTGGCCGAACGAGATCGTGTCGCTCTTGAGGATGCCGCCGCATCGGGTGCAGGCCGGATCGGTTTCGCCGGCCCGCACGCGCGCCAACGCGTCTTCCATCGGCGAGCGTGTGCCGCATTGCCAGCACATGACCCGGCGCACCGTGCCATGCACTTCGACGACCTTGTCCGGCGAATTGCCGGCGATCTGGTGCAGCTCGTCGATGTTCTGCGTGATCAGCCCATGCAGCCGCCCGCGCTTTTCGAGCGCGACGATCGCCTGGTGGCCGCGGTTGGGCCGAGCGGTCCACGCCGGGTGATGCAGCCGGCTCTGCCACGCTGCCTTGCGGACCTCGGGATCGGCCAGGTAGTAGCGGATGTCGGACATCTTCTCGGCGGCCGGATTGCGGGTCCAGATCCCCTGCGGCCCGCGAAAATCGGGGATGCCGGAATCGGTGGAGATCCCCGCGCCGGTCAGGACGACGACGCGGTGCGCGGCGTCGACCCATTGACGGGCCAACTCGGCCTGGTCGGTCGGGGAGACCGTCGGAGGCGAAGCATCGGACGAGCGTGGTGGGCGTGGCATGGGCGGGGCTGGCGGATGTGCGGTGGAGGGCGCCGTCAGCCCGGCAGCGGCGGCGGCACGATCGGGTGGCCGGCGGCGACGCGCGACCAATGGCCGGCGCGCGGCAGCGGGATGCGCAGCGTGCGGCACAGCTTGCGGAATTCGTGGTCGGTGAGCCCGTAGCGGGCGCGCAGGTGGATGCGCGGCACCGACCAGACTTCGCGGTACAGCGTCTGACGATCGAGCGTGGGCAGGGGCCGCGCGCTGGAGCGGCGGCGGGGCGAGCCGGATGTCCGCGGAGCGGGCAGCGCCAGGGGCGCCGCCGGGGTGGGACAAACCAGTTGAACATTCATGGGTTGAACATTCATGGCCAGGCCTCTGAAAGACAACGGTTACTGGAATTATATCCAGTGATCGATCCGGCTCGCAACGGGAAGCCGCATCAATCGAGCTTGATGCCCAACTGTGCCGTCAGGTCGATCCAGATCGGGCTCTCGGTCTTCCAGCGTTCGCGGGCACGGGCGGTCGACGTGGGCTTGGCCTCGATCGCGAAGTTGTCGCGCAGGATCTTGCCGCGCGGCGAGTCGGCCGCCTCGATCATCAGTTCGGACACGCGCTGCACGATCGGCTCGGGCGTGCCGGCCGGCGCGAGCATCACCAGGCCGCCATCCAGCTTGAACAGGGGCGCGTTATAACCCAGCTCGGACATCGATTTGACAGTGGGCGGCAGCTTGGGGTTGCGCTCGGTGCCGTACGTGGCCAGCACCTTGAGCAGGCCGCGCTGCAGATGCGGCGACACCGCGGCGTAGCTGCCGACGCCCGCGTGGACGATGCCGTTGGCGACGTCGGGCCACATCGGTCCTTCGCCCTTGTACTGCGTGACCGCGATGTTGGTGCCTTTCGAGCGATTGAATTCGGCGACCGTCAGGTGAGGCACGGAAGCCGGCGCATAGCTGGCCATCGACACCGAGTACTTCCTCGCATAAGCGATCCACTCGTCGACCGAGTTGACCGGCAGGGTGGCCGGCACGGCGAACACCAGCGGACCGACCGGCATCGTCGAGACCGGGACGAAATCCTTGTCGGGGTCGAACGGCACCTTGTTGTACAGCACCCGGCTGCCCCAGACCGATCCGGTCGTCGTGATGCCGAACGTATAGCCGTCGGCCGGCGAGCGCGCCAGCATCTCGAGCGCGATCCAGCCGCCGGCGCCGGGTCGGTTCTCGACGACGATCGTCGCGCCGAGCTTCTGTCCGACGTAGTCGCCGTACGTGCGCGCGTAGGGGTCGGTGGTGCCGCCGGGCTGGAAGCCGACCAGGATGCGGATCGGCTTGCCGGTCGGCCACGCCTGGGCGGAAGCCGGCAGTGCCAGGCTGCCGAGTGCTGCCGCGCCGGCTGCCGTCATCAGCCGACGACGATGCGGGGAATGGGTCATGGCCAGTCTCCTCCAATGCGGGTGGGTTTGCAATCGATTGCAATAAGGTAAGGACCACGGGCGATCATCGCACTCCCGATCGCCCGTTCCAAGATGATGCGCGCCGGTTTCGGACAGGTGGGCGTCAGGGATTACCCGATTGAGTGGTGCCTACGGCGCGTTCGCGCCGAGGATCACACGCTTCGCGGCGCCGCAAAACCCTGGCGCGCCTGGGCGGCGCGCAGGCGGACCACGCAGCCGTCGGCGTGATCGTTGACGAGCCCCATCGACTGCATGAACGCGTAGATGGTGGTCGGTCCGACGAACTTCCAGCCGCGCTTCTTCAGGTCCTTGGACATCGCGATCGACGCGGGCGACGTCGATACCGGCACGGGTGCCGCCGTCGGCGCCGGATCGTCCGCGAAGCGCCAGACATAAGCGGCCAGCGAGCCCTCTTGCGCGATCAACGCCTGCGCGCAGCGAGCGTTGTGGATCGCGGCTTCGATCTTGCCGCGATGCCGGATGATGCCGGCATCCTGCAGCAGCCGCTGCACGTCGGCTTCGCCGAACCGCGCGACGCGATCGATGTCGAAGCCGTGGAACACCTCGCGGAAGCGTTCGCGCTTATCCAGGATCGTGCGCCAGCTCAAGCCCGACTGGAAGCCTTCGAGGCACAGCTTCTCGAACAGCCGCCGGTCGTCGGCGACGGGGTAACCCCATTCCTCGTCGTGGTAAGCGAGGTAACGGGGCGTGGCCATGCACCAGCGGCAGCGATGCTGGCCGTCGGGACCGAGGGCCAGCAGGCCGCTCATTGCGCGTCGCCCCTCGTCAGGTCGGGTGCGTTGTGGCCGGGCATCGCGAGGCGCGAGTTGCGCGTGACCTTCAGCGCCTGGGCCGCGCCTTCGTGCGCGAGGATCTTGCTCATCACGGCCTTGCCGGCGGCGTCGAAACTGTCGCGGTGCGTGACGACGTACTCGCGCGATTCGCGGTACGACGCCAGCAGGCCGTTCAGCTCGGGCACCACGTGCCGGGCGACGAGGTCCCAGCTCCGGCGCGTGGCCTCGGGGTCGGCCCAGTCGTGCACGAAACCGATCAACGTGCCGAAGCCGCCGGTCAGTCCGAGCAGCCGCTGCACCGCCTCGATCAGGTCGTCGGGCGTGCCGATGACCGATGCCGAGTTCGGCGCGAACGCGATCTCGTCGACGGCTTCGTCGGGCGTCTTGAACGCATGCGTGCCGGGCCGCATCAGCGTGCCGACGATGTACTCGTTATGCCAGCGGAACAGCCCGTCGCGCGCCTCGCGGCGCGCCTGCTCGCGCGTGGGCGCGATATGCCACGACAGCAGCACGCGCCAGTCCGCGCGGTGCACGGTGTTGCCATGGCGGGCCGCGGCCTCCTCGGCGAAGCGCCACTGGGTGGCCAGCGCGGCCAGGCCCTCGGTGGACGTCGATGCGATCGAGATGACGCCGGTGCCGTGCTTGCCGGCCAGCGTCATGCCCGACGGGCTGATCGTGGACGCGGTGACCATCGGCAGGGATTCCTGCAGCGGCAGCAGCTGCAGTTTGGCATCCCTGAGCGTGAACCAGTCGCTCTCGTGGCTGAAGCGGGGTTCGCCGGCCAGCAGGCGGCGGATCACGCCGAGCGCCTCGTCCTGGCGATCGCGCTGCACGGCCGGATCGATGCCCAGCGTGTGCGCGTCGGACGGCAGCGCGCCCGGGCCGGAGCCGAAGATCGCGCGGCCGCCGGTCATGTGGTCGAGCTGCACGATGCGCTGCGCGACGTTGAACGGATGGTGATACGGCAGCGAGACGACGCCGGTGCCGAGCCGAATCCGGTGCGTGCGTTCGCCGGCGGCGGCCAGGAACATCTCGGGCGATGCGATCGTCTCCCAGCCGGTCGAGTGGTGCTCGCCGCACCAGAATTCATCGAAGCCGAGCTGGTCCAGATGCGCGGCCAGAGCCAGGTCGCGCCGGAACTGCAGCATCGGGTGCTCGCCGATCGGGTGGTGCGGCGCGAGGAACGCGCCGAATCGCAGTCGTCTCATCAGGGGGTGTCTCCGTCGTTCTGGTGCGGGCGGCGCCGTGGCGTCAGCGGTACTCGCGCGGCTCCCACCACGGGAAGAACTCGGGCATGTCGCTCGATACCTTGTCGGCGAACCGCGGCGGGCGCTTCTCGAGGAACGAGTTGATGCCTTCCTTGACGTCGCTGCTGCGGCCGCGCGCGTAGATCGAGCGGCTGTCGATCTTGTGCGCTTCCATCGGGTGATCGGCGCCGAGCATGCGCCACATCATCTGGCGCGTCAGCGCGACCGAGACCGGTGCGGCGTTGTCGGCGATCTCGCGGGCCAGTTCATAAGCGGCGGGCAGCAGCGCATCGGGCGCGTACAGCTTCTTGACCAGGCCGCCTTCGAGCGCTTCCTGCGCCGGCATCACGCGGCCGGTCATCGTCCATTCGAGCGCGCGGCTGATGCCGACGACGCGCGGCAGGAACCAGCTCGAGCACGCCTCGGGGGTAATGCCGCGGCGGGCGAACACGAAGCCGATGCGCGCCTGGTCCGATGCCAGCCGCACGTCCATCGCCAGCAGCATCGTCGCGCCGATGCCCACGGCCGGGCCGTTGACGGCGGCGATCACGGGCTTTTTGGATTCGAAGATGCGCAGCGTGACGCGGCCGCCTCCGTCGCGCACCGACGGATGGCTCCAGTCGATCTTGCCGTCGGCGCCCACGGCGGTCCCCTGCTTGTCGGGCCGGTCGGCGCGCGCCGCATAGTCGAACGTCTTGGCGCCGGCGGACAAGTCGGCGCCGGCGCAGAACGCGCGGCCCGCACCGGTGACGACGATCGCGCGCACGGCGTCGTCGGCATCGGCCTTGTCGAACGCGTCGATCATCTCCATCGCCATCGTGCCGGTGAAGGCGTTCAGCTTGTCGGGGCGGTTCAGCGTCAGCGTCAGGATGCCATCCTTGACGTCATACAGCAGCGTCTCGTACATCGTGTCTGTCTCCTCTGCGGGATCGTTGGATCAGCCGTCGACAGTATCACGTAATGACCGCGCCCCCTCCGGCGTTTCGCGTCACGACACGCGCGCGGCGCGGGGCCGATGCGCGCGGCTTTTCAGGTGGTGATCGAAGGCGCGAGCAGATGCCGCGCGGCGTTCGGATCGATAAGCGGATAGACGTCGAAGTGCGCCGGAACGATCTCGGCCCACTCGGTCATCAGCCGGTGCAGCGTCTCGTTGGCGTCGACGTCGAACAGCGCGACCACGCCGCGGCCGACGCGCGCGTGAGCCGATCGCGCGGTACCGGCGTCCAGCAGCGGCTGCATCCAGCGCCAGAACCGCTGACGATCGGCGGCGACCACGCTGGGGCGCTCGGGCTGCGGCGTGCTGATGACGAGGAACAGCATGACCGTCAGCGCTTGTCGCCGTACATCGTGATCGTGTACTCGGCCACATGGTAGCCGAGCTGCTGCGCGATGCGCTTGAGGCGCTTCTCGATCTCCGGATCGTAGAATTCCTGGACCTCGCCGGTCTGCAGCGAGATCAGGTGGCCGTGGTTGCGCTGGCCGTCGTTCAGTTCGTACACGGCCTTGCCGGCGCCCAGTTGCGTGCGCTTGACCAGGCCCGCCTGCTCGAACTGCGCGAGCACGCGATAGACGGTGGCCAGGCCGATCTCGGTCTCGTCGGCAAGCAGATGCTTGTAGATGTCCTCGGCGCTCATGTGGCGCGTCGGACTGTCGCGGAAGATGTCGAGGATCTTCATCCGCGGGAACGTGGCCTTCAGACCACTGGTCTTCAGATCGGTGGAATCGGGCACGGGAGTCTCCGTCGAGGTGGCCGATGGGGCGGCGGCGTGGAGGAGTCTAGCGCAGACCCCGATATCCGCTGCAAGCGTCCGGGTTCCCCGATGACGCGTCCCCGTGCGGGCGGGGACGCGTCGCGTCCGGCCGCGGTCGCGGCATCGCCGTTCCATGGCTTGGTAACATGGCGTTCTGACCGGTCGTACGGCTTCGGCCGTACTTGCTTTGGCTTACGTTTCGCCTTCGAAAAAGGATCCCCAGGTGTCGCACGACAACGTCAACGCGCAAGAGTCGGGCGGCCCGTCGCTCGATGCGCGCATCGCCGATCTGCACCGGCGCTCCGATCAGGCCCTGGCGGCGCTGCAGGCGTGCGTGACGCGCATTTCGGCGCTTGGCGGGGGCATCCGGTTGTCGACGCTGCTGAAGTCGCAGGCGGCCTTCGTCGCCGAGCAGCAGACCCTGCGCGCGGCGCAGGCCAGCGTCGGCCTGGCGATGACGCTCGACGCGTCGCTGGCCAAGATCGATGCGTTCATCGCCGAGATGCGCCCGCGCGCGGTATTGGCCGCGCCGGCGTCGGATCCCGCGGAGGCGCGTGCCGCCTCGACATCGGGTCCCGCTCGCGCGCCCGCGCCCGCATCATCGGGATGGAACGGCTGGAAGACATCGGCTCCGGTCTCCGATGAACGAGAGGCCGCTTTTTCCGCCACCGCTGCTTCCGCCACCGTGGCTCCGTCGACGGCGTCCTCGGCGATCGCCGGCGCGTCCTCGGCGCCGACCGCGATCGCCAGCGGCCCGGGCGCCAGCGCGCTGCGCCAGGCGGTGATCCGTACGATGGTGGCCCTGGCTCCCGCGCCGCTGCGGGTGCAGGTCGAGTTCGCGCCGGGCTTCGATGTCGCGAACGCGGACCCGTTGACGCTGGCCGTGCGCGCGCACGTCGTGCACCGGGCCGTGCTCGGCAGCTTGCGCCGCATCGTCTGGGATGCGCTCGATGCCTGCACGCTGTCGTTCGGCGAGGGCCCGCAGCGGCGCGCGACGCAGGCCACGTTCTCGGCCGCCGGCAAGATCCGCGTCGCCGATGAATTCCGCCAGAACGCGCAGGCGGCATCGGCGTCGGCCGGCACGGTCGGCGGGGCGGGCGCTTCGGGCGCGCAGGGCGGGCGCGCGGTGCAGGGGCGCCCGGCAGAAGGGCGTCCGGCGCCCGGTGCCGCAGCCGCCGGCCGTGAACGCGGGCCGCGGGGCGATGGCGACATGCGGCCCTGGCGTTGGCCGACGCGCGAGCGGATCGAGCGCATCGCGTCCCAGCGCGGCGGCGCCCAGCGCGAACGGGGCGCGCGGGCGGAAGGACAAGCACCGGCCTGGCGCTGGCCGACGCGGGAGCGTGTCGAACGCGCCGCGTCGTCACGCAGCGGTGCCCCCCGTGAACGCGGGCCGCGTGATGGTCGCGGCCGCCCGCATGGCGGTCGTCCCGGCGATCGCGGCGGCCGGCCGGACGGCGCGAGAGGGGCCGACGGCCGTGGTGACCCCGGTCGCGATCCGTCGAGGGCGCAAGGCGCAGGCCAGGGACAAGGACGGAGGCAGGGACCGCGGCCGGCTCAAGGACAGGGACAGGGGCAAGGTCCCGGACAGGGCGCGGCGTCCGATCGGCGCTCCGATGGCGGGCGGGATCAGCCGCACGGCGGCGGCCGGCGGGATGGCGGACCCCCGCGTGCGCAAGAGGGCGGTCATCGTACGGATCGTCCGCGCGGACCCGGCGGACGGCCTGAGGGCCAGCGCGCCGGTCCTTCCGGCGCCGGACGACGTGAGGGCGGACCCGGGGGCGGTGGACGCCCGCAAGCCGCTGGTGCGGGCGCGCCGCGACAGGGCGACGGACGGCCGCGTCAGGATCGCGACGGTGCGGATCGCCAGGGCGCGGGTCGCCCCGGCGGCGGCGATCGCGGCCGGGGCGATTTCCGTGGACCGGGACGTCCGGATCGCGGCCCGGATCGCGGGAATCGTGACGGCCGCGGTGCGAGCTTTCCCCGCAATTCGTTGATGAGCGACAAGCTGCGCGCCGCGCTGTCGGCGGCGCGCACCGACGACCCGAACAAGGACGAGTCCGGACGCTGATCGCCCGCGTCCGCGACGGCGCTCCCTTTCGGAGCGTCGTTCCGGCCGCCGTTCAGACCGTCAGATTGCCGGGCGCGAGCAACTGCTGCCGGTATGCCTCGAACGGCACGCGATCGGCCGCTTCGATCCGCCGCTGCTCTTCGAGCGAAGCGGCCGCCATCGCTTCGAAGCGCCGGCGGGCCTCGTCGGACAGCGGCTCGGCCGTCATCACGGCGCGAGCCGCTTCGGACCGCGCGTTGATGAAGGCGAGATGCGAGCCGTCGAAATCATCGCGCATCGCTGCCAGCACACGGCTCGACGGCAGCGTTTCGGGATGCGCGAGGCGCTCGCGAATCGTCGCGACGGCGCGCTGGCTGGCTTCGCCACCCTCGAGCGCGTCGAGCGTCGCGGCGATCTCGTCGAAGGGCGCGATGATCTCGGCCGCCCAATCGGCCAGCGGGACCTCGCGGCCATCGCATTCGAGCCGCAGCCCGGGTTCGCGTCCGCGCGCGGCGACCTTGTGCTGATTGCGCGCCAGCGCGGCCACCTCGTCGGGAGTGTCCGGCGGGCTGTCGCGCAGCAGGCACGACAGCAGGAACACGTCCAGCACGCGGGCCGTCAACGCATCGATGCCGATCGGTTCGAACGGATTCAGGTCCATCAGCCGCACTTCGACGTATTCGACGCCGCGTTCGCGCAGCGCGTGCAGCGGCCGTTCGCCGCTGCGCGTGACGCGCTTGGGCCGGATCGTGCCGTACAGCTCGTTCTCGATTTGCAGCAGCGTCGTCGCGAGTTGCCGGTAACCGCCATCGGGGTCGCGCACGCCGATCGCTTCATAAGCGGGGTAAGGACGCGTCAAGGCGTCCTGCAGCGATGCGCCGTAGCTGTCCAGGCTGTTGAAGCTGGCCTTCAGGCTCGCCTGCGCATCGCTCTGGTAGCCGAGCCGCCCCATGCGCAGCGACGTCGCGTACGGCAGGTACATCGAGCGTCCGGCCAGCGATTCGAGCTGGTGGTCGCGTCCCGCGACGAAGCTCGAGCAGACGGCCGGCGACGCGCCGAACAGCAGCAGCAAGAGGAAAGAGTGGCGCCGGAAATTGCGGATCAACCCGAAGTAGTCATCGTTGCCCAGGCCGGGCAGCGACCAGTTGTAGTGGATGCCCGAGATCGTCTGCATGTTTCGGCCATACCGGTACGACAGGCCGCTGCGATACACGGTCTTGGAGCGGCCGACGTTGGAGCTGCCGTATTGGCCCAGCGGAATCTCGTTCTCGGCCGGAAGCCGGCACGGCATGCTCGACACCCACAGGCGTTCGGACGCGGAGGGATCGGCGGCCTGCGCGCCCATTACCGCGTACGTGTAGCGATGGATGTCCGCGAGTTCGCGCAGGCAGGCGTCGATGCTGGTGTGCGCGCCGGTGACGAATTCGAGTTGCGCTTCGCTGAAATCCGTCGTGATGTGCGGATGCGTGAGAGCCGAGCCGAGGGCCGCCGGATGCGGGGTGAGCGCGAGCTGTCCGTCGGGCCGGACGCGCAGGCTTTCCTTCTCGATGCCGCGCATCATCCGCTGCAGACGCGCGGGCGAAAGGGCTTGCAGGCGATCGCTGATGTTCTGGTGATGCACTCAGGCCCTCCTCGAGCGTGACCGGCCGCAAAAATAACAGACCGCGCGTGATGTTGCTGGCGACCCCGTCGAAGCCGCCTCGCCGACTCCCCGCGATGGCGATGCGCATCGGGGCCGTCGGCAGGGCTTACCGGGCCGTGGCGCGAACCGTCAGGGAACGGGTTCCGATCCTTGGCATGGATCCTTGGTACATTGTCCTCCTGTTTTTCTTCTTCGATTCCTGGACCTGATGCGATGTCCGACATGACCGAGCCCCGCAAGACCGTCGATGTGGCCGCCGCCCAGCAGTTGTTCGGCCGTGCCATCGATGAACACGACCAGAAATTCGGCAGCTTCTTTCTGGCCAAGCTGTTCGGCTTCGCGATGACCTATGCCGACGAGCGTTGCGAAGTGACGTTCGAACCGCACGACTTCATGTTCAACCCGCAGGGCAGCCTGCATGGCGGCGTCATCGCGACGGCGATGGACGTCTCGATGGGACATCTGCTGAACCACCTGCAGTCGCGCGGCACGACGCTGGAGATGAAGACGCAGTACGTGCGCGCCATCACCAAGGGGCCGGTCAAGGCCGTCGGCAGTCTGATCCGGCGCGGCAACAGCATCTGCTTCCTCGAATCGCGGTTGTACGACGGCGAGGGCGAGCTGGCCGCGTTCGCGACCTCGACCTGGAAGGTGCTGTCGTCCAAGCCGCCCACGCCGCGATAGGCGCGAAAAGCGGCCGGCGGCCCGGTTTTGGGCCGTGCTGGTGCGGGTCCGTCCCGGCCGGCCGACGAACGGTCGGTGGCGGCAGGCGGGCGGCAGGCCGGTTTGTGGCATCCGACACAAAAGAGGAGCATGGGGATGTTGCGTCGCAGCAACCCCCTCTGTATAGTGGGAACTGTCTCCTCCACCTCCTCCTTTGGTGGATTAGCCCGCGTCGCGAGACGCGGGCTTTTTCTTTTGGGGCGCGGTTGGCACCCGGGCCGTTCCGGCCGCCGGGGCCGGGGCCTTCAGGCGCGGATCATCGCCTCGCCGAGCCGCACGGCGCCACCCGGCGCCCACTCCGCCGCGAACCGCATCGGGCCGGCCGGGAACAGCATCACGACGGTGGATCCCAGCAGGAAGCGCCCCATCTCCTGTCCCTTGCGCAGCACGATCGATTGATCGTCATAGCGCCATTCGCGCGGCCGCCGTACGCGCGGCGGGTTGACCACACCATGCCAGATCGTCGCCATGCTGCCGACGATCGTCGCACCGACCAGCACGAGCACGAACGGCCCGCGCACCGAATCGAACTCGCAGACCACGCGTTCGTTGCGCGCGAACAGGCCCGGCACGCCGCGCGCGGTGGCCGGGTTCACCGAGAACAGTTCGCCCGGCACGTGGATCATCCGTCGCAACCGCCCATCGCAGGGCATGTGGATGCGGTGGTAGTCGCGCGGGCTCAGGTACACCGTCGCGAAATGCCCGTCGTCGAAACGGGCGGCCAGCGCCGTGTCGCCGCCGACCAGCGCGTGTGTCGAGTAGCGATGGCCCTTGGCCTGGAAGATCTGGTCGCGCTCGATCGACCCGAACTGGCTGATCGCGCCGTCGACCGGGCAGACGATCGCCGCGTCCGCGACCGGGCGCGCGTCGGGGCGCAGCGCCCGTGTGAAGAACTCGTTGAACGTCGGGTAGTGGCGCGGATCGGGGTCCAGCGCCTCGCTCATGTCGACGCCGTACTTGCGGATGAAGCGCTCGATGATCCACGTGGTGGCGAGGCCGCCGCGCGCGCCGGCGACGTGGCCGGCGAACACGGTCAGCGCCTGCTTGGGCAGCAGGTATTGCCAGGCCACGGCCAGGCGCGGACCGAGGGCGAGAGGTTCTGGCTCGGTCATGGACGGCCCGTCGTTCGGCAAAGCCGCGATTTTAGTCCACCGGGCCCGTGCGCGCGGGTTCGATCCCGACGTGAACGGGCCTTGGCCGCTCAGGGCTGCGGCGTGCGCATCGTGACGAACTCTTCGGCCGCGGTCGGATGGATGCCTATCGTTTCATCGAACATGCGCTTGGTGGCGCCGGCCTTCATCGCGACGGCCAGGCCCTGGATGATCTCGCCGGCGTCCGGCCCGACCATGTGGCAGCCCAGCACGCGATCGCTGTGCGCGTCGACGATCAGTTTCATCAGCACCTGGCCCGGCACCTTCGTCATCGACAGGTTCATCGGCTTGAAGCGCGTCGTGAAGACGGTGATCGCCTGTCCCGCGTCGCGGGCCTGCTGCTCGGTCATGCCGACGGTCCCGATCGACGGCTGGCTGAACACCGCCGTCGGGATGTCACGGTAATCGACCGGTGCATGCTCGCCGGGCTGGAACAGGCGCCGCGCGACGGCCATGCCTTCGGCCGTGGCGACCGGCGTCAGCTGCATGCGTCCGTGCTGGTCGCCGATCACGTCGCCGATCGCCAGGATCGACGGCTCGGCGGTCTGGTAGTCGCGGTCGACCGCGATGAAGCCGTCGTCGGTCAGCGCCACGCCGGTGTTCTCCAGGCCCAGGCCGTCGAGCATCGCACGCCGGCCGGTGGCGTACAGCACGCAATCGGTGTCGATCGTGCCGCCGTCATTCAGCGTGGCCGTCAGGCCGCCGTCGGCGCGCTTGTCGATCCGGGCGATGTCGCTGTGGAAGCGCAGCGCGACGCCTGCCTGCGTCATCTGGTCACGCAGGTGTTCGCGCACGTCCTGGTCGAAGCCGCGAAGGAACAGCTCGCGGCGGTACAACTGCGTCGTGCGCGATCCCAGACCGTTGAAGATACCGGCGAACTCGGTCGCGATGTAGCCGCCGCCGACGACGATCACGCGGGCCGGCAGCGTCTTCAGGAAGAACGCTTCGTTCGACGAGATCGCATGTTCGACGCCGGGCACGTCCGGCAGCCTGGGCCACGTGCCGGTCGCGATCAGGACGTGGCGCGCGGTATGGCGCTGGCCGTCGACCTCGATCGTGTGCGGGTCGACGATGCGCGCATGGCCGTTGTGGATCGTGACGCCATTGTTGACGAGCAGGTTGCGGTAGATGCCGTTGAGCCGTTCGATCTCGGCGTTCTTGTTGCCGATCAGCGTCGCCCAGTCGAAGCGCGTTTCGCCGATCGTCCAGCCGAAGCCTTCGGCGCGTGCGAAATCCTCGTGAAAATGCGAGCCGTAGACGAGCAGCTTCTTCGGCACGCAGCCGACGTTGACGCAGGTGCCGCCCAGGTACCGGTTCTCGGCCACGGCCACCCGCGCGCCGAAGCCGGCCGCGAATCGCGCCGCCCGCACGCCGCCGGAACCGGCGCCCACCACATACAGATCGAAATCGAACGTCATCGTGCTTCTCCGCAGGATGCCGCGAGGAACCGGCCGCGCGGCCAACCCGTCATGTTACGCATGGTTGGCGCCGCCGCCGGCGCGCGCTGCCGAGTGGCGCGCATTCGTGTAGATTGGCAGCCATCCATGAGCCTCGCACGCCGCGGGCAGGAGACAATGTGAAACGGATCGAATTGCAGGCCTATGGCGTGCCCGAGGATGTAGCGCGCTGCGTCGAAGCACCGGATGCCGGGCCTCCGCAGAACGATCAGGTCGTCTTCGATGTGATCGCCTTCCCGATCAACCCGGCAGACCTGTCGTTCTGCCGCGGCGCCTACCGGCTCAAGCCGCCGCTGCCCGCGACGCCGGGCGCCGAGTGCGTCGGCCGCGTGACCGCCGTGGGCCGCGACGTCCGGTACGTGGCGGTCGGCGACCTGGTCATCAACCTGGAACGCGAGAACTGGGCGCAGCAGCGCTGCGTGCGCGCCGAGTCGGTGATCCGCATTCCGCCCGAACTGAATCCGCGCCAGGCCGCGATGCTGCGGATCAATCCGCCGACGGCGCTGCTGCTGCTCGAGGACATCGTCACGCTATCGCCGGGCGACTGGGTGATCCAGAACGCCGCCAACTCCGCCGTCGGCCGGCTGCTGATCGGGTTCGCGCGATCGCGCGGGCTGCGCACCGTCAACGTCGTGCGCCGCGACGATGTCATTGGTGAGTTGGGCGTATTGGGTGCCGACGCCGTGGTGCGCGACGGCGACGGGCTGGCCGAGCGCGTCGCGCAGGCCACCGGCGGCGCGCGGATCCGGCTCGGTATCGATGCGGTGTCCGGCGCCGCTACCGCCCGGCTGGCCGCCTGCCTGATCGACGAGGGAACCGTGTGCAACTACGGATCGATGTCGGGCGAGCCGCCGCTGATGCCGACGGCCGACGTCGTTTACCGCGGCGTGTCGCTGGCCGGCTTCATGCTGGGCCGGCACCTGGCGCGCCGGCCGATCGCCGAAGTGCGCGCGCTGTACGAGCGGCTGGCCGCGCAGATGCTGGCCGGACAATGGCAGGCGCCGGTGGCGGATGTCTACCCGATCGAATCGATCCGCGATGCGCTGGTGCATGCGCAGACCGCCGGCAAGCACGGCAAGGTGCTGGTGGCGCCCAACGGACCGCTGCACTAAGCAAGGCCCGTTCACATCGAGATCGGATCCGCGTGAAGCCTTATTCGAACCTGCAGCGAGGCACCCGGAAGTGACGCTGCCTCATGGACTGCGGGCGTTCGCCCATCGCAATTTCCGGCTGTTCATCGCCGGCCAGGGCACGTCGCAGATCGGCAGCTGGCTGCAGCTGATCGCCACGAGCTGGCTGATGTTCGAGCTGACGCATTCGACGCTGATGCTCGGGTTGGCCGCCTTCGCGCTGCAGATCCCGTTCCTGCTGATCGGGCCGGTGGCCGGCGTGTTCCTCGATCGGCTGAACGTGCGGCGCGTGCTGTTCGTGACCAACGCGCTGGCGTTCACGCAGTCGCTGGTGATGCTGACGTTGGTCGCCGGCGGCTGGATCCAGCCGTGGCACCTGGTCGTCGGCAACCTGGTGATGGGTCTGGTCAACGCCTGCGATGCGCCGGGCCGGCAGTCGCTGCTCGTGCACCTGGTCGATCGCCGCGAAGACCTGGCCAATGCGATCGCGCTGAACGGCAGCGTGATGAACGGCGCCCGGTTCATCGGGCCGATGCTCGGCGGATCGGTGATCGGCAGCTTCGGCGTCGTCAGCGGTTTCGCGCTGAATGCCGTGCTGAGGGTATCGGTGGTCGTCGCGCTGATCCTGCTGCGAGTCGATCCGCCGCCCAAGCCGCGCGACTCGACTCATTGGGCCCGGCAGCTGGCCACCGGCGCCCGCTATGCGTACGGCTTCCTGCCGAGCCGCGCGGCGCTGCTGATGCTGGCGTCGACGAGTTTCCTGGTGCAGCCGTATTCGTCGCTGATGCCATGGTTCGCCAGCCAGCGGTTCCATGGGGATGCGCACACGCTGGGCCTGCTGACCGGTGCGGCCGGCTGCGGCGCGATGACGGGCATGATCCTGCTGGCCTGGCGGCCGGGCACCAAGGGCCTGTTCAAGCAGATCGCCTGGAGCGCGGCGCTGGCCGGTGCGGGGCTTATCGCGTTCTCGGCGACGTCCGTGCTTTGGGTCGCGCTGATCTTGCTGTTCGCCGTCGGCATGGGGACGATGCTGACGGCCGCGTCGACGAACATCGTGTTGCAGACGATCGTGCCGGATGCGCTGCGCGGCCGCGTGGCGTCGCTGTACGTCGCGTCCTTCCTGGGCATGGCCCCGCTGGGCGCGCTGTTCGGCGGCTGGTTCGCATCGCATGTGACGGCGCCGGTGGCGCTGGCGTGCTGCGGCGGCGGCACGCTGCTGGCCGCGCTTGTCTACTGGCGGCAGTATCCGGAGATCCGGCGGCAGATCATCCCCGTGTACCGCGAGCTGGGGATCATCGCGCCGCACTAGGAATCGGCGCGCCCTGGCCCTAATGGGCGGAAAGCGGGGGCCGGGTCCGCGCCAGGCGGCGCAGTGCCTTGCGGCAGCGTGCCAGATGGCGCGCGCGCCCCGCTTCCAGCCAGCCGACGCCGAACCACGCATCGTGCTGGCCGGCATGGACGGCGTCGCGATAGGCGTCGATCGCCGTGCATAGGTCCTGGTAATCGCCGAGTCGCTGCTGCGTGCGCCGCAGCCGCTTCAGGTAGGCATCGGCATCGCCGGTCGGCAGCAGCGGGCGCGCCAGCTCGATCAAGTAGCGCAGCCGCTTGGCGCGCTTGCGCACGCGATGGCGATCGTCGTCCGTCAACGTGTCGAAGCGGCGCGCGGCCTGGCGCAACCCGCGATGCAGCTTGCGCAGGCGCTGCACGACCAGGTCGATGCCGTCGCGATCGTCTTGCGGGCGATCGGTCTTTCCACCACCGGTCTTTCCACCGCCTGCCTTCCCGTCATCGGCATTGCCGTCGGCGTCGAGCGCGAACGCCAGCAGCGACAGCATCGCATGCTGGAAAGGCCGTGCCCGGATCAGCGCGCGCAGGTCGGGGTCGGGCCCATGTCCGCTCGGGTCGAGCGTGCGGCCTCCCGCCGCCGTGATCGCATCGGCGAAGCGTGCGACGGCCGCGTCGCGGTCGCGCACGCGGCCGAGCGCATCGAACGATTCGCGTACCGCCGGCTGCCAGTCGATGGGCTCGTCCGCGCAGCGGCCCAGTTCGCGCCATACCGACCGCAACCGGCGCAGCCCGACGCGGAGCTGATGGACGACTTCGGCATCCGGCGGGCCTTCGCCGGCCGAGAGCTGGCTGGCGTTGCCGAGTACCTGCTCGAGGCATACGGCGGTCCAGCGGCGCAGCAGCGTACGGCCATCCGGGGGCTTGCCGCCGCCGAACGCGGCGATGCGGCCGGGCGTGGCCACCGCGCCGACCCGGCCTTGCGCGAGGCGTTCGCCCCGGGCGGCCTTGGAAATCGTGTCGATCCACAGCGCATGCCGGTCGGCCCATTGCGTGGCGGCGGTGATCAAGGCGCGCGACGGGCCGGACTTGAGTTCCAGCTCCAGCTCCTGGATCGGCAGCGTCGGCGCGCCGGCCAGCTTCGCCGTATCGTCCGCGTCCGACGACGCGTCCCGCCGTTCGGCGCGCAGCAGACCTTGGTCGAACGCGACCTCGATGCGCGCATCGTCCAGCAGCAGGTCGGCGCGCAGGCGCACGAAGTCGCTGATGAACACCGCCCCGAGCGTCGGATCGGCGCTGTCGGCCAACGCTTCCCGCAGGCGGTCGAATGCCGGCGTGCCGGCATGCAGCGATGGATCGATCGGCGGCCCGTCCGCCGGCCAGTCGCCTGGCCGCGCGACGTTGTCCTCGTGGCGCTCGACCGGCGTGTCGCCGACGGCCTTGAGCGTCTGTTCCCAGTGGCCGCCGTCGTGGCGCAGTCGCAATGCCACCTGGTGCCGCGCCAGGCTGCGATCGGCCGTGTCGACGTAGACCGAGACCAGCCGTTGGCGTTGCGAGGCCGGCAACGCCGAGAGCTCGGCCTGGATCGCATCGCGGCGTTCGTCGGGGACGTCGAATTTCAGCTCGCGTTCAACCATCGTCGATGCCGGCGCGGGCCGGCCCCTGTAAGGGACAAGAACGGCGGAATCCGGCCGGCGACATCGCGTCGACGCGATCAATACCGCGGGATCACGCGGGATCGATCTTAGCGTTAACGGGCGCCAACCGACTCACGCCGCGGCGGTCGCCGCACGGGTGGGCAGCCGCGCCTCGCGGATCGGCAGGTTCAGCAGCGCGGCCGCCGTCGCCAGTACGATGTCGGCATACCACATCCACATGAAGTTGCCATCGCTGGCCAACACGCGCCCGCCTAGCCAGGCCCCCAGGAATCCGCCCACCTGGTGCGACAGCAGCGTCATGCCGAACAGTGTCGCCAGGTAGCGCGCTCCGAACAGCTTGCCGACCAGCCCGGCCGTCGGTGGCACCGTGGCCAGCCATGTGAAGCCGAGCACCGCCGCGAACGCATAGAACGTCTCCGGCGTCTTGGGCGCGACCAGGTAGACGGCGATCGCCACCGCACGGCTGCCATACATCAACGCCAGCAGCCACTTCATCCGGTAATGTTGGCCGAGCCAGCCGATCGTCAGGCTGCCGGCGATGTTGAACAGGCCGATCAGCGCGAGCGACACCGACGCGACGCTGGCCGGCAGCCCGCACAGCTGGACTTCGCCGGGCAGGTGGGTGACCAGGAACGCGATGTGGAAGCCGCACGTGAAGAAGCCCGCGTGCAGCAGCAGGTAATCGCGGTTGGCCATCGCGATGCGAAGCTGCCGGCCCAGCGTCATCGTGTCGGCCGCGGCGGCCGGCGCCGGGCCGCCCGTCTTGTCGCCCGGCGCGGCGGCGTCGGCCGCGCCCTTCGATGCCGAGGGCGGGCGCAGCGCGAACGCCAGCGGGATCGTCAACAGCGACGTGGCGGCCAGCACGAGCATCGCGGCGACCCAGCCGGTGGCGCCGATCAACAGTTGGACGAACGGCGCGAAGATGAATTGTCCGAACGATCCGCCGGCATTGATGATGCCGGCGGCGACCGATCGCTTCTCCGGCGCGATCCGCTGCGAGACCACGCCGACCAGCAGCGCGAAGCTGCCGGCCGCGGCGCCCGCCGCCGACAGCACGCCGAGCGTGCCGATCAGCATCCCCTCACTGTGCGCGAGCGGCGTCAGCGCGGTGCCGGCCGACAGCAGCAGGCCGCCGACGAGCAGTACCTTGAACGCGCCGTACTTGTCGCCGAGCGCGCCGAACAGCGGCTGCGCGGCGCCCCAGACGAACTGGCCGATCGCCAGCGCGAAGCTGATCGCGACGATGCCCAGCCCGGTGGCGGTGTTCAGCGGCGACACGAACAGGCCCGTCGTCTGGCGCACCCCCATCGTGATCATCATGATGGCCGCCGCGGCGATCACCAGGCCCCACGCGGTCTTGTCGGGCGTCGTTGTCGGAGCGTTACGCATCGCTTGGGTCTGTTGCCATATGAATCGAGCCCGCGCCGATTCATATGGCAACAGACCCTGGGAATTCCACGGATTGGACGAGCAGCATAGACGAAAGCCGGAACGGGCGTGAGAGTGCGGTATAAGGTCGGCCATCATGCAGAACAACAAGAAGAACACCTCGCTGGTCCTGTCGCGGCGCGAACCCTCGTGGCATTGGCGCGTGCTGCGGCTGGCCTGGCCGATCGTCCTCGCCAATCTGACGGTGCCGATCCTGTCGGCGGTCGACACCGCGATCGCCGGCCACCTCGATCAGCCGGCGGCGCTGGGCGCGGTCGCGCTCGGCGGCCTGGTATTCAACTTCGTATTCTGGGGATTCGGTTTCCTGCGCATGGGCACGACCGCGCTGACCGCGCAAGCGCACGGCGCGGGCGATGGCCTGGGCCTGCGCGCGAGCCTGTTGCGCGGGCTGGCGATCGCGCTGGTGATCGGCGTCGTGCTGCTGGTGTTGCGCGAGCCGCTGATCGCGGGGGCGTTGCAACTGCTCGGCGGCAGCGAGGCCGTCCAGCAGCTTGCGCGCGAGTATGCATTCGCGCGGCTGTGGTCGGCGCCGCTGGCGCTGGGCAACTTCGTGCTGCTCGGTTACCTGCTGGGCGTGCAGCAGGTGCGCATCGGCCTCGCGTTGCAGGTCCTGATCAACGTCGTCAACATCGCGCTGGTTCTCGTCTTCGTGCATGGCCTTCAAATGGGCGTGCCGGGCATCGGCCTGGCCACGGCGATCGCCGACGTCGTCGGCTTCGCGGCGGGCGCGGCCTGGCTCCGGATGCGCCGGCTGCGCTCGCTGCCGCCGGTCGACTGGCGGCGCGACATCGTCGATCGGCGCGCGCTGCGGCGGCTGATGGCGATGAACGGCGACCTGTTCGTGCGCACGATGTGCCTGCTGGCCGCGTTCGCGTGGTTCACGCGGGCCGGCGCGCGCCAGGGCGATGCGGTGCTGGCGGCCAACGCCGTGCTGCTGAACTTCCAGACCTTCATGTCCTACGCGCTCGATGGCTTCGCGCACGCTGCCGAGACGCTGGTCGGCGCGGCCGTCGGCGCACGCCATCGCGACGCGCTGCGCTGGGCGATCCGCACGACGATGGGCTGGTCGGTGGTCGGGGCGCTCGGCTTTTGTCTCGTCTATGCGTTCGCCGGGCCGACGATCGTGCGCCTGCTGACCAACCAGCCCCACGTCGTCGCGCTCGCGCTCGCGTACCTGCCGTGGGCGGTGATCCTGCCGTTGGCCTCGGCGGTCGGCTTCCAGCTCGACGGCGTGTTCATCGGCGCGATGCGAACGCGCGAGCTGATGATGGCGATGGCCGTGTGCTTGGCCGGCTTCATCGTGCTGGCGCTGGGATTGCAGGGGCTGTTCGGCAACCATGGCCTGTGGGCGGCGTTCACCGCGTTCATGGCGGCGCGGGGCGTCGCGCTGTGGATGCTGCTGCCGCACGTCGATGAGACGATCGAAGGGGAGGCCGTGCCGCGAGGGACGATTTGACGCCGAGCGTACTATCCGGACATGGCGCCCCGATCGCCTCGCCGAGGAGACACTGATGCCGGAAGCCTCGTTCGACTTCCAGGTTCACCGAAACGACCTGTCGCTGCACCGCGTGCTCGCGCCGCGCCGGCCCACCGAGCTGGCGCCGGGCCAGGCGCTGCTGCGCATCGAACGCTTCGCGCTGAGTTCGCAGAGCATCGTCTATGGCCGGCTCGGCCCCGTGCTGCCGCTGTGGCGGCTGTTTCCGGCACCCTCGCCGTGGGCGCGCCTGCCGGTCTGGGGCTATGCGCAGGTCGCGGCGTCGACGCATCCGGACGCGCCGGTCGGCGAGCGACTGTTCGGTTGCCTGCCGATGACCAACTGGCTGCTGGTGCAGCCCGGCCTGTCGAACGAGCGGCAGTTCGTCGACGTCGCCGGCCACCGGCGCGCGTTGCCCGCGTTCTACAACACGTATCGGCGCACCCGGGCCGACGCGTCGTATCGGGTCGCGTTCGAGGACCAGCAGATGCTGATGCAGCCGATGTTCACATCGGCGTTCGTTTTCGCGCGCCACCTGGCTGCGCTGGGATACTGCGACGCGCGGCAGATCGTGCTCAGCGGCGCGTCGAGCAAGACGGCCGTCGCGCTGGCCTACGTGCTGCGCCACGAAATCCGTGCGGACTGTCGCCTCGTCGGGCTGACGTCGACCGGGCACCGGCGTTTCGTGCAGGGGCTGGGCGACTATGACGAAGTGGTCGACTATGCGCGGCTGACCGCGATGTCCGCCCACGTGCCGACGGTCTTCGTCGATTTCGCCGGAGACATCCAGGTCCACGCGGCGATGCAGCGGCATTTCGGCGACGCGATCCGCCTGGCCTGCCGCATCTTCGGCACCGCCGACGCCCCGGATGGTCCCGGGGCCGGTGATGGGCGTGTCAGCGGCTTCGGCCTCGCGCAATGGCGCGCGCTGCTCGACGGCATCGACGTCGACGTCCTGCGCGACTCGCTGACGCCGGCGTGGAACCGGTTCGTCGACGCGTGCGCAGGCTGGCTGCGCATCGACCAGCACGCGGGCGTCGAAGCGCTGGCGCGGCTGTACGAATCGCTGCTCGGCGGGCGCGTCGATCCGGCGCGCGGACACGTGTTCGTCGTCAGCGGTTAGGCTCGGATTCGATCGCGGGGCGGGCAGGCCTTCGTGCGGGACGGTTAGACTGCGGAAAACGGAGACCACGATGAAAGCCCTGCGAGTCCATACCTTCGCCACCCCCGCCCCCTGGCAGCTCGACGACATCCCGCGCGACGATCCCGGTCCCGGCCAGGTGCGCGTGCGCATCGTGGCGGCCGGCATCTCGTTGGTCGATCAGTTGCGCGCCGAGGGCAAGTACCAGATCAAGCCGGCGCTGCCGTACATCGGCGGCAGCGAGTACTCGGGCATCGTCGAGGCCGTGGGCAGCGACGTGCCGGGCACGCTGAGCGTCGGCGATCGCGTCGCCGGCCTGCATCATGGCATCTGGGCCGAATCCGCCTGCATGCCGTACCAGGCCTGCCATCGTCTCGGCCCGGTCGATGATGCGCTGCTCGTCGAATCGGCGCTGGTCGCGATGCCGTATGCGACGGCGTTGTACGCGCTGGACCTGCGCGGCCACCTGAAGGCGGGCGAGACCGTATTCGTGCTG
The DNA here is from genome assembly GCA_029779435.1 of Pseudomonadota bacterium. GTDB lineage: Bacteria > Pseudomonadota > Gammaproteobacteria > Burkholderiales > Burkholderiaceae_E > JAKPAM01. Next base: position 49,327 of record JAKPAM010000076.1, on the reverse strand, counting down.
GGAGCGATGGGCGGCGTCGGCCATGCCGCGATGCAGACCGCCAAGGCGCTCGGAGCCCGCGTGATCGCCGGTGCCACCACGGCGGCGCGGCGCGAGGCCGCGTTGCAGGACGGTGCCGACGCGGTGGTCGATACCGGCGTCGCCGACTGGAAGGACGCGTTGAAGTCCGCGGCGGGGCCGGGCGGCGTCGACGTCGTCGTCGACCCGGTCGGCGGCGCGGCCACCGAGATGGCGTTTCGCGCGCTGGGCTGGGGCGGCCGCCTGCTGGTCATCGGTTTTGCCGCGGGCGCGATCGGCAAGCTGCCGGCCAACCTCGCGCTGCTCAAGGGCGCGGCGATGGTCGGCGTCGACCTGCGTGCGTTCGGCGAGCGCGAACCCGAGGCGATGCAGTCCGTGCGCGAGCGCGTCTTCGCGCTGCACGCCAGCGGCCGGGTCCGGCCGCGCATCGGCCTGCAGGTGCCGGCCGACGACTACGCGCGCGCCTTCGCCGCGACGCGCGATCCGGGCACGCAGGGGCGAGTGGTGCTGCGGTTCGGAGGAGCTTCGTGAACGGGCATCGGTATCCGGGGTGAGGTAATAGGGTCAAAGCCCGCCCGGTTCGCGTAGGTGGAATCGCGTCGCCTGCTGGAACGCGTGACCGATGCGCAGCGCCAGCGCTTCGGCGAAACCGCGGCAGACGATCTGCAGCGATAGCGGCAGCCCCTGGGCCGTATATCCGCAAGGCACTGCCAGTGCGCACAGGCCGAGCTGATTGACGAAGCGCGTGATCGTCGCGGCGGTGCTCGATTCGTCGACGTCGGCTACCGGAATCGCGGCCGTCGTCGTCGTCGGCGTCAGCAGCGCATCGACGTCGGCGATCGCGGCCAGGAAGCGCGACGTGTTGATCTGGCGCGCCCATTGCGCCTGCAGATAGCGTTCGACCGGCATCGCGCCGGCGCGGATGCGCGCGCGCACGCCGCGATCCATCGGCGTCGTGTCGTCGTCGGCCAGCGCGCCGTACAGCGCATAGGCTTCGCCGTGCATCACGGCGCTGGCCATCGTGTAGGACGACAGCCGCATCGGCAGTGTCACCGGCACGACCTGCGCGCCGACCCCGGCCAGCGTGGCCAACGCGGCGTCGTAGGCGGCGAGCACCTCGGGCTGGAATCCGGCGCGGTCGGCTTCGGGCAGGCGTCCCAGCCGCAGGCCCGCGATGCCCAGATCCAGCCCCGACAACGCGTCGACCGGGATGATGCCCTGCGTGGCCGGGTCGAGCGGATCCTCGCCCTGCATCGCGTTGAACAGCGTCGCCGCGTCGAGGGCCGAGCGCGCGATCGGGCCCGGCGTGTCCAGCGACGGGCTGAGCGGGCAGATGCCGTGATTGCTGATGCGCCCGAACGTCACCTTGAGCCCGGTCAGGCCATTGAATGCCGCGGGAATCCGCACCGAGCCGCCGGTATCGGTGCCGATGGCCCATGGCGCGAGCCGGGCCGCCACCGCGACGCCCGATCCGCTGCTCGATCCGCCCGGCGTACGGTGCACCGCGTCGTCCCAGGGATTGCGCGGCGTGCCCAGGTGTTCGTTGGTGCCCCAGGCGCCGAACGCGAACTCGACGGTGTGCGTCTTGCCGAGCACGATCATGCCGTGCGCGAGCAGCCTGCGCACCAGCGTGGCCGTATGCGGCGCGCGGTAAGTGCGCCGCGTCGGCGAACCGGCCGTGCAGACACGGCCTTCGATCTCGATCAGGTCCTTCAGCGCGATCGGCACGCCATGCAGCGGACCGATCGCGTGGCCCGCCTCGCGTGCCAGCGTCGCGGCCCGCGCGGCCTTGAGCGCGTCGTCGGCCCAGACGTCGACATAAGCGTGCAGCGCTTCGTTGCGAGCCGCGATCCTGCGCAGGAAGGCCTCGACGACGCGCGTCGGCGTCCATAGTTTCAGCGCGTAGCCGGCCGACAGGCTCGACGCATCGAGCCGCGACAGGTCGTCGCCATGCGTATCGAGGCGCTGATGCAGGATGCGACGATGCTGATCGTGGGACAGGGGAGAGGTCATTGCGGGACGATCACCGCCCGCCTACACTTAGGCGCGCTATGGATGACCATTATAGTCGGCCGCCATGCGGGCCGGCGATTCCGGAGAAGAACCCTTGGACCTGAATCCGACCGACGAGCAGAAGCTGCTCGGACAGAGCGTCGAGCGCTTCATCGCGCAACGCTACGACTACGCCGCGCGGGCGCGGATCCTGGCCAGTCCCGAACGTGTCTCGGCCGACATCTGGTCGGCGATGGCCGGGTTCGGCTGGCTGGCTCTGCCGCAGTCCGAGCATGATGGCGGCCTCGGCGGTTCGACCGTCGACGTGGCGATCGTCGCCGAGGGCCTTGGCCGCGGACTCGTCCTCGAGCCTTACCTGAGCGGCGCCGTGTTGGCGGCGGGCCTGATCGGCGCGCTCGGTGACCAGGCTCAACGCGCCGCGTGGCTTGGCGCCATCGCCGAAGGCCGGACGCGCGTGGCACTCGCGCATGCCGAGCCGGCGGCCGGCATGCTGACCGGCGCGCGGGCGACGTGCGCCGCCCATGACGGCGAGGGCTGGCGACTCGATGGCGTCAAGACGCTGGTCGTCGACGGGCCGGGCGCCGACGCGTGGCTCGTGTCGGCGCGGGACGGCGGCGAGGCGACACGGCTGTTCATCGTTCCGCGCGGCACTCCCGGCGTCGACGCGGTGTCGTTCGAGATGATCGATGGCCGGCTGGGCAGCCGGCTGGTCCTCGATGGCGTGCGCGTTCCGGCCGCGTCGCGGCTCGGCACGGAGGCATCCGATGTCGATGGCGCACTGGCCGCGGTCATCGACCGGACGGCCGCCGTGGCCTGTGCCGAGGCCGTCGGCTGCATGCAGGCCGTAATCGACGCGACCGTCGCCTATTCGAAGACGCGCGTGCAGTTCGGGCAGCCGATCGGCACGAACCAGGTGCTCAAGCACCGTATGGTCGACATGGCCACGCAATGCGACGAGGCGCGTTCGATGGCGCTGCGCGCTGCGCTGTACTGCGACGGCACGGAATTCTCCGCCGCCGAGCGTGCGCGGGCCGTTTCGGGCGCGTGCCTGAAGATCGCGCGCGGCGCGCGCTTCGTGGCCGAGAACGCGATCCAGCTGCACGGCGCGATGGGCATGACCGAGGAACTGAGCATGGGGGCTTACCTGAAGCGCCTGATGGCGTTCGAGTGCTGGCCGGCAACCTCGTCCGAGCACCTGGCACGATGCATGGCGGTCCGGGCTTCGGCCGCCGCGATGGCGATCTGAGGAGACACGGGATGGATCTGGGATTTTCGGCCGAGGAACGGGCCTTCCGCGACGAGGTGCGCGCCTTCATCGCCGCGCACCTGCCGCCGCGCCGCCAGGACGAGTTCGCGCGCACGACCTCGGTGTTTCCGGAGCCGGACGTCAATCGCGGCTGGCACAAGGCCTTGTACGACAAAGGCTGGGCCGCGCCCGGTTGGCCGCGCGAATACGGCGGACCGGGCTGGACGCCCACGCAGCGCTACCTGTTCGAAGCCGAGTGCGCGCGCGCCGGCACCCCGACGATCACGCCGATGGGCATCCGCATGGTCGGCCCGGTGATCATCGGGTTCGGCACGCCGGAGCAGAAGGCGTTCTACTTACCCCGGATGCTGTCCGGCGATGACTACTGGTGCCAGGGGTATTCCGAACCCGGCTCGGGCTCGGACCTCGCATCGCTCAAGACGCGCGCGGTACGTGACGGCGACCACTATGTGATCAACGGCACCAAGATCTGGACGACGCATGCGCACCATGCCAATCGCATGTTCGCGCTCGTGCGCACCGACGATGCCGGCCGCAAGCAGGACGGCATCACGTTCGTTCTGATCGATATGGACACCCCCGGCATCACGGTGCGGCCGATCCGCACGATCGGCGGCGAGCACGAGTTCAACCAGGTGTTCTTCGATGACGTGCGCATTCCTGTCGCCAATCGCGTCGGCGAAGAAGGACGCGGCTGGACCTATGGTAAGTACCTGCTCGAGTTCGAGCGCGGCGGTGGGTTAGCGGCCGCGCGCATGCGGCGCGAGCTCGCCAAGGCCGAAGCCGCGGCCGCCGGGGCCGCGCTGTCGGCACCGTCGTGCCGGCTCGATGATCCACTGGTGCAGGCGCGGATCATCGAGATCGAGAACGACATCGATGCGTTGGAAATGACCGAGCTGCGCGTGATCTCGTCACTGCAGACCGGCCAGAATCCAGGGGCGATATCGTCGATGCTCAAGCTGCGCGCCAGCGAGATCAAGCAGGCGATCACGCGGCTGGGCGTCGAGCTGATCGGTGCGCAGGCGCTGGTCTGGGAATCGCGGCGGCCGCTGTACGACGATGACATCGCGGCGTCGACGCGCGAGATCGCCTCGCCGGCGGTGATGCCGATCACGTCCAGCTACCTGAATTCGCGCGCGCACACGATCTTCGGCGGATCGTCGGAGATACAGCGCGACATCATGGCCAAGATGATGCTTGGCCTGTGAAGCGCATCGCGCAAAGCCCGCACTGATTGCAAATAATTGCAAATTTGGCTATCGTGCGTGCCGTTCAGGGTCCTTGGACAACCGTCTCTGTCCAATCGTGTCGGCATGTGGCGCATCCGTCGTTCGCTTTCGTCGTTCGGATTCGCCGCCTTGACCCGCCTACAGGATGTCCGCGCCGCAGCGTTCGGCCGCGAGAATCCGAAGTGCAACCCGCCAGTCAAGGAGTGGGGAATCGCATGCCGAGTGACACCGGAGATGGGGTGCGCCGTCGCAAATGGGGCGACGGGACACGACAGGTCGTCGAATCCATCCGACAAGGATGCACGACGCTCAGGCAGATCGCTGAACGCACGCGGATCGAATACCGCAGCGTCAACGCGATCGTTCATTCACTGGAACGACAAGGCCGGGTCGCCGCCGACGACTATGACGTCCGGCGCGGTCTGCAGCAGTTTCGCGTCGTGCGCGAGGATCGCTTGCCCATGGCCGAGCGCGGCCTCATCGAGCAACAGCGCGAGCAGCAGCGCCAACACAGACGGTCCAATGCGGCCGCATGGCATTGCCTGCTCCAACTAGGTGCACATAAGCCGCCGCCAGGTGTCGAAATAGTTGACGATACTTAGACGTTCACAATCGTCGACATATCGGCGCATCTTGACAAAATTATACGGACGCTAGTCGATTACACTTCGCTCCGCGTAATCCATCGTGATGGTTTGGTGATCCGCCGCGCGGATCGTTCAGCCAGCCTGCCACGCGTACCTCGCTCACCTTGCAACGCTTGCCGAGGTGGACGCGCTCGTCCAGCCGATATCGGCTGATGCCTTCGTGACCGCTCGAACCCCTGGCCTCGACAGAGGCCGCAGGGGCGGGTGCGTCGCTTACTTCGAAATTCGGTTTTTTGCATACATGTCGATAATGATTGATATCGACCGGCTCTTCGTGCGCCGGCAACCGGCGCGGACGCTCGCAGCCGGCCTTACCTTCGCGCTGACGGCAGCGCTTACCGCCTGCGGTGGCGGTGGTTCCGGCGCGGATGGCGCGCCGGCGTCCGCGGATGCCGCGAACTCCGCCACGGATGCGTCCGGCCAGGCCGCTGCCGGACGCATCGTGGCGATCTCGACCAAGGCGGCGCTCAGTTCGTCGACGGTCACCACGTCCGACCTGACCAAGCTGACGCCGCTGCAGGTCGTCCAGAAGATCTTCCATGACAAGGTCGACTGGTATCCGGGCGGTAACGACCCGTACAGTCCGCAGGTCCGCGAATGGGCCCGCTATGCGTCGCGCGTCTGGTTCGATTCGTCGCGCACGTTCGACCAGGCGTACCAAGGCGTGCAGGCCGCGATCCTGGCCGATGCACGCAAGTACGACGGCAAGGTTCCCGTCAATGGCCATCCTTACCCGCGGGCCGACTACAACGCGCCGACGCTCGACTGGATGGAAGCGCTGACGCAGACCGATGCGCCCAGCGGTGCGACGCCGACGCTGCGCCTGACGCCGCTGCAGGCCGTGCAGAAGATCTTCCACGACCTGGTCGACTGGTATCCGGGCGGCAACTCGCCGACCAGCAGTTCGGTGCAGGCCTGGGCCAACCTCGCCAGCAGCGAGTACTTCACCAGCGCGCGCACGTACGAGGAAGCGTACGCGCTGCTGCAGGCGAAGATCGTCGGCGACGCTCGCCAGTACGACAAATCGATTCCCGAAGCGGGCCATCCCTATCCGCGCGCGCACTACAACGCCGCGACGCTGTCGTGGATGACCAGCGCGCTCGATACCGACACGTCGTCCGGCAAGCCGGGCGGCGGCGGGTCGTCCGAGAGCGAATCGACCTCGTCGTCCACCGGCCCGACCACGCCGCCGTCGACCAGTCCGTCGGGGGGATCGTCTTCATCGTCATCCTCCTCCTCGTCATCCTCGTCGTCGGGCGTCTCTTCGTCGTCTCCCTCGTCGTCTTCGCCGTCCACCGTCACCGGCACGATCAATACGGTCGACACGATCGTCAACGACATGAAGCTGCGCAACGACGCGGTGCTGCGGGGTTATGAGAGCCAGAGCTCGGGATGGTACGTCGGTCCCGGCTACGTGATGATGGGCAACGATCCGCGCCTGACCAACACGCCGTCGTGGTGGAAGGCCGCCAACCCCGGGCGCGCCAGCGGTGATTACCTGCGTGCCGCGCTGCCATGGGTCGTGCTCTTCGACGGCGTCGGCCACAACGCGCCGAACACCCGTGTGCAGATCCGCAACTTCCGCGCTTACTACAAGAGCAAGTCCAGCGGTCAATGGGTATCGCTGGGCACCAGTGCCGGCGTCAGCGGCGCGGTGTACGGCAAGTCGACGCTGTTCGGCGCGACGACCCCGGAGACACGCCGCACCAACGCCGATGGATCGGCCGACATCAAGCCGCCTTCGAACACGAACTACGCGTGGCATGGCTGGTGGGATCGTGGTCGTGTGACGATTCCGCCGACCGATATCGCCGCGTTGTTCGTGACGCTGCAGGCGAGGCTGGTCCAGGACGATCCGAGCCGGACCGATGATCGCGGCAACGCGCGCCTGCTCGTGCAGGTCGGCACCGACTACTATCGCGACGCGACGACGTCCTGGCCGTTCGTCGTGCCGTCGGCGATGACGTCGCGCAGCAAGCTGGTGAAGAACTCGTGGCAGGCGTTCAGCGCGACGACGTTCTCGAACGTCGGCGTGCAGGAGCCGGGCGGCGGCATCACCGAAGCCGCGTTCCGCGCCGCGCCGCCGCCGCTGGAGTGACGCGGCCCGGGGAATGACGATCGTCGATGCTGATGAAAGCCGCGCCCCGCGCGGCCCCACTCAGACGATGATCTCCATGCAATCCCCCTCGCGTTCTTCCGTCTCGCGGGCCTGGCCGCGCCCCTGGGTCATCGCCGCATGGCTGATGGCCCTGATCCTGCTGGCCGGTGGATGGGTGGCCGTCCGGGCCGGCGATGACGGCGCCCATCGCACGCCGGGTGCCGCGCGCGTGGTCGGTGCGGCACCCGCGATCACTGCCGACCTGAAGGCCGATACCGATCCGTCGGAGGCGCTCGAACAGGCACGCCAGCAGATCGATGCGATCCAGAAGCAGCTACGCGGCAACGTCGACAACGACACGCTGGCGCGAATGCGCGCCGACGCGCAGGCGATCTCGGCGCGCGCCGACCAGATCGCGTCCGAACTCGGACCGAAGCTGGCCGGCGTCAAGGAGCGTCTGAACGAGCTGGGTGCCGCCCCTGCCGCGCCCGACCAGACCGAGGCGGCCGACCTGGCGGAGCAGCGCGCCATGCTGACCAAGCGGCGCGACGCGCTCGACGCGCAGCAGAAGCTGTCGCGGCTGCTGGTCGTCGAGGCCGACCAGTTGTCGACCACGCTCGCCGTCGAGCGCAAGGCGCGGTTTCAGCACGCGTTGGGCGAACGCTCGGCGACGCCGTTGGCCGGGCCGTTCTGGCAGGACCTTTCGGTCGCTTATGGCCGCGATCGCGGCCGCGTCGCCACGTTGTTCGCCGAGCTGGGCACCGCCGCCGCGAGGGCGCCGATGGCGGTCTGGGTTGCGGCGGTCGTGATGATCGTGCTCGCATGGGGCTTGCGCCGCTGGATCGACCGGCTGCTGCTGGCCATCAGCTCGACGCGCGTGCCGCCGGGGCGGTTGCGACGGTCGGCCTTCGCGCTCGGCGAGGCCCTGGCCGGCGCCATCGTGCCCGGTACCGTCGCTTATGTCGTCTACGTCGCGCTTACCTGGTCCGGCCCCTTGTATGCGCCGACCGACGAGTTGATGGGCGTGGCGATCGGCGCGATGGTGTTCGGCGGCCTGGTGGCCGGCATCGGCCACGCGCTGCTGCTGCCCGAGCGTCCGAGCTGGCGCCTGTTGCCCGTGCCGGATCCCATTTGCGCGGGTGCGCGGCCTTTCGTGCGCGTGCTCGCCGCATGGCTGGTGCTGCTGACGATCGTCAACAAGATCGCCTCCGTCGTCAACGCCACGCTCGAAGCGTCGGTTGCCGTCGAATGCCTGTTCTCGCTCGTGCTGATCGTGGTGCTGGCGATCGGGTCTGTCCGCGTCGAACGTCTGCGCAGGCGGCTGGCGGCGCGCGAACCGGGTGCGCCGATGCCGGCGCGTCCGCTGTGGCTGGTCGTGCTGACGGTGATGATCTGGATCACCGTCGGCGCCAGCGCCGCCAGTCTGGCGATCGGCTATCTCGCTCTGGGCAACTTCCTGGTGCGTCAGCTCGCGTGGGTGCTGATCGTCGCCGGCTTCACGTACCTGCTCATCGTCTTCCTGAACGATTTGCTGATGGGCGTGCTGGCGCGCGAGGGGCGGCCTGACTCGTCAGCCGGCGGCGACGAGGCGGCCCGCGCGGCGGCGGCCGAGACCTCGTCGTCGCGGCGGCAGGCCGCGGTGCTGGTGTCGGGCGTCATGCGCATCGTGTTGTGCGTGATCGCGGTGGCGGTCGTGATGGCCCCGTTCGGCGAAGGTCCGGTCGAGCTGGTGCAGCGTGCCGACCGCTTGCGCGACGGCCTGTCGGTCGGCGAGCTGCAGGTCCGGCCATTGGCACTGCTGCGCGCGGCCCTGGTGCTCGGGTTGGGACTGATGGCCGTGCGCGGGCTGCGCCGATGGATGCTCGACCGCTACCTGCCGACGACGCGCATCGAAGCCGGCATGCACAGCTCGGTGGCCACGCTGCTCGGCTATGTATGCGCGGTCGCGGTCGTGGCGGTGGCGTTGTCCGAGCTGGGCATGAGCCTGGAACGCATCGCGTGGATGGCCAGCGCGCTGTCCGTCGGCATCGGCTTCGGCCTGCAGGCCGTCGTGCAGAACTTCGTATCGGGCCTGATCCTGCTGGCCGAACGGCCGGTCAAGGTCGGGGACTGGGTCTCGCTGGGCGGCGCCGAGGGCGACGTCCGGCGCATCAACGTCCGTGCGACCGAGATCCAGTTGAGCGACCGGTCGACGGTGATCGTCCCCAATTCCGAGTTCATCACGAAGACCGTGCGCAACCTCACCCGCGCCGATCCGCTGGGTGTCGTGCAGTTCAAGTTTCCGATGCCGCTGGGGGCCGACGCCGAGCGCGTGCGCGACGTGGTGCTGGAGGCGCTGGCCGCGCACCGGGACGTTCGCGATGATCCGCCGCCGAAGGTGTTCCTCGACGGCATCGAGGGCGCCCGCCTGATCTTCAACGTCAGCGCCTCGGTCGGCTCGCCGCGCCAGGCCTATGCGGTCAAGAGCGCGCTGCTGTTCGATCTGCTGGAGCGGTTGCGCGAGGCGGGGCTGCCGCTGGCCGACTAGGGCTTCACGCGGCTTCGATCTCAGCGTGGACAGGCCCTCGAGCGAACGGGTGCTGGCGGTCGCCTGGCGAGGACGCGGCAGCAGGCCTTAGCGCAGCGGCGCCGACGAAATGACCGGCCGCGGACCTTGCAGCTTCGATTTCAGATAGCGCGTCAGCGGCCGTTCGACGAGCATGAACACGACGTACGAGACCAGCGTGGCGGCGATCGCGCACAGCACGACCGCCAGGACCGGCATTTGCAGGCCGGCTTTGGCGAATACCGCCGGGATCGCCGGGACCAGGATCGGATGGATCAGGTACAGCGCATAGGATCCATCGCCCAGCCGTGAAATGAACGCCGGGATCCGCTGCTTGAGCACGGATTCGAGCGACACCGCACCCGCGACGATCAGCGTGGCCGGAATCCCGTACCGGAAGCCGCGATACCACGGATCGAAGTAGCCGAAATCCGTCAGCAGCAGCGCGAACCCGATGACGACGGCCGTCACGGCGATTCCCTTCGGCAGGACGAGGCCGTTCAGGCATGCGCGGGCGATCAGCATGCCGGCCAGGAACTCGAGCACCAGCGGGTTGAGCCAGAACGTCAACGCCGGCCATTCCGGTGTCTTCCAGAACCCGATGACCGACAGCGTGATGAAGATGGGCAGCGAGAACTTGATCGGCGAACGCTTGAGCGCGAGCGCCAGCGCGAAGACCACATAGAAGAACATCTCGAAGTTCAACGTCCAGCCGACGCCCAGCACGGGTTCGAGCTCGCCCTTGGCGTTGAAGGCCGGGATGAACAGATAGGACATCAGCACGTGATAAGGAATGATCTCGCTGTTCAACGCCAGATTGGGTGCGCTGAGCAGCACCGCCAGCTTGAGCGTCGTGATCATCCAGTACAGCGGCACGATGCGCACGAGCCGGTTGACCAGGAACGATCGGGCCGGATGATCCTGTCCGGCCAGGCCTTGCGATGAAATGATCATCACGAAGCCGCTGATCACGAAGAAGATGTCGACCCCCGACGAACCCTGGCCCCACACCGGAAACCCTTCGACCAGCCGGCTCGCGACGTAGAAGGTCGAATGATTGATGACCACGAGCAACGCGGCGACATAGCGCAGCGCCTGGATCACTTGAAACTGTTCGGTCTTGACGGTCGCGGGGCGCATGGAAGAGGAGATCGGCGGGCAGCGCCGTCCGGCACCGCTGAAGGGGGGAGGCCCACCCGGAAATCGGATCGGCTGCGGCGATCGCGGCGTCCGGGGACGCGAGTCTTGTCGATCGCAGCTCGGATGGTAGTCAATTCGAGGCACCGCGTCACGGGCGAGAGGGACCGGCGGTCGGATCGGTACAATGAAAAGGCGCTCGCCGTCTCCACGAACGAGTGCCTGCCTTATCGTCGTCGCGAGGCTAACTGCCCTGCCGTGCCTGGTAAGTCTGAAGGTGTGCATAGGCGACGCGCAGCAGCGGCGCGGCGATGCCGGCGTCGCGCGCGCGGCGCAGCATGTCGCCGGTGATCTGCTGCGCCTCGATGCGCAGGCCGTGCTCGAGGTCGCGCATCATCGATGCCGTGAGGGGCGCCCCCGGTGCGGCCAGCATCGTGCGCACGCGGGCGTCGACCTCGGGCGGGATCGAATGGCCGGCGGCGGCCGCGACGGCCTGGCATTCGGTCAGCAGTTCGCCGATCAGCGCGGCGCCGTCGTCCGCGCGCAGGATCTGCCCGATGCTGCCGCGCATCAGGCAGTTGATCGACGCCAGCGTCGTCAGGAACGTGAACTTCTCCCACAGCGCCAGGTTGATCGCGCGCGAGAAATGCGCGTCGAACGCGGCGGGTGCGAACAGCTCGCCGATCCGCCGGCAGCGTTCGCTTTCGCTGCCGTCGCGCTCGCCATAAGTCAGCGAATGCATCGGCGCCAGATGGACGATCTGTCCCTGATCGCCGACCGTGACCGGGATCTGGCACAGGCCGCCGAGCACGCGAGGGGCGCCGAACTCGGTATCGAGCCGATCGTAGTGGCTCATGCCATTGAGCAGCGGCATGATCGTCGTCCGCGGTCCGACGGCGGGGCGGATCGATTCGATCGCGCTGTCCAGGTCATACGCCTTGCAGCTCAGGATGATCAGATCCGCCTGCGGCAGCGGCTGGCCGGTGACGATCAACTGCGGCTGGATCGTCGCGTCGCCTTTCGGGCTCGTGATGCGCAGGCCGCGCTCGGCCAGCAGCGCCGCGCGTGCCGGGCGGACGATGAACGAGACGTCGGCGCCGGCCTCGGCGCAGCGGCCCCCGTAGTAGCCGCCGGTGGCGCCGGCGCCCAGGATCAGGACTTTCATGATTCGTGTCAGTCGTGTCTCTCGGCCCGCTGGTCCGGACGGGCGCGTTGGAATGGTGAAAAGAGTGAAAAGGAATCAGACCGCGGGGAACGCCGGGTCGTTGCGGCCAGCAACGATGATGCCAGGATTGATCTCGGTCAGGTCGGCGGCCTTGATCTCGCCGGCCAGCCGGACCAGCGCGTCTCGTGCGTCGGACAGCATCGGCGGCCGGTGCTTCAGGTTGTGCGCGTCGGTGGCCACGGCGGTGATCCAGTCGCGTTCGAGCAGCGCGATCGACGTCTGCAGCGCGCGCCGTCCGAACCGGCCCGCGATCGACGCCGCGGTGACCTGGATCAGGCAGCCGGCGTCGACGAACGGCTTGAGCCGCAGCGGGTCGCGCATCACGTCCTTGTTGCGTTCCGGGTGCGCGATCATCGGGACGATGCCGCGCTGGCGCAGATAAGCGACGGCCTTGAGCGCGCCGACGGGGATCTGGCCGTCCGGGAACTCCAACAGCACGACACGCAGGTCCTGCCACAAGCCGATAAGCGGCAGGTCGCCCTCGTCGCACAGGTGCAGCGCTTCGGGCAGCAGATGAACCTCGCCGCCCAGGTGCAGCGTGACCGGGATCGCCGCGGCCTCGGCCGCCTGCTTGAATGCGGCGAACACCGGCCGCAGGCTGGATAGCGTGTTGTCCCAGCGCCCCGGATAGACGTGTGGCGTCAGCACGGCTTCGGTGATGCCGTCGGCGGCCGACGCCTCGAGCAGTGCGAGGGCGGTTTCCATGTCGGGGGCGCCGTCGTCGATGCCGGGCAGGTGGTGGCAGTGCAGGTCGATCACGTTTCGATACGCATCAGGGGGTCTTTCGCATCTTCGACGGCCAGATGCGAAGCGGGCAATATTCGGCGGCATGTACGAAGTCCTGATCCGTCGTGAGCGGCGTCGCTTCGTGCCGGATGGACAGTTGCGCCAGCAGCGCATCGATAGGTGCCGAGCCGGACATCCGAGTCTACACAGATCCTCGCCAGCATGGACTGCATCGAACCGCCGTCAGGCAGTTCTCCGAAAAGAGGCAGTTTTTCCGCCCGATTCTACTGGCGATCGAAACTGACCGCCGCTGGTCGGCGGCCATCGACCATCGCTCACCGCTCGTGCGCCGCGGGCCGCCGATGGTCGCATCCAATGTCTGAATTAGCACGAATCCTCCGCACAGTGCGTGACGTCGATCACGGCTCATGGGTCGTTGTGCCGGCGCGACTTAGTGTCGTGTCGTCGCCGCATCACCCTGCTCGTGCAGGAGCGAATCAGTGGAAAAAGGGCGTGTGCGGGTTGCCGGCGCGATGGCGAAGTGGTGTTGGATTCCGTTGCTGGCCCTGGCTGGCTGCGGTGGAGGCGGAGGTGGAACGGGCAGTGGATCGGGCTCGCTGGCGTCCTACGACCCGACCGCTTATGGCAACGCGCCGGTCGATGAAACGCAGGTCGACGGCCGGGACCGGACGACGACTCCGGGCGCGAGCGACGTGTCGGATAAATCCGCAGGCGAATCGGCACCGCTCCCCGGTGCGCAGACGTCGGGTTCGGAAGGAGGCGGCGCGCCTTCGACGGGAGGGACGGAAAATACGGCGTCGACGGGCATGGGTTCAACCGGAACAGAGTCGACGGGTACCGGTTCATCTGGTGGCAGCGCCGGTGGCCCGGCGCCGACAGGGGGCGCGGGCGATGCCGGTACGGACAGTGGCAACAGCGCCGCCACACCCAAATCCGACGGCGACGGCGGTGCGCCGGTCGTTCCACCCGGCGCGCTGCTCGCCTTGGTCCAGGGCGGGTGGAAGACGACCAGCGCCGAGGCGTCGCGATTGTATGGCCCCGGAGCGTACCTCATGGACGGCCTGTGGAACATCAACGCCGAGCGGATCAACGGGCGCGACACGATCGCCGGCATCCGGTTCCGAGCGGCCTACAGCGGGTCGGTCGCTTCCATTCGTCTGTATTGGTCCGACGGCAGCGGTTATGTCGGCGGTGATGGCGGCGACATCCGGATCCTGCTGCTGCCCGATGATGGCAGCGCGCGCCACCTGCCCAAGTGGTCCGCGGCGCCGCTGGCCACCGGCCGTCGCAAGCCCGGTGAAATGAGCATGCACAACAGTACGTATACGACGCCGTCGCACCGCTTTTCGCCGGACATGATGACTGGCGGCGGGCAGGTCGAAGCCGGTAAGCTTTATCACCTGGTAGCGATCAACGACGCACCCGATCCGTCGCAGAACTGGTCGAGCTGGGACATGGCCTTCACCGTCCGGACCAATGGGCAGGCCGCGCGCTGGTTCGATCCTTATGATTTCGCCGTGCTCTACGGATGGCGCGCCGCAGACAGCTTGACAGAGCCGAGCTGGCAGGACTGGACCGTCGACGGTTATTCGGCGGCGTACATGGTGCCGATCATTCAGATCAACATGGCTGACGGGCGCGTCTTCGGCAACTCCAACATGGAGACCGGTAACATCGATCTCGCCAGCCGTATATGGAAGAACGGCAGCGCCAATCCGGTGCGCGAACGGTTCCAGCCGATCAAGACACGTACGATCTCGGGGCTGTCCGTCAATACCGCCAAGGCCGGTGGCAGCGGCGGGCTGGCATGGCAAATCCTCGACGGATCGACGGTCTTGGCCTCGGGCCTGATCGACCAGGCAGCGGCCAATTATCAAGTCGATACTGGGATAATCCGTTCGGGTACCGGTGTGATGGCCTGGTACGACATAGCGCTGCCGTCATCGGTCCGGCTCGATGCGAACAAGTACTACGACGTGCAGTTCACGCCGCAAGGCTCGTCGGTCTGGGTCTTCGCCGACCAGCGCAACGGCAGCGCTTATGGCTTCAGCAGTCCGGCGGCGTTTACCGAGTCCCAGGCCCAGCACTACCTGAACGGCCAGTGGATCAACGCCAACCACTGGGACAAGTCGTCGGGCGGAGGCGGGTCGAACTGGCGGATGGTACTGCACCAGACGCCGTGACCGGGTCTAGCGTCAACGGGTCCTACAGTCCCTTCAACTCCGGCGGCGGCTCCGGCAGGTCGCGCAGCACCGAACGATAAGCGGAGCTGGACGGCGCCAGCACCGCCACGATCGTCAGCCAAATCAGCGTGAAGTACATGACCAGACCCTGGCGATCGATGTACCAGCACTCGAGCGCGCCCTTGTACGGCGCTATCACGTCGGCGTAGAAGCGTTCCTTGTCGGCTGCGCATTCCAGGATGTTCTCCTCGTCACGGAACACGATCGAGCCGATGCCCGACAGGCCCGGCCGCACCGTCTTCAACCGGACCTTGACCGCTTCGGAATAGACCTCGAAATGCGGGCGCGCCTGTGGGCGGGGCCCGATGACGCTCATATCGCCGACGAAGATATTGATCAGTTGCGGCAGTTCGTTGAGCTTGGTCTTGCGCAGGAAGCGGCCGAACGGCAGCACGCGCGGATCGTTCTTGACGGTCAGAAGCCCCGAGCCCAGGTTGGGGCTGTCACGCAGCATCGTCGCGAATTTGAGCAGACCGAACATGCGTCCACCTTCGCCCACGCGCTGCTGGCGAAAGAAGACTTCGCCTTCGCCGGTGAACCGCAGAATGATCGCAACGACGATCAAGATCGGCGACAGCAGCAACAAGGCCAGGCTCGAGAACAGAATATCGAAGAAGCGCGTCATCGTAGGGAAGCGGAAATCCTGCGGGCGGGGAGAGCTTACATCCGGCCGTTCAGGTACTTGCCGGTTTCCTGGTGGGTGAACTCGGGCACCAGCGAGCGGAACCGGTCGGCGAGTGGTTGTTTGGTCCGGCGGCGCGATGCGCGCAGTGCTTCGATCGCCCGCGCGGATCATCTGGTCCATCAGCTTGCCGTGGCGCGCCTGGTCGACTTCGAACGACGGGCGGTCGCGGTCGAGCGGGGTCAGCAGTTCGGACATCGAGGGGCTTTCTGCGGAATCGGGTAAGAACTAAGCGAGCGCCCGGTGCAGACTGTCGACGACCAGCCGTACTTCGTCCTCGGTCATCGTCGGGTACAGCGGCAGCGTCAGCTCGCGGTTGATCAGAGCCGCGCAGACCGGCGTGTCGTCGGGCTTGAAGTGCGAGTACGCTTCGAAGCCCCAGAACGGCGGGTAGTGGATGCTGGACTGGATGCCCATGTCCTTGAGCCGAGCCATCGTGGCTTGGCGGTCGGCGTCGGCCGGCAGCAGTACCGGCAGGATGTGCCAGGTCGGCAGCGTATCGCCGGTGTTGGCGAACGGCATCCGCACCGGCCCGCCGGCCAGCAACCGCCGATACAGTGCCGTCAATTCGCCGCGGCGGGCGTTGGCCGCCGGCAGCTTCTCGAGCTGCGCCAGGCCCAGTGCCGCATGGATCTCGTCCATACGGTAGTTCAGGCCGGGCTGCGCGACGTCATAAGTGTAGGCGCGGCCCTTGTGACGATCGAGCGTCAGTGTCGTCATGCCGTGCGACCGCAGGTAGCGCAGCTGCTGGCCGATCTCCGGCTTGCGAACGCTCAGCATTCCGCCTTCGCCGATCGATAGATTCTTGTTGGAAAAGAAGCTGAAGCAGCCGATGTCGCCGAAGGTGCCCAGCGCCTGGCCGGCGTACTCGCCGCCCGGCGTATGCGCGCAGTCTTCGATCAGCACGATGCCCTGCTGGCGGCACAGCGCGACAATGCCGGCCATGTCGCACGCGAAGCCGCCATAGTGGGTGACGATGACGGCCTTCGTGCGGGGCGTGATCTTGCGCGCGATGCCGGCCGCGCTCATCGTGAGGTCGTCCTCGCTCGTGCAGTCGGCCAGGACCGGTTCGGCGCCCGCCAGCTTGACGACGTTGGCATCGGCCACGAACGTCAGCGACGGGATGATCACCTCGTCGCCGGGCCCGACGCCGGCGGCCAGCACCGCCATGTGCAGTGCGGCAGTGCAGTTGGTTACCGCCAGGCATTGCACATCGCCGCCGCCCAGCAGCCGCGCGAACGCCTGCTCGAACTCGATGACTTTCTCGCCCATCGTCAGCCAGCCGCTTTCGACGACGTCGGCGGCGGCCTTGACCTCGCGGTCATCGTAGTTGAGCTTGAAAAGCTGCACTTTCCACATGGAGCGGGGCCTCTCGATAAGGATGAGGGTGATGACGATCCGGCTATCGACTAGCCGTTGCCTGAAAGCCGGTGTCCAGGACTTTCTCGATGAACGGTACCGAGGTCGATGTCACGGCGACGGCGAGCATCGTCAGGGCAGTCTAGCATCGAATAGCGGGCTTTCCAGGCTCTCTGCGCGACCATCCGCGGGTAGTAAGGGCCGGTTGTGACGGATGTCACGGGCAAGGTATCCGGACCCTGCCGGCCGCGCCTGCTCAAGTGTCATATCGCCATCGTGCGCTGCTCGCCGCGGGCGTACGGGTCACGGCTCGGAGGCTTCTCGCTGCCGAGACCGCAGGCCGCGCATCGTTTGGTGAGCGGCCTGGACGACATAGCGCAATCCGGCATTGGCGCGGATGCGGCTCATCAGGCGCGAATCGTCGGGGTTGATGGGTTCTCCGAGGGTTTCCGGCGCCAATACTCGGCAGATACGTTCGAAGAGCTGATAGCGGGGACCCTTACGGAGCGCCGCTGGCGCGGCCAGCATAAGGCCGAGCAATTCACCGTTGTCATAGGGGCTGATCTGCTCGATGGCGATATCCATCTCCGCCATTCCGAGCGCCCCCCAGTTTCCCAACCGTTGCTCCCAGTAGAACAAATCGAGGATCGAGATCCGCTGTTGACGTGCGAATGCCCGGGTATCGGCCAGCCATTCGCGAATCGCGCGCTCGATCACCGGAGATTCGTAACCGGAGCCCGAATACCTGAGAAGCATGTCGGCCCAGACCGGGCCGCCATACGCGCCAAAGAAACACCGTCCGATCTCGCCGGCATTGCCGTTGACGTTGAGCCACGGACGATCGCCCGCGGGCCGTCGAGCGTGATACTGGATGTTGCGCAACGTGGAAATATGGCGCGGCATCAGCCAGTCCTGATCATAAGCGGCGACGAACGCCGGATCGAGGTCAGGGCGCTCGATGCGCTCGACGGCGATGCCCGCTCGCTTGCCGAGTGCGAGTGCGACCCGGGCGTCCATGCCGACAGGCTGGCCAGGTTCGTCGAATACGAAATAATGGATCTCGGACTTCCACGGCAAGGAGGCAGCCAACAGCAGTCGGCTGTCCCATCCGGCCGTAATGGCTTGTGTCAGGCGAAAGCGCCGCTGAAGGCCGTCGAAGGTTCCTCGCAGCAGCTTGGCGGCCCGTTCGACCAGTGTGTCGATCGGCATCGGTTGGGGAATGATCGTTCGGGTCGATCGTGACGCATGGCCCGATTCCAGGTCGAGGCCATGATTGGGCAGCAGTACCTTCAGGCGAGGGTCGAAATAGCTCGCGCCGTACCAGGCCCACTCGCTGGCTTGAAAGAGATGCGATGCCATCAGCCTTCTGGTCTCGGCGTCGATCTCGACCGGGGCGCCCAGGATGTCGAAATACAGGCGCGGCGACGACGTGGCGATCACGCGTTCGGCGATTCGGCCATGGTAGACACGACGAAAACCGCAGGCATCGGCAAAGCAGATATTGCGGCCCCGGATACGCGCGAATACGACGAAGCGGCCGGCCAGGCGAAACGCGCTTGCCTGCAGATCGGCAGCGTCGGCGCTCTGCGCGAGCGAATCGGCGATCGCACGATTGTCGCGATCCGGTCGAGTCGGGTCGATGGCCTCGCCGAGTACGGCGACGTGGGTATCGCCACGGATGGCGGTGGACAGCGACAGATCGGCGCCGACATGGATCTCATGCCCGGCGAATGCATGTGCGGCGAGTGACGGGTGGGGCGGAACGCGTACCTCTCGCGGGACGATCAGGTATTGGCGCCGATACGGAATACCGCTCCCCGGAATGTCGCCGGACGGTGAGGAATCAGTCATGGCTGGTGTTCACGATGCAGATCGCTGCGGCATGGTCAAGCGAGGCAAGCCCATTCTGGTGCCCAAGGCGCCCGGCGAGGCGCTCCCCCCTGTATCGTGGCGAGGAAGCTCCCGCCTTCAGGCGGGAGTGACTCACTCGATTGGGTTAGGTTCATGATCTTTGCCCGCGATGCCGAGCGGTCGATGAACGGAGATCGAAGAGTCGGGATGCGATCGTCCGACGAAGCGAAGGCCCGAGCGCGGAAAAACCGCGCAGTGAGCCGGTTTCCGCGCCGGCGTGACTGAGTGAGCGCGCCGAGACCCGTGATTTTGACATGCGCGCGTGCCGGAAAGCTGACGCCGGCATCGAGGACCCCGATAGCGCAGGGGGCGCTCGCCATCCGGTGCGCGGGTCAGCTTGCGGGCTTTTCGATCCACGCCAGGACGTGCGTCCTCAATAGCGGCACGGCATTGAACATCGTGTAAAGCGATGGGTGGACCCTCGTGACGAGACGCGCGATCGGAGGAGCGAGCGTGATCCGATGTTGTTGAATCTTTCCGTGCGGAAATAGTTCCTTGATCCTACTGGCGGGGACACCGCGGATGTCCTTGTTCCTGGGGTTGTCGAACGTGAAGTCGTGCCATAGCACCGCTCCTCCCGGCCGTACCCAGCTCCACATCGCATCGGCCAGCCGCTGTTGAAAATCGAGGTCCAGCAGGCTGGAGAAAACCAGATTCTGCATGACCAGATCCTGGCTCGCCGGTTCGATGGGCGCGAGGCTCGCATCACCGAGGATGACCCGACTGGTGGGCGGTAGCACCTGCCGAGCGCGTTCGTAGCGTTCGGTCAGCAGCTCGATGCCCGTCAGGTTCTCCGGGGCGAAGCCGAACCGCAGCAGCATCAGCAAATTGCCGGCGCCGCCGCAACCGACGTCCGTGACCTTGATCTGATTCAGGCTGGTCCAGCCCTGCGTTCGCAGCATCCTGCAGAGCGTGCGCTCGCGCTCTTGCGTCGGCAATTGTTCGGCCGGATTGAGAATGCTGTAGCGCCAATCGATTCGTGGGCGCTTGGCGTAGCGCCGGCGAACCTCATCGGTCTCCTCATTCGAATTATTTTCGTCCGTCAAGTCGATCACCGTGCAGGCATCCTCTCTTATGGCCTCATAGGGCTATGTTCGTCCTAAGTCTCCCATGCCCTCAATCGAGGACCAGCCGCACCACCTCGAACACTTCGGCGAGCGGGGCCTGAATCTGCATGCCGCGCGTGACGGCCAGAGCGCGGATGTATTCACGGTTGCTGTATGTGCGATTGCTCTGCGATTCATAGCAGGCCAGCGCCTGCAGCTTCTTTTCTAGATCGTCTTCGCCGAGCTTGACGAAGCAGCTCGTGCGGAAATCGAGGTTGTTCCACGGCACTTCATAACCGAGCATCGTCGTGCGCTTGAACGCGCGGAAGCCCTCGTGCGCGATGACGGCGTGATCCTGATGCGTGTCGTGCGCGCTGGGCAGCAGAACGACTGACGGCTTGTATTGCTGCTGGAGCTTGATCATCGCGTCCAGGATCGCCTGGCGCTGCTCGGGAAACAGCCGCACCTCGAAGTGCAGTACGACGCAGTCGTCGGGGGCGATGCCCAGCTTCGCGGTGGCGGCCTTGACCTCCTTGCGCAGCACGTCACGCGGATATTCGGGGCTGACGGATTTCTCGGCGGCGGAGAACGCCACGTAGACGACGCGCGCGCCCTGGGCCGTGAACTTGGCGATCGTTCCTCCGCAACCGAACTCGCCGTCGTCGGTGTGTGGGGCGAGCACCATGACGGTGGCGCTGGGTTGGCGCAGGAGGTTGTCGAGGATGAGGGTCATGAAAGTCTTTCGAGGCGACAGGAACGAGGAACGAATGGCATTGTGCGCCGGAGCCCGCTCTTTCGGCGAGGAGCGCAGATCCGTTTACCGTCGATGTGGTCCTATCGATGCTGACAAGCGCTGCTGTTGGCTCACGCCCGATCCGATTGCCATCGTTGCAGAATTTTTCATCAATAGGCGTTTTTTATTAGCAATTCTTCAACGAATTTCTTGTAATTCACTTCGGCGCTGTAACGCCTGGCCCAGACCTCGTAGGCGCCAGCCCTGTCCGGCGCCGAGGTCCGTTTATCGAGGTAACTCGACAGCGCCGCGACGAATTCGTCGCGCCGGGGGTTGGTGGGCAGCAGATGGCCACAACTTTCATCGAGGATTTCGGGTATGCCGCCGACACCGGGGGCGATGACCGGCAGGCCGGTCGAAAATGCTTCCATGATGGATACCGGTATGCCTTCGGACGTGCTGGCATTGACCAGGCAGTCGAACGGTTCGCTGCGAAGCAACGCGAACACCTCGGCATTGCGCAGTCGACCGCTGAACGTGATCGAGACATTGGCCGGCATTTCTTCGCAGCGCTCGCGTATCGATGCCATCAACGGACCATCGCCGACATGGAGCCACCTGATCGGGACTTCAGGTCGGCGCCGGGCAAGCTCGGCCAGCGCGTCGACGATCCGGTCCACGCGCTTGGTGTCGATAACGTTGGAGACCGAGAGTACCGAGAGGCCCGACTCGGGTTGTGGATTGCGAAAACCCGGGTTGCTGACGCCCAGCCGGCGCACCTTGATGCGATCCGCCTGCTGCGGGAAGCGGACAGCCAGATAGTCGCGACCGAACGCGGATACCGTGCACACGCGCTCGATGTATCGCATCATCTGATCGCGGTAGGCGAAATGATTCGAGGGCTGGATTTCATCGTAGAGATCGCCGCCATGCGCGCGAACGATGATGGGCACCCGGCCGGCCAGCCCGCGGCGCACCAGCCCGAGGTAAGTGCCGAGGACTTCCGGCGTGAACCAGTAGTGGTAGCAGACCGTCGGGGTATCGGGCAGTTGCGCCAGCGCGTCGGCGAACAATTCGGAGCGATAGGTGCCCCGGAACCATTCGGAAAGGCGCAGCAGCCCTTGCCGGGGGCCCTCGCCCACGGACATCAGCGCCTTGCCGAGTTCGCGCCACGTTTCCGCGCGACGCAGCGCGCGCAGCGCCGCGGCACACGCCGTCCACTGCCTGAAGCCTTTCCAACGGCGATCGGCATAGTGGAGATCGATCGTGACGTTGGCGGGAATCGGTCGGGAGCCGGCACGTTCCACCGCCAACATGATCGTGATCTTGTCGAAGGCCGCGGCCAGGTAGGGCAACTCGGTTTCGAGGAACGTTTCTCCCGGGCCCGTCGGAAACGTGGCGGTGATCAGAACGAGATGTCGCAAATCAATTTCAATCGCGGTACGTGTCGAATCGCGCGATTCTCACTAGCCATGTCAGGTACAGGATGAAGTAGATCGCCATTGCGATCGATAGCCATCGCAAGGCTTCCGGTAGTGAACTGCCGCAGGTCAGCGACACCCATAGCGTACCAAGATACAACGCATTGCCGATGATCGACACCACCATCGCGGTATCCATTCGGCGCGCTGCCTGGCTGACCACGGCGAGCGGCGCCGCCACGAAGCTCAGCAGCAGGTAGCCCCAGTAGTTCTGCGCGAGCGTGCCGGCGTCATGCCACGATTCGCCGAAGATGCGCCCGAACAATTCCGGGGCCCATATCGCCACGACGACGAACAGGGGCGTGGCCACGATGCTCAATCCCGCGATGACTCGCAGCACGGTTCGCTGGCGGGTTTGCGCTTCCGTCGGCTTGACCAGTTCGCGCAGCAGCACGGGCGCGACGGCGGTTCCCACCAAGCCGCTGGGCGCCTGGAGGATCCGTTGAATCAGTCCGAATGCGCCGACCCATGGCGGCGTGCAGTAAGCGCTGATGATGAGCAGCGTCAACGGTGCCTGGGCCGCATGGATGAGTCCATGGATCGTGTTGTAGCGGGGGTAGTGAGCGTACTTGGCCGCCACGCGCCGCAGATCGCGGAGCGTCCATGGAAGCTTGAGCGCTGTGAAAAAGCTTTGATTGCGGGAGGTACCCGTGAGGAAGCCGGCGAGCATGCCCAGGCACTGCCCGATCACTAGCGCAAGCAATGGCGGTGCCGACGCCACGAGTAGCCCGACCTGGCACAGGGCGACACCGACGCCCCTCGTCGTGCGCGAGATGGCGATGCTGCGATAGGCCTCGTGGCGATTGCCCCACCCTTCCCACGCATTGATCAAGCCGTTGGCCAGGATCATGAATGGCAGCGACAGCCATACGGGTCCGAACATCTCGTTGGCGGGCGCCAGCAGCAGTGCAGCGGCCAGCGCGACCAACGTGATGCCGAAGAAGGCCGCGTTGATCGCCAGCACCAGGCGCAGCAGACTGCTCGCCTCCGCGTCGTCGGCGGGCACCACGATGGCCGCCTCGTAGCGGCCGCCACAGGCGTAGCTGCCGAGGCCGACCAGCGTCAGCAGCAGCGCGAAGATCCCGAATTGAGCGGGAGAGACGAAGCGCGTGAGGAGCGGGGCAACCGCCAATGGCAGCAGTTGCCCAAGCAGGGTTCCGGTGAAGAGCGTGCTCGCGTGGCGGATCATCGAGAGAAGGGTCCGGTACGGATTTCATCCGCCGGAGGATCATGCAGCCCCATCGCGATGGCGGACGGGTGGCAGACCGGGATTGTAGACGCACGCGACCGCGAGCACGGTCGACACTGTCGCGCGTGCGCCTCGGACCCCTGCCGATCAATGCAGGACTACGCGCCAATTGGTCCGGTCATAGGTCGTCGCGTTCTTGTTCCAGATGTTCGCGTTCAACCATTGCCCGTTGGTATACGCCTGCGCCTGGGATTCGGTGAAGGCCGCCGGGTTGGTGAAGCCCCATTGGCCCCCATTGCTCTGCGCGGCGAAGTGCCATTCGCTGCCGCCCTGCGGGGTAAACACGACGTCATAGGTCGCGCCCTGCTGGAACTGGATCGACGTGGGTAGCGTCACGTCGTACCACGAGTAGACGCCCTGATCGTATGACAGGCTCTTCACGGTCGCGAATGAACCTGAACCCGAATCGTTGATCGTGCCGTTCGCCAACACCGAATCGCCGCGCTTGATTTCCCATTTGAGCGAGCCACCGGCGGTCGACGAGGTCATGATCGACAAACCACTGATCGTGCGATTTTGTGACGCAGTGTATCGTTCGCGGATGGGGTTACCCGAGCCGACCGCCCATTCCCGGTTACGATCGTTACCAGATTCCATCACGGTGGAACCGAAAGATTCGCCGGATGTCGTGCGAACCTGCAGGATCGGTACGTAGTACAGGCCGCCGTACGGCTGGGCCGTCGCGTCGCCCCATGAATACGCCTGCAATGCGCTGGCGCGTTCGCCATAGAGCACGCCCCAATCCGTCGGGCTCAGCCAGCGGGCGGGCCGTCCGGATCCCATGTTCGTCGCGGTGCTGTTGATGTTGGCGAAATTCGTCGAGGGATCGGGATCGGTCTGCTCGTAGACGACGTGGTACAGCGAGCCGGCCTTCAACGAGTCGCTCGAGTTCACCGGGATGATCGGAAACATCCGGGCGGCGCCCGAGAACGTTCCCGACGCCATCGATGGACGGAAGGTGGCGAACGCGATCGGGTTCTCCGACATGTTCGGCCGGTGAGCGCTGGAATTGTCGTCGGGATAGACGCCGATGCGGATCTGGCCTCCCGTGCCGGACGCGTATCCGGCCGATGACGATCCGACCGGCAGATAGATCTGAACGGAAGCCATCGTGCCCGAGATCGGCGCGCGGAATCGCTGCGACATCGCGAAGTTGCGGCCATTCAGGCGCTGCACGTAGCTGTAGGCGAGGCGGTCGATGACCACGATGCCCGGCCCGTAGTTGGCCGACATCGTCGGCGATGCCGGGATGACGGTATTCGCGCCGTTCGAGTCCTTGACGACGACGTCGGTGACGGTGTTGTTGTCGTTCTGCGCGACCAGTACAGGCGGGCTGTCGGGCGGGGGCGACGAGACCGGGGGGATCTCAGCGATCGGTGATGTGCCGGTCGTGTCCGAGGGCGACGGATCCCTGTTCACGGCTTCCGGCTGGATGGGAGTTGCCGGCGCTGTCGGGGCCGTGGCGCCTGCTGTCTGGGACGTCGTCGGGGCGGGCGCCGGGTCCGTTGCAGCCGATGCCTGGGGGGTGGTCGCCAGCGGAGCCGCCGAGTCCGCTGTGGAGGCCGTTGTCGAGGCTGTCGTCGGGGCCACCGGGTTCGCTGCCGGGGTAAGGCCGGCGTCGCCGGAGGAGCAGGCTGTCAGGTGTGACGCGAGTAAAAGACTACACAGAAGCATTTTTTTTCCGTTTTTTTGACGAATGCTCGACATGTTTGACCTGCAAAATGAACGGAGAGCCCGCGAACGGGGTGTCTCGGTTCATTTCGCCGGGGCATCGGATAACATTAGGCTTACCCGACAGGCGTTGGCCCCGATAGAGTGAACGGTCGTTTTTGGCCGACTTCAGGGTGGTTCTTCGTGAAGAACCACACGCCAGTTCGAGCGATCAACGGTTATGCGCCGGGGATTCCACAGGTAGGCATCGGTCCAGTAGCCGTTCAATCGATGCTCCGCCTGTGACTCGCAGAACGCGGCCGGGTATTGAAAACCCCACCAGCCGCCATTGCGTTGTGCGGCAAAACGCCAGCGGCTGCGATCACTGACCGAAAATTCCAGATCGTAGCGACGATCCGCCAGCAGCGAGACCGGTCGGTCGAACGGAACGTCATACCACTGGAAGATGCCTTGCTGGTAGGTCAGGCTTCGAATCGACCGGTAGTTGGCCTGGGCTTCGGTGACGTCCCCCGCGCACAATTCCTCGCGATCGGCCAGCAGTCGCCAATGCAAGGAGCCGGCGACCTCGGCCGCGGTGTGCACGGACAGGCCGCCAATCGAACGGGGGCGGCTGGGGCGGAAGCGTTCCCGAATCGGATGTCCGTCGGTGACCAGCCAATGTCGTGCTTCGATGTTGCCGGACTCCATCACCGCGGATCCGAATCGCGTGCCATCGCGCAGGTCGATTTGCAGGATCGGCACGTAAAAGAGGCCGCCGTAGGGTCGCGCGGTCGAGCTATGCCAGTCGAAGCTTCCCGAACCTTGCCGAATCCCGTAAAGGCTTGCCCAGTCATCGAGGTCGAGCCAGCGCATCGGCCGGCCGGCCTCGCTGTTCGTGGCGGTGCTGTTCAGGTTGATGTAGTTCGTCTCGGGTCGCGCGTCGGCCTGCTGATAGACGAGGTGATACAAGCGCCCCGCGCGCATCGGCTGCTTCGCCGTGAAGCGGATCCGCGGAAACTGGTCGCCGCGCCACAGGAAATCGCCGCCTCGCAACGCGGGAACGAAGCGCGCCTCGGCGAGCGCGGGTTCCGATAGATCGGGCAGGTGCGCGTCGCTGTCATCGTCCGGATACAGCCCGATGACGACCGATCCGCCCGATCCGCCCGCATATTCGCCATCGCGGCCGCCAGGAGTGTAGATGCGGATCGCGTCGATGTGGCCGTCTTTCGGCGCACGGAATCGTTGGGAAGCCGCGTAGTCCTGCCCGTCCCGGCGCATGACATAGTGGTAGGCGAGCCTGTCGATGACCGTGGTGCCGGGTCCGTACAGGCGTCGGTAGGCGGGATCGAGATACTGCAATCCCGAGGATGTCGCCGGCACCAACGAGCGGGAAACGGGGGCGGCGGCGGCTGGTCGGCCATGGCGTGATTCGACGATCGAACCCGCTGTCGCGGCCGCGCCGACCATCCATTGTCGGCGGGTCACCCCCTTCACGTTGCGGCACCTTCTCCGTCGGGGGTTTGATCGGCCAGGTCCTCAGGCGCGGCGGATGGCGACGAATCATACTGGCGCACGTCGCTGAGCAGCAGCAGCGCGAACCACGCGGCGATGCTGAACGGCGGCGTCTTCGCGAAATAGACCGTCGATACGATCGCCAGCACGGCCATCGCCGAGCGTCGTTGCCAAGCCGTCCACAGCCACGGCAGCACGCCGAGCGCGACCAGGATGCCTCCGCGCATCACCAGGTTGGGGCCGAAGCCGAGGTCGCTGAAATGACAGTCGCAGATCTCGTCGAGGAATCCGAAACCGAGCAGCTTCTCGCTGGTCGTCAGGTACGAGTAGGCCTGCAGTGCCCAATACCGGTACATCAGCGATGCGTCGTCGCGGCCGAGAAAGCGCTCCTCGTAGTGATCGAGCAATTCGAACGTGCTGGCGGCGGCCAGAACGAGCGCACCGAGCACGACCAGCCACATCCAGTGTTTGGCGCCGCCGCGTGTCAGCGAATCCGCCAGCATCCACAGGATCGCGATGCCGACGAAGAGCACGCCGGTGGCTGAATAGGTCATCAGTACGGAGCACGTCGCGAGCGACTCGATGATCCCGAACCGACCCGCGATCAGTCTGGATGCCAGCACCAGGAGCATGATCCAGGTCGAATAATTGCCGGGTTCGGTCTGGAAGCCGGTCAAGCGGATGACGGACTCCGCTTCCGTGCCGATCTCGATGCGAGCCGTGCCGGGAAACAGCATCGCGTGCAGGTCGACGACTTCTCCTCCGAGCTGGAACGAAACGAATTGATACAGCAGGGCCGCCATGCTGATGACGAGAAACACGCGCGCCACGGCGAGGAATTCGACCGGCCGTGCGTTCGCGTATTCGACCAGCACGATGGCTGTCGCGAAGCTCAGGATCAACAGCACCGAATAGGGCGAGAGCGGCTGCGTCGACAGCAGGAACGAGTGGACGATCACCGCGGCCGGAAGCAGGAGCGAGGCGCTCGGCCAAAAAAGCCCCTTCAGGTTCGACACCGGCGTAAGCACAAGCGCCACGACCAGGCAGAAAAGGGTGACCGCATAAGTCGCGCCCAGCGATCCGTCGTCGGACTCGAATGGCGTGAAGACGAGGAACACGGCAACCAGCATCAGCAGCCCGCGTATCCACGATAGCCAGGCGGGTTCCTGATCCATGCTCGCGTCGGCGATCAGCATCGCGCATCCCTGGTAACGGCAAGGGTCATGGGGCTCCTTCGCGGAAACGAACGATTCAGGAGGTTGGCGCCGGTCACGCGGGGTGAATGAAGCTGCCGGCTTTTCTGTGCCGCCAGGATCTTAGCGCAATCCATCGAATGGGTCGTCGTTCCGTCACGGGGTTCTATGTTTTACCGATCGAACCGGCGCTCGATGTTGTGCCGGCGCAAACGCGATTGTCGGCTCGGATCGCGCAGATCGATGCGAGAATAGGGGTTCGGATATTGCACGGTCACATGCCTGCGCTTATGTTTCGACGGTTTCTCCTTGCCATTTCGACCATCGTCGTCATTGCCGCGTCAGCCTTCTCATCGCATGCCCTTGCACGATCGCCCGCCGGCGGCCATTCCATGCCCTTGGTTCCCCCGGCCGGCTATACCGTCGACGAGCCCGGTTTCAAGCGCCTGTTCGGTCCGGGCGTGTACCTGATCGACTCGCTGGGCAACCTCAATGTCGGCGATGTCGGTGGATACAGGTATGCGGTATCGCAGCGTTTTCGCGCGCCGGTCGCGGGAGTCATCGCGTCCCTGAAGACCTACTGGGCCGATGGGACCGGCTACGCGAGCGGTGATGGCGGCCTTATTCGCGTCCGTGTCTTTCCGGACGACGGTAGTGCGTCGCATCGACCGGACATGTCGGGTTCTCCGATCGCGACGGGCCAATACCAGCCGAGAATGATCGCCGGGAAACACGTGACGTCGCGCTTTCATGATGCGATCACGATGAGCGGCACGCAGAGCCTGCGGGCAGGCCATCTGTATCACGTCGTCTACGACAACATCGGCGGTAATCCGTCCAGAAATTATCTCGGCGTGAATTGCGCCGCGACGGTCGTCGAGAACGGCAGGCCGGCCAGGTGGTTGAATCCGCTGGATTGGGCGATGCTTTTCTCGGTGCTGCCTGTGGGTAAGGGGGACTTCAAGTGGCAGGACATGAATGTCACGCCGAGTCGGGGCGCTTCCTACTACGTGCCGATCCTGCAAGTGACGCTTGCCGGGGGGGCGGTGTTCGGCAACACGAACATGGAGACCGGCAATGTCGATGGACGCCAGTGGGAAGTGACGGCATCCGCGCCCGTGCGCGAGCGCTTCCGCCCGCGGTCGGCGCGGCGTATCAACGGCTTCTCGGTGCAGACGGCGGCATCCGCGCCCGGTCGGCTCAATTGGGAGTTGCGCCAGGGCGATAGCGTGCTGGCGTCCGGCTCCTTGTCGGCGAAGCGGGCAAGCTATCGAACCAGTGCCGGGCTGGGCCATGCCACCGGCGTCCTCGATTGGCATGACGTGGCATTCAATAATGAAATCGCCATGCAGGAGGGCGTGGACTACGACCTGCTATTCACCGCCGAGGGATCGAGCGTATGGCGATTCGCGGACCAGCGTAACGGGCGGGCCTATGGATACGCGTGGCCCGCGGCGTTCACGGAATCGCAGGCCGAGACGTTCTTCGCGGGTCGATGGATCGGCGCCAATCATTGGAACAAGGCGACGCCGGGCACGGGATCGAACTGGCGGGTCGTCCTGCACGGTGCCGGCTGATCCGGACTGAGCTTGCGCGACTCGCTCCGGTGCGTTCGCCCGTGAGCCGGACGAATCACGCTCCAGGCAGCGAATCGGCGCGAGGGGCCGGCGTTCCGCATGCGGCTCGATAAGACATCAACAGATACACCACATACAGACCACCATAAGTACTCGCGTACATCACGAATGCATCGTGCTGTGTCTCGGGAAGGATGAAGGCCAGCGTGCTGAGTACCAGCAGTGCGATCTGCCAATACAACTGCTGACGTGCTTTGTCGCAGATATAGAGCGTGTAGCCCAGCGGACTGGCGAAGAATCTCAGGTAAGCCATCGGCGCGAGAATCTGCGCCACCAGGCCTGATTCGCGCCATTGTTCTCCAAAAACCAGGGCGAAGAGATAGGGCCCGGCGGCGAGCACGATCGTCGACGGAATCAACGCGACGACCATTAGCATGCGGAGCGTTTCGAGGAATGTGCGGCGGCAATTGCCGTGCTCGCTGAATTCATCGGCCGCGCGTTGCTTGTAGACGTCGAGCACCGATGACGAGAACACGCCCGCCGGTGCGTCGAGCACGCGTATGGACAATGCCAGCACGCCGGCCGCCGACGCGCCGAAGCGGCCCGTGACGAACAGGATCGGCAGTTGCTGCGCCAGCGCGTTGATCAGGTCGGCCGGCAGGGCGTTGAGCGGCAGCTGCATCTTCTGCCGGACATAAGCCTTGACGCCCGCCAGGTCGATCGACCCGCCTTCGTACGATGGCACGCGGCGCATCAGAAGCAGGTATCCGATCACGACGCCGACGCCGAGGCCTGTCGCGTATCCCCATTCCAGGCCGTGCTCGGTCAGCACGGTGACCGCCGCGAGCTGCAGCAGCGCGCAGCAGGCCGCCGTGGCGACACGGATGATGCCGAGCGTGCGGAAATGCCCGGTGTTCACCGCCAGGGCCAACCACACCTTGTTCATCGACAGCGCCCAGATGCCGATCGTCAGTGACAGGGCGGCGCTCCAGTGCCAGCCGGTGATCAGATCCCGCATCCACGGTGTAGCGCCAAGCAGCGCGAACCCGAACAGTATCGACAGCAACGGGATCACCGAACTGACCACGACGAGGCAGGTGTGCCGCGACACGGGATCGCGCTCGATCGTCAGCAGTATCTCGAAGCGAAACGTCGCGACGATCGAGAGTATCGCCATGATGCCGAACCATGTGCTGTACAGTCCCATCTGCGCCGGCGCCACCAGGCGCGTCAGCAGCGGCATCACGAGCAATGGAATCGCTTGCGCGGCAATCGAACCGGTGAGGACGATCGCGATGCTGTTCAGAAAGCCGGCGCTGCTCTCCCGGGTCATGGGGGGCTCGTCATGTTCGGTGGGCGGGCATTACCTGGGCGACCGATGGGCTTGGGTTCGTCAGGCGGGGGATTGGATCGCGGCCAGGAAATGTTTGGCCAGGATGCGGTGGTCGTGGTGCTTCCGGACGAAGCGTTCGCCGCGCTCACCCATCGCCTGCCGCTCGGCCGGGCTCAATGCCAGCAGCTTACGCATGACCGACGTCAGCGCCGGCACGTCATTGGGGCCGACGGAAAAGCCGCAGCCGGCTTCGCCGACCAGATCGTTGGAGGCATTGTTCGATTGAATGATCGGGCGGCCCGCGGCCATGTAGTCGAACAGCTTATTCGCGCTGACCCCGAACCGATACAACGGTGACGGAATCAGTCCGTAATACAACGCATCGAAGGCGCGCAGGGTGTCCGGCACGTCCGCTTTGGGGACCGGGTCGGTGAAGTGCAGATGCGCGAGCCCGCGCTGGCGCGCTGCTTCGATCAGTCCGGGTTTCGACGGGCCGCCGCCGACCAGGACGATCGATACCGGCAGGTCGTCGATGGCCGCGGCGAGATCGAGCAGCGTGTCGAGCGCATTGCCGGGACTGTGGCTTCCGGCATAACCGATCACCAGCCGGCCCTGCGCGCGCAGTTGCTCGGCGAGCGCGGTCGCGGCGTTGGGCGGGGCGCGGTAGTCGGTGTCCCATTCCCCGAAGTCGATGCCATTAGGGACGTGGTGATAGCGCTCGGCAGGCATCCCCCGCGTGAGGAGGTGGCGATCCGCATGCGGCAGGATGCTGACGATCGCGTCGGCGTGGCGGCACGCGTAGTCCTCGCCATGCTGGATCGCCATGATGAACGGGTGCCAGCGCGACAGGCCGCCGATCTCTTGCGGAGACATCGGCCACAAGTCGTGCAGTTCGAACACCAGCCGCGCGCCGGCTCGCCGCGCGATCGAGCGGGCCGGGTAGATGTCCCACGGATACGTCGACGACGCGATCACGACATCGGGTCGTTCGGACACGAACCGGTTGCGCTGGCCATACAGCGCCCGTACGAATGACAGCATGTTACGCACGCGCTGGCCGCCATTGCCTTCGTAAGCGGGGGTCTGGAGCCACCGATAGTCGATGCCGTCGATCGTCTCTTCGGTGACGGGGCCATGCGTCTCGGGTTGCCGGCTGCGCACGTGCGCATGGCTCGCCCCGACCATCGTGACATGATGACCGAGCCGTACCCATTCCCGGGCGATGTAGTACGGCCGAAACTCCATGCCGTGGCGCAGGGAGCCGACGTAGTGGTCGATGTACAGAATGCGCATGAAGGAAATCAGGTGCTTTGGGTCGCGATCGACCGGTACAGGTCGATCAATCCCTTGGCCTGCGTATTCCAGCTATAGGATTGCAGCGCTGCCCGGCGACCGTTGCGGCCCATCTGCTGCGCTGCCTGCGGATCATCGCGCAACTTGCGGATCGCGTCGGCGATCGCATGGGGATCCTTGGGATCGACCGAGACGCCGCATTCGCTATCCTCGACGACTTTGCGCCAAGTGGGCACGGTCGACGAGATGATGACGGGGATGCCCGCGGCCATGTATTCGAAGAGCTTGATCGGTTCGGCGTTCAGGTGGTTCGGAATCGGATACAGCGTGCAGATGCCGGCGAAGCTGCGGTTCAAGGCGTTGCGTACGCCGATGCGGTCGATATAGCCGAGTTCGTCGACCATTTCCCAGCCCGGATCCTGCATGACCTGCTCCTGCTCGGTCTTCGAGGAGAAACGACCGGCCAGCAGCAGGCGGGTGCCGGCCCGCGGCAATGCATGGACCAGTTCGAACACGCCTCGAACACGGGAGATCAGGCCGACATACGCGACGTGCGTGCGCTGCGACCAATCGATCGCCGCGTCGCCGGTGTCCAGTTCTCCATCAAGCGGAAAATTGCGCACGATCGCCAGGCGCCGGGCGTCCTGGCCGAAGATCTGCTGATGGTAGGGCAATGCGCCGACGATACCGTCGAAACGGCGCGCGGCGAAAAGCTCGGCGCGCCGCGCGACCGCCGCGATCGATCGGCGTAGTCCCGGACGTATCCAGTGCTTGAAGAGGATCTGGTTCTTCAGGTCCTCGTGCGAATCCATCACGACCTGGCGTCCCATGGCCTTGAGCGCCAGACCGATCGGAATGAGCTCCGGGTCGTGAAAATGAACGATCCGGGCGCCCGTGTCGCGCACGAGCCGCAGGGCCCTGGCCGCCAGCGTCGTGGCGCGGCGCAGCCGGTCGCCTTGCGACGGCTCGCAAAGCGGAATCATCCGGATGCCCAGTGCCGCGGCTTCGGCGACGTCATCGGCCGTGCCCGGGATCACCAGCCACGCCGGGTAGCCGGCTTTGGCCAGCGAGGCGAGCTGCTTGCGTACGATTCGGATCTCGACGCCGGAATGCACGGTCGAGAAGTGGCAGACGCTCGGCAGGCCTTGTTGTATGCCGCTCATGCTGCGCCTCGGTAAGCCAGCCCTTCGCTGATGCGTCGCCAGGTCTCGGCGGTATTGCTCGCGAAGTTGGGCTGCCATTGGCGGGGGTGGGTCAGGACGCCGATCGGCGTGATGCCGTCCCGGATCGCATCGAACGGGCTGCCCGAGCGGCGCCAGTACGAGGGTGGTTGGGTATCGGTGTAGTAACCGTTGAGCGGCGTCATCAGCGCTTCGTCATAAGTTTCGTAGTCGACGCCTACTTGTTGGCGGAACGTCGGGTCGCGCAGCAGTTCGAGGTTGCGCACGCCGACGCGGCGGTTCAGCCAGTCGCCATGCGAGCAGACGATGCGGCCGCTCAAGCCGAAGCGCGCGCGCATCGCATCCAGGTTGCGGCCGAAGCGTTGCTGTATCTCGGACATATGCCGGCTGATCGCTTCCGCGCTGCCGAGGCGTCGCTCCTTGGCGACATCGGCCACCTCTTCGAAATGGTAGCTGACGTGGAAACCCGCCCGCATCACGGCTTCGATCACGGGACCGTCCATCGTGGACTGGCGATAGAAATAGCTGGCCCCGACGCCGGTATCGCGCTCTATCTCGCTCCACTTGAGCGTCAGCGCCGCATCGGTGTCGACGTCGTGGCGCATGATCATCAGCTTGCCGGCCGGTGGCACGAGCGGCTGTCCGAGCAGCCGAGCCCACGCCTCGACCGAAATCACGCGGTAGCCGTGGTCGAGCGCGGTCGTCAGCAGGCGCCGATACTCGGGCAGCCGGCTCGGCATCATGTAGTCCTGATAGCACCTCCAGTACAGAGAACGGCCAACGGAAACCGCTCGTCGAACGAGAGAACTCATCGAATTTGGCATCCTCGTCCGATGCTTATCGCAACGCTTGCGCCAACGCCTGCCCAACGAACTCGATCTGGTCATCGGACAGGTACGGATGCATCGGCAGGCTGAGCACCTCGTCGGCTGCCGCTTCGCTGTGCGGCAAGCTCCCATAAGGCCCCAGCGCGGCGATCGCCGGCTGCCGGTGCAACGGGATCGGATAATGGATCGCGGTCGGCACGCCAGCGGCTTTCAGCGACGCGGACACCCTGTCGCGCTCGGGCACGCGAACCGTGAACTGGGCGTAGACGCTGGTATTACCCGCCGCGAGGATCGGCGTGATGGCGGTCCCGCCGGTGATTTCGGTCAGCCGTTGCGCGTATCGCTGGCCGATCGCGGCGCGGGAGGCGACTTCTTCGTCGAACACGTCGAGCTTGGCCAACAGGATTGCGGCCTGCAGGGTATCGAGCCGACCGTTGAGCCCGACCACCGGGTGGTGGTAGCGGCGATCCTGTCCATGGACGCGGATCTCGCGCATCCGCCGCGCCAGCGCGTCGTCGTCGGTGAAGCAGGCGCCGCCGTCACCGTAGCAGCCGAGCGGTTTGGACGGAAAGAAGCTGGTCGTGCCGATGGTCGACAACCCTCCCGAACGTCGTCCGTGGTGAGAGGCGCCGAAGCTTTGCGCCGCATCCTCTATGACGGGAAGTTCGTGGCGGGCGGCGATCTCGTTGATCGCCGTCAGGTCCGCGCATTGTCCGTACAGGCTGACGGGAATGATCGCGCCGGTGCGCGGCGTGATCGCCGCCTCGAGTCCTGCCGGATCCAGATTGAACGTCGCGGTGTCGATGTCGACGAAGACCGGCTTGGCCCCCAGCAACGCGATCATCTCGCCGGTCGCGATGAACGTGAACGGCGTCGTGATGATCTCGTCGCCCGCCTTCACGCCTAGCGCCATCAATGCCACCAGCAACGCGGTGGTGCCGTCCGAGATCCCGACGCAGTGCTTGACGCCGACATAGGCGGCCAGGCGTGCCTCGAGCTCGGCGATCTCGGGTCCCATGATGTATTGACCATGGTCGAGCACCGATTGAATTCGCGCATCGATATCGGGCTTGAGCCGTCGATACTGTGACTTGAGATCGATGAAATCGAACGGCGCGGTCGTCGCGCTCGCTGGCGAAGGTGTGGTCATGATCGGGCTCCGTGTCAGGCCGTGGTCGCCTGTACCGTCGGCACGGGCTTGCAGGTGTCGGGACTGATGTCGTACTGGCTGCCGCATTCGGGACAGGCTTGACGGCCGGTTCCCTTGGGCAGGATCACGCCGCATTGGCAGACCCATCCGGCGCGGCGTGCCGGCACACCGGTCATCAGCGCGTACGGCGCCACGTCGCGGGTCACGACGGCGCCGGCGCCGATCAGCGCGTAGCTGCCGATCTCGACACCGCATACCACCGTCGAATTCGCGCCCAGCGAGGCGCCGCGCCGCACGTGCGTGTCCCGATATTCGTCCTTGCGTGAAACGTGCGCGCGCGGATTGATGACATTGGTGAAGACCATGCTCGGGCCGCAGAAGACGTCGTCTTCGAGATGCACGTTGTCGTAGATCGATACGTTGTTCTGGACGCGCACGTTGTTGCCGAGCGTTGCCCGATTGCCGACGAACACGTTCTGGCCGAGCGAGCAGCCGCGTCCTATGCGGGCGCCGCCGCATACGTGCACCCAGTGCCAGACATGGCTGCCTTCGCCGATCTGCGCACCATCGTCGACGATGGCTGTGGAGTGGATCTTGGTCATCGCAAATGTCACGGGAGGCGGTTCGCCCGTGATCCCGTCAATAGTGGAGGGGCAGAGGCACGCGACGGCCGTCGCGTGCCGACAGGTAGGCGGCGATCAGGACTTCGAGCGACTTCAGGCCTTCGCGACCGTCGGTGTCGGGCTCGCACTGGCCGCGCAATACCTTGATTACGTTCTCGTAGTACAGCGGGTGGCCGAAACCGTATACCGACGTCGTTTCGTAGCTGGCGTCGCTGATACGCTCGTCATCAGGGTGCGAGTCGGCGAACTGCCAATGCTGGATCTCATTGACGGCGACACCGCCGACGCGTACCGATCCTTTGTCGCCGAGGATCGTGATGCTGCCTTCCATGTTCTGCGGATAGGTGAGCATCGTCACATTGACTGTGCCCAGCGCACCGGAGCGCCAGCGCACCGTCATCACGCCGGTGTCTTCGACTTCGATGTGGCGCCCCAGTGTCGCCGTATAGGCCTGCACCGATTCGATCGGCCCGATCATCCAGTCCAGCAGATCGATGTAGTGACTCGCTTGATTCATGAACGCGCCACCGTCGAATTCCCAGGTGCCGCGCCACGACGCGCTGTCGTAGTAGGCTTGCGGTCGCGTCCAGAACACATTGATCGCGACCGAAAAGATGCGTCCGAAGCGCCCTGCCTCGATGGCTTTCTTGACCAGTTGCAGCGTGGCATTGTGCCGATTCTGCTTGACCACGAACAAGCGTGCGCCGGCCGAATCACAAGCGTCGACCATCGCGATACCGTCGGCCCACCGGGTCGCCATCGGCTTTTCCGTCATCACATGATGGCCTGCCCGCGCGGCTTCGATCGTCTGCTTCGAATGCAGGCCCGAGGGCGTCGTCAACACGATCAGATCGGCGTTGGCCTCGGCCAGCATTTGCGTGAGTGAACCGTATGGCCGGGCACCCGTTCGGGCGGCCGCGGCCTGCAGCGCGCTCGGCGCGATATCGGCCACGCCGACGAGCTCGACATTGGCCGCGTGCGCCTCGATGGCCGCATAGTGGTTGTTGGCGATCCGACCGCAACCCGCCAAGCCAATACGGATCTTGCGATCGGTGATCGGGGGTTTGAACTGGTGCATCGTCACGGCCTGCCTCACGCTTTCACGACATTCTCGGCGGGTTCGAGGTAGACGCCGCGCGTGTCCACGATAAGCGTCGAGCGCCGTCGAATCATGTCGTAGTCGAAACGTGCGTGGTCGGTGGCAAGCAGCACGACGTCGAACGACGCCAGCGACTCGGGCGTCAACTCGACGCTGCGCAGATCGAAGCGGTGCTCGCGCATCTTCGGAAAGACCGGCACGTGCGGATCCGAGTAGGCGACCTCCGCCCCTTTCTCGCGCAGCAATTCCATCAGTTCGACGGCGGGCGATTCGCGCATGTCGTCGACGTTCTTCTTGTAGGCGATGCCCAGCACCAGAACGCGGCTTCCGCGAATCGATTTTCGCCGCTCATTGAGGGCATCGCTCAGTTTGCTGATCACCCAATGCGGCATCGAGTGGTTGATTTCGCCCGCCAGTTCGATGAACCGCGTGTTCAACCCGTATTCGCGGGCTTTCCAGGTCAGATAAAACGGGTCGATGGGAATGCAGTGGCCGCCCAGCCCGGGGCCGGGATAGTACGGAACGAAGCCGAAAGGCTTGGTCGCGGCGGCCCGGATCACTTCATGGATGTCGATGCCCATGCGGTCCGCGACGATTTTCATCTCGTTGACCAGGCCGATGTTGACTGATCGGTGGATGTTCTCCAGCAGCTTGGTCATTTCCGCGGCGCGTGTCGAACTGACCGGCACCACCTTATCGATTGCTTGCCCATACAGCGCAAGACCGACCTCCAGGCACCCCGGCGTGTGTCCGCCGCATATCTTGGGAATCGTGCGTGTCTCGAAGTTGGGATTGCCGGGATCTTCACGCTCGGGCGAGAACACCAGGAAGAAGTTCTTGCCGACTTCGAGACCGGGGCGGCTCTCGATGCGAGGTAGAAGTTCCTCGTCAGTGGTGCCGGGGTAGGTGGTGCTTTCGAGCGACATGATCTGCCCGGGCTTCAGGAACGGCACGATCGCATCGACGGTGTTGATGACGAAGCTCAGATCCGGTTCGCGGTGCGCGTTCAACGGCGTCGGCACGCAAATGATCAGCGCGTCGACCTCGCTGGCACGCTTCATGTCGGTGGTGGCCTCGAAACCCTGGGTGCGGGCAGTGGCCAGCGTGTCGGACTTGATGTGCTCGATGTAGCTGCGGCCGGCGTTGAGAGTCTCGACCTTCTCGGGGTCGATGTCGAAGCCCAAAACCTTGAAGCCGACGCTGGAGAATCGCAGCATCAATGGCAGTCCGACGTATCCGAGGCCGAGAATGCCGATCACGGCCTTGCGGTCCGAGAATTTCTGTATGGCGTCTTGTTTCAAAGAATTCGGGGAGGAGGTCATGGTCATCGAGGAATCATCACTTGTTATGTTCTGCAATCAGAATCATTGGGCGGCGGCGCCCGAATTTTGATACGTGCTTTCGTATCCGTATTTGGTGAAGGCTGAGTACTCGCCGTAATAGCGGCCGGCGCGCTTGTAGTCATGCGCGTTCAGTACGACACCGAACACTTCGGTGCCTCCCGCTTCCAATCGTTCGAGGTTGCGTCGGATCAGCGGAACGGGGGTATCACCGGATTTGACGACGTAAATACTGCCCGAGCAACGTGTGGCGATCAGCAGTACGTCGGATACCACTTGCATCGGCGGCGTGTCGATCACGATCATGTCGAACGAATTCTGGAGCGTGTCCAGCATATCGGCGAAGCGCGGACCCGAAATCAGTTCATGCGCATTGAGTCTGATCTTGCCTGCCGGCATGACCGACAGCTTCAGCGATTCCACGTGCAAGATGCATTGGTTCACGTCGGCGCGCCCGGCGAGCAGATCGGCAGCACCGCGCGTATCACGCGGCAGACCGAGCTTGCTGGCCACTGTCGGTCGCCGAAGGTCCAGATCGATCAATAGCACGCGCTTGGTTCGCGCTTGCTCGAGGGCGAAATTGATCGCCAGCGTCGATTTGCCTTCACCGGGCAGCGTGGACGTGAAGGCGATGACCGGATGCGCTTGCTCGATCGTCGCCAATTGCACCTCGGTTAGGACCGTTCGGATCGATTCCGCGTACTGCGAACCCGGGTGGTCGATCTGCACGAAATTCGCACGTTCGCGCTGGTCGCCGCTCAGCAACGGCAACGCCGCCAGAAGCGGGCGCTCGAGCAAGGTCTGCACGTCGTCGGACGAGCGAATCACATGGGTCATGCGCTCGCGCAACGAGGCGACGACGACGCCCAGCAGCAGGCCGACCAGCGCGCCGAGCAGCACCAGTTGCGGCTTGGGCGGCTTGGAGGGCTTCAACGGCGTGACTGCAGGGTCGATGATGCGGGCGATCGGCGTCAGGAAGTCGGCCGTGGCGCCGGTTTCCTTGGTGCGCGAGAGAAACGTCTGATAGATCTGGCGATTGCTCGCTGCTTCGCGATCCAGCGCATCGAGCTGGATCTCCTTGCGGTTGAAGACCTGCAGCGATCCACGCGCCTTGTTCAGCGAATCATCGAGTGCCCGCTCGGTGGCGACGGTCACTTCGTACTCTTTGGCGATCGATGCAATGACGGCGTCGGACTGGCGTTGCGTGTTCTGGCGTGCATTGCTCAACTCGTTCTGGGCGGCCTGGTATTGCGGGTGGGCCGTCCCGACCTTCTGAGCGATCTCCGCGAGGCGCGCACTAGCCGCGGTCTCGATCTCTCGTGCACGAACGACGGTCTGGTTGTTGAAAACCGCTGGTACCTGGTAGCGATTGGGTGAATTGCCGCGGACCTGGTTGTAGATCTGCTCGGCCTGCTGGCGTGCGACTTTCGCCTGGATAAGGCGCTGTTGCAGCTCTTCGAGCTGGCGGCCCGCCGAGCCGGGGGCGGTGTTGCGACCCTCGACGATACCGGCTTCGTCGCGATAAGCCTGGAGAGCTTTCTCGGAAAAATCGAGCTTGTCCTTCAATACCGACAGGCGTTCGGTCAGCCAAGTATTGGCCTTTTGCGTCATGTCGAAGCGCGCATCGAGATCAGCCCGGATGTACTGGTCAGCGACCGCGTTGGCGACCTTGCTGGCCAGCTCGGGGTCCGGCGACTCGAACGCCACCTCGATCAACTGGCTCATCCGCATCTGGCTGACGCTCAATTGCCGCTGGAAACGGCTGAGGACGGCCGCGTCGACGGCGACCGGCGTCATCTCGTCGCCCGATCCGGAAAACGGCCATAGCGCGCTCAGCCAGGAGCGATTCTGACGGGGGTCGAACTCGGGATTCTCGCTTAGTTGCAACTGTCGGATGACGCGCATCGCAACCTCGCGAGAACGCAGGAAATCGACCTGTGTCTGGAAGTACTCGCGATTGCCGGACAGACCGTTGTAGACCTCGTCGATCGAAACGACCTTGTTCTTGTTCGACTCGATCAGTACCGTCGCGGCAGCGCGGTAGATCGGCGTCAATTGGGACACGATGAACATCGCGGCTAGTGTCACTAATGCCGCGATGCTCAGGATCATCACCTTATGTAGGAGCAGCATCCGCCATAGCCGGATCAAAGTGGGCGTCGCCGCCCGCGCCATCTGAAACAGATCGCGCTGGGGGCGGGCCACCGACGAAACGGAACGAGGGCGCGTCGAGGGCGGATTCATAGATTCGTGTATCGGGGGCGTTGCAGAGGCGATGATAGGCGGATCGGCATGGCCTCCCGGTGAAACAAGTCACGGGAACGGCCATGCATTTTGACGATGTCGACTGACAGACGGGGAACTGTCCAGTTTGCTATAGTACATCCCCGCCCAGGGACGGGCGGGAAGCGTGCTGTCGCGTCGGATCTCGTTCCATTTCGTCCGATTCCGGTTTGCAATATTTTGCCCTGACGTGCGACCGACGGTCTGAACGACGTCGATGAGGGCAGAATGTGACGGATTCTATCTCGCCATAGAACGTTTCGCGCTATTGGTATTGGTGTCCGGCATCCAGAGTGCGCTACCGTGATCAACTCGAGGCCGGACGATCGGAGAACCCGCGGGCGTACCCATGCATTCTTCTGAGCTTCAGCTTTTGCTACTTGGTTTAGCGGCTTTCGCGCTCGCGTTGCTGCTCGTTGCACCGGTGCGCGGCTTGGTCGTGCGAATCGGCTGGCTCGACAAACCGAATCATCGCAAGCTGCACGTCGGTTCGGTGCCATTGGCGGGCGGTCTGCTGATCGCGTCGACGGCCGCGATCATGATCCTCAGCGGCCATTTGTGGAATCCGCCCGCCTGGCAACTCTGGGCCGCCGCGGCGATGATTTTCGTGATTGCGTTCATCGACGACCGGTTCCCGATCCGGGCGCGTTTTCGCCTGACGGTTCAACTGGTCGCCGCGATACTAGTGGCCGAGTCGGCGGAGTGGGTATTGCCATCTCTCGGGCGCAGCCTCGGCCCGTTCGAGTTGGGCCTTGGCGTGCTGGCATTGCCGTTCACGGTTTTGGGTATCGCAGCACTGACCAATGCGATCAACATGACCGATGGCATCGATGGCATGGCGGGGGGCCTGGTGGCCGCCTCGCTGTGGTGGCTGCTGGTGGGGTTTGTGCTGGTTTCGCGGGATCTGTGGGTGTTCAGCGGAGGGGCGATGATCGCCGACGCCGAGCAGGCAATCGGCACGGCGCGTGCGATCGCTGTCCTGATCGGTGCGACGCTGGCTTTTCTCGTGTTCAACCAGCGCACGCCGTGGCGGTCGACCGCCGCGATGTTTCTCGGTGACGCCGGCAGCATGATGCTGGGATTCACCATCGCTGCTCTGTGCGTGCATCTGGCCGGAGGCTATGGTGCGGCCAGTGCGCCGGCGGCGGCTGTCGGCTGGATCGTGGCGGTGCCGTTGATCGATATGTTCGCCTGCTTTGCACGTCGCCTGGCCTGCGGGGTGACGCCG
Organism: Pseudomonadota bacterium; assembly: GCA_029779435.1. Taxonomy (GTDB): domain Bacteria; phylum Pseudomonadota; class Gammaproteobacteria; order Burkholderiales; family Burkholderiaceae_E; genus JAKPAM01. The sequence goes on along the minus strand of JAKPAM010000076.1, from coordinate 7,408 downwards.
ATGACGCCGGATCGTCGGCATATGCACCATCTGTTGTTGGCCATTGGGCTGCCTGTCGGCCGCGCAGTTCTGGTTTTGCAACTGGCATGTCTGCTGTGCGGTGCGATCGGCATCGTCGGCTGGCGGTTGCACTGGCCGCAGGCAGTGATGTTCTATGGCCTGGTCGTGTTGTTTGCGATCTACTTCTTTGGCTCGTTGGCGCTGTGGCGACGGCTGCAACCCGGTATGGACCTGGCCGGACGGGCGCCACGAGATGAACCGAAGGCGACCGAAGGACAATCGAACCGGCGGGGGCCTTGGCTGCGAACCGGCTCCGATGTCGAGCGCCCGTCGGCATCATCGCGTTAGGGCTCGTCCACTCGGGTTCCGTCCTGGCGTGAAGCGACGCTAGCCGGGTGATCGCGGATCAGGCGACTGGTGCCAGTTTCTTCTCCACCGTCCGCACGAAGAACGCCGCGCCTAGCGGCAATGCCTGATCGTTGAAGTCATACATCGGGTTGTGCACCTCGCACGCGCCCTCGACGTCGCCGTTGCCGATGTTCAGGTAGCAGCCCGGCACTTCGTTCAGCATGAACGAGAAATCCTCGGATCCCATGATCAGCGGCGGGTTGCGCTGGACGTTGTCCGCACCGACCAGTTCGGTGCAGATCGCGGCGGCGAAGTCGGCCTGCTCGCCGTCGTTGACGACCGGCGCGAAGTTGATCCGGAAATCAAGGCTCGCGGCCGCGCCCAGGCCCTGCGCGACATTCTCGATCGTGCGGCGCATCAGCGTTTCGATCCGCTGCATCAGGTCGGTACGGAACGCGCGCACGGTGCCGCGCAACACGGCGGTCTGCGGGATCACGTTATAAGCATCGCCGGCGTGGAACTGCGTGATCGACAGCACGGCCGTCTCGACGGGCGGTACGTTGCGCGAGACGATCATCTGCAGCGCGGTGGCGATATGCGCGCCGACCATCAGCGCATCGACGCCCGTTTCGGGCCGCGCGCCATGCGCGCCGACGCCGGTGATATGGATGTCGAAGAACGCGCCACCGGCCATCGCCGGACCGGTCCGTACCGCGAAGCGGCCGACTGCCAGCTTGGGCCGGTTGTGCATCGCGAACACGGTATCGCACGGAAAGCGCTCGAACAGGCCGTCCTCGATCATCGCGACGGCGCCGCCGAGCCCTTCTTCGGCCGGCTGGAAGATCAGGTTGACGATGCCGTCGAACCGACGGGTGCGGGCCAGGTACTTGGCGGCGCCCAGCAGCATCGCGGTGTGGCCGTCGTGGCCGCAGGCGTGCATCCTGCCTTCGCGGATCGAGCGGTGACCGAACAGGTTGGCCTCGGCGATCGGCAGCGCGTCCATGTCGGCGCGCAGGCCGATCGACCGCGTCGACGTGCCGTTCCGCAGCACGCCGACGACGCCGGTCTTGCCGATGCCGCGATGGATCTCGTAGCCGAAGCTTTCGAGTCGCTGCGCGACGAGTTGCGCGGTGCGGGTCTCCTCGAAGCAGAGTTCCGGATTGGCGTGCAGATCGCGCCGCCAGGCCGCCATCTCCGCATGCTGGCCGAGCAGCGCTTCGGGCAGGGCCGCGTGGGCGGGCGGTGGTGTGACGGCGATGGCCGTATCGCCGCCCGTAGCTGTCGGTTCGGTCGGCTGGCTCATGATGGGGTTCCTGTCATTGATTCTGCAGTTTGAGGCCGGGAACCGGCCATTCATCGATGGCGATCACGCTGCCCTTGCCTGACAACGTGACATAGAGCGTGCGCAGATCGGGGCCGCCGAAGCACAGGTTGGTCGTGAAGGCGTCCGGCATCGGAGTGAACACGCGGTGTTGCCCGTCGGGCGAGAAGCGTGTGATCCCGCCATGCATCAACGTGGCGACCAGGACGTGGCCTTCGCTGTCGACGGCCAGCGAGTCGAAACGCTGGAGCGGCGGCCCGCCGGGTTGGCCGACCAGCCTGCTGCCGTTGGGCGACGGAAACGGATGTCGGGTGACCTGACCGGGACCGGTGACATCCAGTGCCCACAGGCGAGCACCTTCGGTCTCGGCGAAGTAGACAGTCTTGCCATCGGGCGACAAGCCGATGCCGTTGGGTGTCGTTACCGGGTGCGCGACCTCGACCAGTGCCGTCCCGTCGGCACGCCCGTAGTAGATGCCGCCGCGGTCGGTCTCGCGCCGCCGCGTCTTGCCCAGGTCGGTGAACCAGAAGCCGCCGTGGGCGTCGAATACGAGGTCGTTGGGGCCGCGCAGCGTGTGGGCTTGTCCGTCCAGGCCTTCGAAGCCGTCGTAGACGCGCTCGAAGCGGCCGGTCGACAGGTCGACGCGTTCGATGCGCCCGCCGGCATAGTCGTCGGCCTGACCGACCGGAAGCAGCATGTCGCCATTGCGATGCCAGCGAAAACCGCCGTTGTTGCAGACGTAGACGTGGCCGTCCGGGCCGATGGCGGCGCCATTGGGGCCGCCGCCCAGTTCGGAAATGACGGTGGTCCTGCCGTCGGGCTTGATGCGCGTCAGCGTACCGCGCGCGATCTCGACGACCAGCAGCGAACCGTCGTCGAGCGCGACCGGCCCTTCGGGAAATTGCAGACCGGTCGCGATTTCGCGAATCTTCATCGGGGTGTCTCCTGTTGTCGTGTCTTGTCGTCGTGGGGATCTCGGACGTCCCCTCGGCTTCGCCGCGCTATCGCGTTGGCCGGCGCCGCCGTTGCGTCAGCGCAGCAGTCCTTCGGACTTGAGTGTCTCGATGACCGCCGGGCGGGCGCCGATGCGACCCGCGTAGTCGCCCAGCGTGGGCCACGGATCGAGGTCGAACTTGACCAGCCGGGCCCAGCTCAGGATGTTGAACAGGTAGGCGTCGGCAATCGTGAACGCATCACCCATCAAGTAGGGCTTGCCGTCGAGCTGCTTGCTCAGCCAGTCGAATCGGTTGTTCAGCCTGTCGATCGATGCCTGGCGCCAGTCGGGCGAGACGGTGGGGTTGAACAGCGTGCCCATGCCCTTGTGGATCTCGCTGGAGATGAACGTCAGCCATTCGACGAGCTGGTAGCGTTCGAACGTGCCGTTCGCCGGCGCCAATCCCGCCTCGGGCTTCAGGTCGGCCAGGTACAGGACGATTGCGGCGACCTCGGTCAGGTGCCGGCCGTCATCCAGTTCGATGGCCGGCACATAGCCCTTGGGATTGATCTTGACGAAACTGTCTCCGCCGGCAACCGTCTTGGTCTTCAAGTCGACCTTGACCGCCTCGTACGGCAGGCCCAGTTCGTTGAGGACGATGTGCGGCGTCATCGAGCAGGCGCCGGGGGCGTAATAGAGTTTCATGTCGTGGGAGTCCTGTGTCCGACCGGATGCCGTGACCGCGTCGGCGTGATCACGATGGAGTCCGCATTCTAGTCCACTGCCAACGCCGCCTCGGGTCGGGGCGGCCGGCCGGTCCGTTACGTTTCGATAGGAGAAATCCGTGCCCCGATTGCCTTATCTGCCGGCCGATCTGGCCGAGCCGTCCACCGTCGTCGACGCGATCCGCCAGCGGCGGGGCGGGCGGTTGCTGCACCTGGATCGGCAACTGTTGCACAGTCCGGCGGTCGCGCACGGTTGGAACGTGTTTCTCGGCGCGATGCGCGGCGATCTGGCGCTGGAGCCCAGGCTGCGTGAATTGGCGATGTGCGCCGTCGCGATCGTCAACGGCGCCGAGTACGAGTATGTGCACCATGCGCCGTTGCTGATCGCGGCCGGAGCGACGCAGGGGCAGGCCGACGCATTGCGTCGGATCGATGAGGCCGCGGTCGATGCGGCGCTGTTCGACGAGCGCGAGCGCGCGGTGCTGGCGTTCACGATCGAGAGCACGCGCCACGTCGCCGTGTCGGACGCGACGTTCGATCGCGCGCGGCGGCTATTGGGCAGCGACCGGTTGATGTTCGAGCTGATCGCGACCGTCGCGGCGTACAATATGGTGTCGCGCGTGCTGGTGGCGATCGGCGTGGAGCCGGAGGATTCGCACTGATCCGCGCCGTTCTCGGCCGTTCAGGCGGCGGCGACCGCGATCGGTGAAGCGGGCGACGGCGTCGCCCGGGCGGCGAGCCGGACGTTCTGTGCCAATCGTGCCAGCATTTCGTCGTGAACGCCGCGCTGCTGCAGCGAATGCCACGTATTGAGCAGATAGTCGACGTTGGCGCCGCGCTGGCCGGCGCAGCACTGCATGCGCCGCAGGATTTCGTCTTCCGCCAGGCGTTGGTACGCGATGTTGGCGCGATTGGCGACGAAGGTCAGCGCGCGGATGCGCGTGCCGTCGGTCAGCGACGTCCCGACCAGCATCGGGACGTAGACCGAATACTGCATCTCGCGCTCATACAGGAGGTCGATCGATTCGGCGCGGGTTTCCGGCCGCAGGCGGAATGCCATGCCGACGCAGCTGCCGCCGCGATCGAGGCCGAGCACGACACCGGGGCGATCGGGCGTGCCGCGATGATGGGTCGAGCGAATGCAGAACGCGCGATGAAAGCCGTGGACCCTGACCAGCTCGGCATGGTCGAAGTCGATCTCGGGGTTCCAGATCAGCGATCCGTAGGCGAACACCCAGTCGACCTGCCGGCTTGCCTGCACTTTGTCCATCCGACGAATATAGCCGGATCGGCTGCGGCGATGCTCGGCGTGCTCGCGGGATGTCGCTTTTTCGCGTCCGTTGCCGACAGGAGGCGCGAAACGAGGGCCCCGAGCCCGCGCTTAGCGCGTCTTGCCGGTGCCGGCTTTGGCGCGCGCGCCGGTGCTGGCGGCCTTGGTGGCGGCCTTGGCCGGGCGGCGCGCGGCCGTCCCTCCGCCAGCCGTCGCTGCGGCGCTCTTGGCCGCACGTTTGCGCACGGTCACCGCGCCGCCGTCGTCGTCCGCGCCGGCCCCATCCGAATCGACCGCAGCGTCACCGTCGCCGGCGTCGTCGTCCGCCGATACGCCCGTCTTGCCTCCGGTCTTGGCGGCGGCCTTCGTGGCAGTCTTGGGCGCCGCGCCTTTGGCCGGTCTCGGTTCGAACTCGAAGCTGACCTTGCCGTCCTTGCCGACGACCAGGAAGGCCTTGAACTTGCGTCGCGTGCGTGACGACACGAAGCCCTGCAGCAGGTCGGTGCGTCCGTCGACCAGCAGCTTGCGCATCTGCTCGGGCGAGATCTCCTGCTGCAGGATGACCTTGCCCGACCGGAAGTCGCAGGTCCGGGGCTGCTCGACGCTGTGGTGGCACACGTAGCTCATGCCGTGCTCGAACACCTGTCCGTCGGCGCACTTCGGGCACTTGCCCAGCGACACCTGTCCGGAGAAGTCGACCGGTTCGCCATCGCCTTCGTCGTTGCTCTGGCCGAAGTCGAACTCCAGCTTGAACTCGGGCGTGATCTTCAGGATCGCCGCGAACGGGCGGCCCAGGCGGCTGCGGAAGCCTTGCAGCGGGCCGATCGTGCGGTCACGCAGCAGCGTTTCGACCTCGTCGACCTCCAGCGCGCGGCTGCCCGGCGTCTTGGTGATCGAGAAGTCGCATTGCGTGCACGCGAAGCGTCGGTAGTTCTCCTTGACCACGCCGCCGCACTTGGGGCAGGGCGCCGATAGCGTCGCGTAGTCGCCGGGCACCGTCTCGAGCTTGTAGTTCTTGGCGCGCTCGACGACCTGGCGGGCCATCTCGGCGATCTCTTGCATGAACTCGTCGCGATCGAGCTGGCCGCGCTCCATCAGCGCCAGCTTGTGCTCCCAGCCGCCAGTCAGTTCGGGCATCGTCAGCTCGGACACGCCCAGCCCGCGCAGCAGCGTCAGCAGCTGGAACGCCTTGGTCGTGGGCACCAGCTCGCGGCCTTCGCGGATCAGGTAGGTGTCGGCGATCAGGCCCTCGATGATCGCCGCGCGCGTGGCCGGCGTACCGAGGCCCTTTGCGGCCATCGCCTCGCGCAGTTCGTCGTCCTCGACGAGCTTGCCCGCGCCTTCCATCGCCGACAGCAGCGTCGCCTCGGTGTAGCGCGGCGGCGGCTTGGTGGCCAGCACGTTGACGTCGATCGATTCGGTGTGGACGGTTTCCTTCGATTCGATCGGCACGAGGTTGGCGCCGTCCTGGCTCGCGGTGCGGCCGTGCACGGCCAGCCAGCCGGCGTTGACCAGCACGCGGCCTTCGGTCTTGAACGAATGGCCTTCGACGACGGTGATCCGCGTCGTCACCAGGTATTCGGCCGCCGGATAGAAGATCGCCAGGAAGCGGCGCGTGACCATGTCATAGATCTTCTGCTCAGCGTCGCTGAGCGACTTGGGCTCCTGCAGCGTCGGGATGATCGCGAAGTGGTCCGACACCTTGCTGTTGTCGAAGATCCGCTTGTTGGGTTTGACCCAGCCTTGGTCGATGATCTTGCCGGCGAACGGGGCGTAGGGATTGGCCGGGTTCGCGCTCTCGGCGAACATCTTCATCGTGGCCTTGACCGTGCCCACGTAGTCCTCGGGCAGCGCGCGCGAGTCGGTCCGCGGGTACGTCAGCACCTTGTGCTTCTCGTACAGCGCCTGGGCGATCGATAGCGTCGTCTTGGCCGAGAAGCCGAAACGCGAGTTGGCCTCGCGTTGCAGCGTCGTCAGGTCGAACAGCGCGGGGGCCGCCTGCGTGGTCGGCTTGGATTCCTCGGTGACCTGCCCGGGCTTGTCCCGGCACGCGTCGGCGATCGCGTCGGCCGTGCCGCGCGCCCACAGACGTTCGGCGCGCGCCTCGGCATCGTCGTTCTTCTTGAACTGCGGATCGAACCAGCGCCCTTCGTAAGTGCCGGCTTTGGCGCCGAACGTCGCTTTGATCTCGAAGTATTCGCGCGACACGAAGCGCTTGATCCGCTCTTCGCGCTCGACGACGATCGCCAGCGTCGGGGTCTGCACGCGGCCGACGGTCGTCAGGTAGAAGCCGCCGTCGCGCGAGTTGAATGCCGTCATCGCCCGCGTGCCGTTGATGCCGACCAGCCAGTCGGCTTCGGAACGGCAGCGCGCCGCGTCCGCCAGCGGCCGCATCTGCGCGTCGCTGCGCAGGTTGCCGAAGGCCTCGCGGATCGCCGAGGGCGTCATCGATTGCAGCCACAGCCGTTTGCATGGCTGCTTGGCCTTCGCATGCTGGGCGATCAGCCTGAATATCAGCTCGCCCTCGCGGCCCGCGTCGCAGGCGTTGATCAGTTCGGTGACGTCCTTGCGCTTGATCAGCCGCGTCAGGACCTTGAGCCGGTCCTCGCCGCGCGAGATCGGTTTGAGGTCGAAGTGCGGGGGAATCACCGGCAGATGGGCGAACGACCATTTACCGCGCTTGACCTCGAATTCCTCGGGGGCGGTGATCTCGAGCAGGTGGCCGACCGCCGACGACAGCAGGTAGTCCTCACTCTCGTAGTAGTCCCCTTCGCGGGTGAAACCACCCAGCGCGCGCGCGATGTCAGCGG